>NZ_JBBHER010000005.1:0-423526 GCF_037646705.1 Paludibacillus litoralis
TCGGGTCTGGTCTACGGCGACGGGGCGAAGAACGAGGCTTTCGGCCTGGCGACGAAGCATTCCGACGACGACCTGCTGCTGCAGGGGTGGGGAGGGAGCAAGTTCGACTTCGATTCGAATGTCGACGGCCCGACCCAGGGGTGGCTGGTGCAGTCGGTTGTGCTCAAGGCCGGGGCGTTCAGCCATTTCCTCGACGGCGCGGTGATCCAGAGCGGCGAGCACACCTTCGCCACCGATCTGAAGCAGCTTGTGATCGGCGCGGAGATCGCCGGTCTCGGCGAGAGCGAACTCGAGGTCGGCGCGGCGCTGATCTACGACCGCGCCCTGACCGAGCCCGAACGGATGCAGGTCGAGAGCTACCTGCAAACCAAGTACATCACCGGTTCGGGCGAGGCGAACCTGTTGGCGGCTGCGGTGAGCGCCGTCGACACGGCGCCGGAGGATCCGGCCCTGCTCGCCGACGCGGCGCCCGACGCGTCGTTCAACGACAGCGCCCCCGAGAACGCCCCGCACGAAGCGGCCGGTTCGGGCGGCGACGACATGCTCTACGCCCGCAGTGGCGGCGATTGGCTCGACGGGGGCGCGGGAAATGACCATCTCTTTGACGGACAAGGGTCCGACACGATGATCGGCGGCGCCGGCGCTGACGAGTTCGTCTTCCACGGAAACCACAATAACGCCGGCGAGCGCGACCTCGTCGCCGATCTCAACTTCGCCGACGACGACCGGCTGGTGTTCGTCGAATTCGACCCGGGAACGTTCAACCCTGACGACAAGAACACCGTCGAGGAGGGCGCCGGCGCCTCGGTGCTCAGCGTCGAGGGGCTGCTTGGCCTTGACGACTTGAGCGGGGTCTCGTTGCACCGCCTCGGCGAGGCGCATGCGCTGCTCCGCATGGATCCGGACATGGGCGGCGCCAGCGAGATCGAGCTGATGTTCGGCGGAGCGTCGGCCGCCGAGTTCGAGATGCGCTGGCTCGGAGCCTGAGAAGCAAGAAACCGCCGCTTGGCCGAGCGGCGGTTTCTCCGCCCATCTGCGACGGCGTTTTCATCAGGCCGCTTCTCCACAAAGCCGACCCTCCCAACCCACGTTAGCGTCGGCGACCCGCCGCAACGGGTGCACGCCGCGAACACCATCCTCACCTTGCCGATCGGCGACGCCGACCAAACAACGCGCCTGTCGGTGAAATACATCGACGCCGAAGGTGACCGCGCGTTTGTAGACTTCCACTCTGGATTGAGTTCCTTCTGCGGGCACACGGAATCCATGCGAAGGAAGAACGATGAAAAGCCGTTTCACCGGGACAGGCCTCGACAGCCTGATCGGAATTATCGAGACGGACGTAGGTATCAAACGCAAGATATCCGCGCCCGAAATCGATGCTGGCGCTCAGGCCGCCGGCGAACTGAACCACCTGATCGTCGATGGCATCCGCGAGCTGGGGCTGGCCAATGACGGCGCGATCGACGCTGCGGATCTGCGCGGGCTTGGGGACTGGGTCCGGGCGAGCTCGGCGCGCAACCAGACCTATCTCGAACTCTACGGCGCCGAGCGCAACGGCGCGGAGACCGGGTTCCAGCTGGTCGAGAACGAGGACAGCAGCGCCCGCCTCTTCGGCAAGGACGCGGTCGACGAGGTCGCCAGCGCGATTTACAGCTTCGGCTTCGGCGATCGCAACGGCCGCCTGCTCGACGTGGACGGGGACCTCTACCGCTCCGTCATCCTGACCGCGAGCTGGCTCGACAAGCTTCTGACCGACGCGGACATGGAGGCCCTGAGCAACCCTGGTGGCAGCCTCGTCGTCGAGGGCACGACGGGCACCGGGCTCGATCAGCTTGTGGACATCATTCAGACAGACCCGGGCCTGATCCGCAACGTCTCGCGGACCGACATCGCCGAAGGCGCACGCGCCGCCGACGGGATGAACAACATGTATCTCGACGGGATGAAGGCCCTGGGCCTCGCCAACGACGGCGCGATCGACCGCAGCGACGTGACCGCCATCGACGCCTGGATTCGCGAGGACGCGGGCCGCCACGCCGAGTTCCTCGATCTCCATGAGAGCTACCACCTGGTCCTTCACAAGGGGGCCGACATCGCCCAGATCGCCGAAGTGGACGATGGCATCCATCCCCATGTCGGCCACGTGATCAACCACGGGATGAAGGGGCTGTACCAGGTCGGGCTCGGCGTCGAGAAAGGCCGTATGCTCGACGATGATGGCGTTCCGCATATCTCGACCGGGGTTCCGGCGGACTGGCTCGACCAACTCCTGACCGACGCCGACATGGCGGCCCTCGGCAACCCCGACATCGATACGTCGGGCACGACGGGGACCGGGCTCGATCAACTCGTGGACGTCATCCAGACCGACCCGGGCCTGATCCGCAACGTCTCGCGGGCCGATATCGACGAGGCCGCTCGCGCCGCCGATGGAATGAACCAGATGATCGTCGAGGCGATCGATACGTTGGGCCTGGCCGATGACGGCAAGATCAGTTCCGACGACGTGAAGGAGATCAGCTCCCACATCCAGGCGAGCGACGCCCGCGCCGATCAGTTCGAATTTCTCTACGGAGAAGACAAGAACGGCGTCGAGACCGGATTCCAACTGGTGTTGGGTGACGGCGGAACCGACAAGATGTTTGGTCGTCACGCGGTGAATACGGCCGCCGATGTCGTCTTTCACGTCGGCTTCGAGGTCGAGAGCAACCGCTTCCACGACGCGGACGGCGATCTGAGCAGCTATTCGGTCTATCGCGCCGCCGATTACATCGACGATCTCTATTTCGCCTGAGATCAGCCTTGGCCGGCCCCTGCGAGGGGGCCGGCTCGCCGCATGCGCGCGTCGCTCCGGCGCAGCCGAAGCCGGCTAATCGATCTTGAGCGCCGCTTCGCGGCGGCGGCGAAGCCTCGACGCGAGCCTGAGAAACCGGCGCTCGATCAGCAGATATGCGATATACGCCGCAACGAGCGCCGCCACACAGGCGCAGATCACATAAATGGGCGCATAGGCTGGCGAGACCGGCAGGACCCGCTGCCATATCATGGTCATCGGCCGAAGAACGAACCTGTGACTGAGATACAGGGAGTAGGAACTGTCGCCAAGCGCGGTCAAGAGTTTCGGCGTCCGCGCGTCCAGCCGCTCCGGCAGCAGGAGAACGGCCGACCCGACGATGAGGGCCGCCGGCCCCCCGGCCAACAGAAAGCGCGGCGCGTCGGCGAGCAGCCGCCCTTCGGCGGCGAGGGCGTCCAGCCAGATCAGCAGGCCGAACCCCAGAACGACGCCCCCCGCGCTGACCGCGAAGCTCGCACGATGCGCGAGCCGGCCGCGCTGAAGATAGGTGTAACCGATCAAGGCGCCGAAAACGAATTCGAGCGTCAGCGCGTTGGACCAGAAGTCCAGCGGCGTTGAATCGAAGTCGACGACCGCGCCGAGCGCCGAGTAGGCCGTGAAGAAAAGGACAAGAAAGAGGACGGCCCGGCGCAACCCGAATGCAAGCAAGGCTGAGAATATCACATAGAAGTAGATCTCATAGTTGAGGGTCCAGCCCAGCGAAAGCACCGGCGCGACCCGGCCGTCATAGCGTTCGTAAGGGATGAAGACGTAGGAATTGACGATCTGGGCGATGTCGAGTTGCGTATCCTTCACTCCCTCGGGAAACACCAGCAGGGCGGCCACCATCAGGCTTGTGTAGAACCAGTAGAGCGGCACCACGCGAAGAAATCGTCGCTTGAGGAAGACGAGCGGCGGAACGGAGTTCCGCCCGTCATAGGAGGCGACGACGATGATGAACCCGCTGATGACAAAGAAGAGGTCCACGCCGCGCGTCCAAGGCAGATCCTTGAGAGGGAATGTCGTAGAAAAATAGTGTTCCGCCTCGGCGAGAGAGTGCCCGATGAGGACCATCAGCGCCGCTATCCCGCGGAGAGCCTGAAGGCCGAGTATCTTCCCATTTGTTTTTCCAGTCATCTTTGAGTCCAAACCCTCGCGAAACTCGTAGGCGACCTTACGCCAACGAACGATCATCGCGAAGGAGTTTGGAAGAGGCTCAGAGAGTGAGGAATGGGCGCGCCGCTCCAGACCGGACAGATGCGGCCCGCAGGCGCGCCAAGGCTTGTTCGGTCGGGGGCGCCCGATTAGGATGGCGTGGCTGGTTCGGATCTGTTCAGCGCGCCGCCGGCTTTCTCTCTCGGCCGCGTCGTTCGAGCGGGTGGCGGATGATTATGTCCTGACGCATGCGGCGCCCAGTGGAGACGTTCGGATGAAGCGGAGCCGTTCGCTCTACCTTTTGGCGCCTGCTCCGCTCGTGCTGTTCGCGTGGCTTTTCGTCATGACCGGCGTCGCGTTTGGTTATGCGGCGCGAAACGATCTCCACGTCATGGTCCGAACCATGGAGCTGAACGGGATCGACTTCGACTTTTCCGCCCTGGGGATCGCATGGATAGGCATATGCCTTCTGATCGTCGTCATTCTCGGATCCGTATCGACGCGAACCATTGATCGCGACGCGCGGCCGATCAACGACCCTGGCGACCTGTCGCGGGCGGTTCGCATCGCGGCGCTCGGGCATGTGATCACCGTTCTCATCGTGATCGTATGGATTCTGACCAGCGCGGCCCAGGCCGGCGGGATCGACAGGCTGATCGCGCTGGCGGCGGAGCAGGAGACCGACGCGGCCAGAGACATCATTCTCGACAACAAGTTCTTTCCGGGCATGCGGCTCCTCTATACGGGCCTGACGGGCCTCGGCGTCTTCGGCGCCTGCGTGTTCGCGGTGAATTTTCGGAGTCCTGATCGTATCCGCAAGGACATGGCGATCGGGATCAGCATGTTCATCGTCTCCGCCGTGGCGTTGTCGATCCTGCCGATCTTCCTGTCACAGCGGATCCTGCTGGTGGAGATGGTGCTGAGCACGTTTGTCGGCGCCTCGATGGTGGCGGGTCGGCCGTTCCACCTCAGATATGCGGTGGTGCTGGCGGCGCTGCTCTTCGCGGTCTGGTCGCTCCGCGAGGCGGTGACCGTCGGGCCCTGGGCGTCCGAATATTCCGCGGCGCGCATCGGCGGAGAGAAGCTGCTCTACTATCTCGTCAACGATTTCTACAATTCCGTGACGCCCTTCTCGACGGAGTTCGACAAGACCTACGGCGTCTACAGCTTCAATTTTCTGCTGCAATTCTCTGGCGCGGACGGCGTGGTCTCAAATGCGTTGGGCGACCGGATCGTCGCGGTGGAGCGATTGCGGGCTGGAGGCGTCTTTCCGGCCTTCACGGCGCCCTATGTCGATTTCTCGTGGCTGGGGGCTTTCCTCATCGCCGGGTTGATCGTGCTCTTCACCTGGGTGTTCAACCGGGCGCATCGAAGCTTCGCCTTCGCCGTCGTCTACGGGCAGATCGGCGGAGCGATGCTCGTCACGCCCCATGTCGCCTGGTATTCGCACCACAATTTCACATACAATATCCTGCTGACATTGTTCATCTGCGCCTTCATCCGCAGGCCGAAGCCCGCGCGCGAGCCGGACCTCGGGAGCAATGGGCTGGCGTGACGGCCGCCTCGGCCTAGCGACGCCGCCGCGAGAGCAGAACCGTGGCGACGCGGGACGCCCCGCCGCTGACGAGCAACTCCAGCGCCTCGGCGACCGCGGCGGGGCGGGAGGCGTTTCGGCGCACCACGACGAGAACGGCGTCTGAGAGCCGCGCCAGGATACGGGCGTCCGGCAACGTCCCGACCGGCGGCGCGATGACGATGACGACGTCGTATTCCGAGGCGATCTTCTCGAGGCCGGCGCGATTCCGATCATAGGCGATCAGGTCTGCGTCGTCGCTGAGCGCCTTGGAGGCGAACAATATGTCGAGCCCGGAGTTCTTGTCCTTCGTGATGGATTCTCTGAGATCGGTCTTGCCGATGAGAACGGAATTGAGGCCCGGGCCGGTTGGAACCCGGCCGAACGCGCGTGCGGAGGGGTCGGCGTCGATCAGCAGGACCTTCCGTCCGGCCTGCAGGAACGACTGCGCCAGAAGATACCCTGTGGCGCTCTTGTCCTCCCCTTTTTCGGCGGAGGTCAGCAACAAGACGCGCGGCGCGGAGTCGCGCGATTCGAGCGCAATGGCGATCCTGAGCGTGCGCAGGCCATCGGCCAGAGGCGACGCGCCGCGCCGACGCAGCTGTCGTTGAAGGCGCGGCAGCCGCCGGCGCAAAGGCAGAGGAATCCGCGCCAGAACCGGGATTCCGGTCACACGTTCGAGCTCGCGCGCCGATGAGACGACAGGGAACAACGCGTTGAGCAGCAGCGCGAGTCCCGACGCCAGCGCCAGACTGCCGACGCCCGCGACCGCGAGAATGAGTTTGCGTTGGGGAGACGCCGGGAACGCCGGCGGGACGGCCGGCGATATCACGGTGGCTTCCGGCCAGAACGGGTCGACCGCGTCGACGGCGACCTGCCGCTTCAGGCGTTCAAGCATGGCTTCGTAGGCTGCGAGGCTCGCTGCGGCCTCGCGCTCGGAATCGCGCAACGCCTGTACTTCGTCGGTCTGATCCGAATAGGCGGCGAGAAGGCCTTCAAGCTCGGTTTCGGCGCGCACGACCTCGCTGCGGACCTCCTCCGCGGCCGTCGCCACCTCGCTGCGGGCGCGCTCGACCAGCGCGCCGAGGCGCCCGATGTCGGTCTCCGCTGCGGCGTCGATCTCACGGGCGAGATCGCCTGAAAACTTCCGGAGCGCGCTGCTTGTCTCCGCGTCGAGCGCCGTCCGCCCGGACGCCGCGCCAAGTCTCTCCTCAAGATCGGCGAGGCGGCGCGCCTCGGCCTGAGACGTCGCCAGGCGTTCCCGCAGGAAGGCGATCTTCACCGCCATCGAGTTGAGCGACGAGTCGGCGCCGGGCGAGACCAGCGCCCGCTGCTGGGAGACCCGGTTCTCCGCCTCGCGCACCCGCTCGCGCAGGTTCAATGTCCGGCGCTCGAGCCAGGATACGGCGTCTTCCGACGCGGTGAGGCGGCGGCCGGTCCGCTCCTGAATGAAGAGATCGGCGATGCCGTTGGCGATCGCCGCGGATTTTTCCGGTCCCAGCGTCTCGACGGTGACGGAGAACACGTAGCTGTTCGACACCAGCGAGACATTGACCTGACCGAGCAGGGTCGAGACGGCCGCGATGCGGATCTGCTCCTCGGAGGGGGGCGTCTCGGCGCTCGTCTCGGGGTCTCCGGGCTCGGTGAGCCACGGGTTGAACTCCGGGTCCTCGAGAAGGTTCAACTCGTCGACCACGACGTTCATCAGGTTGCGCGACGTCACGATCTTCATCTCGGTGTTCAGCGTCGCTTCCGATGGCGCCACCGCGGCCGCCGGCAGGTCGCTGACGACGCTCTGACGGCTGAAGTCGAAATAGACCTCGGCGCTGGCGATATAGGTCGAGGGAATTGTCTGGAGGACAAGCCAGGCCGCCGAGACGCCGGCGGCGACGATCGCCAGGATGAGCAGGCGCCAGCGCCAGAGCGTTGCGACAAGGCCGCGCGCGAGCCCAAAGAGGGAGTCGTCGTCTTCGACCGCGCCTGAACGGCCATGATCGCGCTCCCGCGGCGCGGTTGGTCTGTTCCAGATGTTCCCAGGAGTGTTCATGCGCGTTCTGAACTCCAGATGGCAGCCTCTTTAATCGTATGGCGCAACGACGAGTACAACCAAGCCCTGATGGCGAAGAACGCCCCATATTGCAATGATTATCATCAGTTCGGCGCCATCGCGGGGCGCCATGAAAGGCCGGCGTCGCCCTTGCGTCATGTCACTCGCTGTTTGGGCGAAAATCGGTAGAGTGGACGCTGATCGCCGTGTTTGTGATCCGACGATGCCCCATATAAGGGGGGCGATGCCCCATATAAGGGGATGGGTCGGGCGAAGGCGCGCGTCTTGCGGGGGTGATGGTGTCTCAAGCGTGTCGGAGTTGTGGGGCGGCGGCGTCGAAACGCCCCATCTATTTTAACATGCGCTTCCTGACGCAGCCGCTTTCAGGCATGCAGCGTTATGCTGAGGAGTTGGCGGCTGCGCTGGACGCGCGCCTCGCCGAGGACCCGGAATATCTGGGCGGGGCCCGCGTCGTGGGCCTCGCGCCGGCTGGCGCGGCGCGTCAGCGCGACTGGCGGGCGATCGAGATCCGTCGCGTCGGCCGTCTCAAGGGGCACGCCTGGGAGCAAATCGAGCTTGCGCGGGCGGCGAAGGGGTGCGTTCTGGTCAGTCTCGCCGGATCGGGCCCGCTCCTCCATCCGCGCCACGTGTTCGCGGTGCATGACGCCAACCTCTTCGCCAATCCGCACTTCTACTCGCGCCCCTACCGCGCGTGGCACGGGTTCATCCGGCCGCGCCTCGCCGGTCGGGCGCGGGCCCTGATCACGATCTCCGCCTTCTCCCGGGGCGAGTTGGCGCGCTGGTGCGATCTGCCCGAAAGCCGGTTTGAGATCGTGCCCGACAGCGCCGAGCATATCCTCGGCGTGTCGTCTCAACCGGACGTGCTCGCGCGGCGCGGGCTCGAAGCCGGGCGCTACGTGCTTTGCGTTGGGAACCAGAGTCCGAACAAGAACATCGCGCTCGCAATCGACGCCTTCGCCGCCGTCGCGCCCGAGGGGATGCATCTCGTTGTCGCGGGAGGCGCGCCTGCGGCGCTCGCGCGGGCGCATGCGGTCGAGGCGCCGTGGCTCAAGGCCCTCGGCAGGGTGAGCGATGGCGAACTCCGCGCGCTCTACGAGAGCGCGGCCATGTTTCTCTTTCCGTCGCTCTATGAGGGGTTCGGGGTGCCGCCGCTCGAGGCGATGGCGCTGGGTTGTCCGGTGGTCTCTTCCGACAGCAGCGCCATGCCCGAGGTTCTGGGCGACGCGGCGCTCTTCTTCAGGAGCGGCGATGCGGACGCCTGCGCGACGCGGATCCGCGAGGTCCTGTCGCTCGACGCCGCCGGCCGGCGGCGCATGGCGGAGGCGGGCCGGGCGCAAGCGGCGCGCTATCGCTGGGTGGAATCGGCTGACCGGCTGAGGAAAATCCTGCGCGCGATCGAGGCCGTCTGACATGCGGCCGCGCCTCCGCCTGATCGGGACCATCGCCCTGGGCGCGGCCGCCCTTGTCTCGGCGGCGATGATCACCGGCGAGGCCCCGGCCCGCGGCGCGAATGGGCTCGACGAACGCGCGGGCGCGACCGCGGGGGTCTGCCGCACATTGGCGGAAACGTGGCGTGAGGCCGGCGGCGTCCCCGATCAGGTGGAGATCGCGGGGCGAAGCCGGCCGGTCCTCGATCTCTCCAGCCGGGGCGTCGTGCCGGGCGTCGACATCCAGCATGCGCTGCAGGCGGCCTTCGACGCGGCGGCGGCGATGCCCGAGCCGATCCTGTTTCTTCCGCCGACGCCGGCGGGCGAGCGGTATCTGCGATCGGGCCGGGTGACGCTGGCGGCCGCCGGGGCGGAGCTCTGCGGCTATGGCGCGCGCCTCGTCGGCGTGGACGCGGCGGATCTCGGGTTCGGCGTCGAGGCGGACGGGATAGGCCTCTACGGGCTCACCCTGGAAGCGCCGCCGGACGCCTTTTCGGACTGGGCGGAGCGCTGGCGCGGATCCTCCGGCGCGGGGCCGCCGCGCAAGTTCCTGTCCAGCGGCCGAAGGTTCGGGCTGTGGGCGAGCCATGTCATTCTCTTCGACGCGCGCGACGTCATCTTGCGCGACATGACGCTGCTTGGCGCCAGGCGGGGGGGCATGCGTCTTTACAGCGTCTCGAATGTTCTGATCGAGGGGGCCTGCGTCTATCGCCCCCACAGCGACGGAATTCATATCGTGAATGGCTCAGAGCATGTCACGGTGCGGGGAAGCCGCGTGATCGAGAGCGGCGACGATTGCATCTCCGTTGTCACCTATGACCGTGACGAACAGCCGCGCACGGTCAGCGACGTGCTGATCGAAGGCAATGTCTGCGCGGGCTCGCGGACGCGGGGGCTGACTGTGATCGGCGGCGACGATGTGGATATAATCGGCAACGAGGTGCGCGACACGTTGATGGCCGGGATCCTGCTCTACCCCTCTCCCAGCCACAACACCTACCCGGTGCGCAACGTCACCGTCGCGGGCAACCGGCTCGACGGCGCGGGCCTTCGGCGCGACAGGTGCAACAATTGCGGCGACGTCGTGGTCAACGACCCGGGCGGCATGATCGAAAACGTCACGATCGGCGAGAACGACATAGTCCGGCGGCCGACCGGATCCCCCGTCCGGACCGGCGCGTCCTGCGCGCCGGCCGGGCGATAGCGGAGAGCGATATGGCGGAGGCGGTGACATTCATCCACGCGCCGAAATGCGGCGGCACGTCCGTCGGATCGGCGCTCCGGGCGCGGTATCTGTATTCGCAGGCGACGATCTCGCTCAAGGAGAGCGCCGCCCTGCAGCGGCTGCTTTGGCCGGAGGCGACGGGGCTCGAACGATTTTACCGCGAATTCGAGGTCCGCGACATGATGATGGCGCGACTGGTCATGAAGGGGGTGCGCTGCATCTCGGCCCATGCGCGCTACAACCCGGCGCTTCGCCGCGCCGAGGAACGGACTCGCCGCTATGTGACGGTGCTGCGCGAGCCGGTGTCGAGGTTTGTCTCACATTATCTCTACCTCAAGCGGCGGCACCCTTCGAGCGTCGAAGGCGGCGGCGTCGAGGCCTTTCTTGAATCCGAGCAGGCGCGCCGCTTCGGCTCGGAGTACCTGTTCTATTTCGCCGGCCGTTATCAGGTGGGCGAGCCGGATGTGGGCGGGCTGGTCCGGACCGCGTGCGCCAACCTCGAGAGCTTTGACGTGGTGGGCGACACCGCGCGGATGGACGCGTTCCGCGAGGACGTGGGGCGGGCGCTCGGCGTGCGGCTCCTGAAGCTGCAACGCAACAAGCGGCCGGCCGGATCGCGCCCCGGCTTCTCTGAGGCGCAGCTCCGCCGGGTTCAGGAGATCTGCGCGCCCGATCTCGCGATCTACGAGCATGCGTTGTCTGCGAAAGCGGTCTCTCGCGCCTAAAGCGGCGGCGCAGCGCCATCCGGCCCCGCCGCGCGGCGCTGGTCAGCGCCACGGGCCGTCGGGATGCTCGGCGGGGTCGGTCCACGGCTCGCCCCAGCGCGAAAGCTCCGGATGCTCCGGGTCCCGCTTCGGGCAGCGCTCGGTGGATATCGCCGCCTTGGTGTTGGTGAGGCATGCGCAGACGGTGCAGATCTTCGCATCCTTGCCGACGACCACCTTGGCGCCCCGATAGATCAGGGTGTCGGGGGCGTCGGCCTGAAATTCGCAAGCGTTGCAGGCGGCCAGGCGGCGCTCGATCACCCAGGGCTTGGCCGGGCGCATGCCCTCCATCCCCCATTTCAGCACCGCGCCGGCGGCGTGAACCACGCTTTGGGCGGCGGATGGCGGGCGGGGCGCGTTGGCGGAGGTCGGGGCGGCGGAGGTCGGGGCGGCGGAGACCTGGACCTCGCCGGCGAGCAGGCGGTCGCGAATCGCGGGAAGCTTGCGCACGCCGATGAGCGCGCGGGCGAAGTCCGGGTCCCTTAACGCGCGGCGGGTCGCGGGAAGCGGCGCGGAGCCGTCCAGCTCCAGCAGCGCGCCGAGCCGGGCGGCCGCCTCCTCGATCGTCGCCGCGGCGGCGACCTCCCCGAGCGGTGAGGGATCAGCCATGACGTCGGGCGCTCCTTGAGTTGACGGCCGGATCTTCAGGACCGAGCCAACGTCGCGCGCCGCGCCGGCGCGGTCAAGCCGGGCCTCGTGCGGCGGCGGGTCCGGCGCGCCCGGCTGTCTGGCCCGGGAATAAGCGGCGGCTTTTCCGAGATGAACGCGAAGACGGCGGCGCGTCCAGAATGGCGCGCAAGGATCGAACGCCACTCCAGCGGCCCGGACTGAAACCGGGGCGGCCTGAAAAATCTCCACGGTTGGAGACGGCGGTCAGGCCGCGGAAACGAGCTCCGCGTAGACCTTTTCCGTTCCCTCGACGAGCGCCTCCGGTCGCCAGGCGCTGACATCCGTGGCGGCGGCGCCGGCGGCGAGCCGGGCGCGGAGCGGCTCGTCGGACAGAAGCCGGATGATCGCCTCCGCGGTGTCGGAGAGATCGTCGGGGTCGGTGACGAAGCCCGAGACCCCGTCCTCGACCACCTCCTCGATCCCCGGCACGCGGGTGACGACGACGGGTTTTCCGCCGGCGATGTACTGGACGACGACCCGGGGCAGCCCCTCGCGCATGGATGTGAGCAGGCAGAGATCGGCGAGCGCCACGAGCCGTCCTGGCTCGGAGTGAAAGCCGAGGAGCCGGACGTTCTTCTCCAGCCCGGCGTCGGCGATCGCCGCCTCGACATCGGCCCTGTCCGGCCCCTCGCCGGCGCAGAGGAGCCGCACTTCCGGAAAGCGCTCGACGACGCGGCCGAAGACCTCGATCAGGCCGCGATGGCGCTTTCTCGATTCGAGCGCGGCCAGCATCAGCAGGATCGGCGGCTTCGGCTCCCCATCTCCGACGCCAACGATCTCGCGCCAGTTCTCCGGCGGCGTGGCCCCGATGAAGGCGTCGAGCGGCATCCCGGAATAGACCACGTGGTGCTTGGCCGGGGCGCCGATCCCGGCGTCGAGATAGGCGTCCCGCATGCCGCCGCTGACGCTGATGAAGGCGTGCGTGACGCGCGCCGCCAGGCGCTCCGCCGTGAGATAGACGGCGCGCTCGAGCCGACCGACATTGACGAAGGGCGCGATGTGGACGCCGTGGACGATATGCGGCACGCCCGCGCAGCGCGCGGCGATCCGCCCCAGCACGCCGGCCTTGCTCTGGTGCGTGTGGACCACATCGGGCCGGATCGCCCGGAAGAGCCGCGTCATCTCGCGGGTGGCGCGGAGATCGGCGGCGAGGTCGATCGGCTGCACGAGGCTCTCGACACATTCGAGCCGGATCCGGCTTCCGAGCTTGGCGCCATAGCCGGCGTCGTGGTCCCGGCCGTAGACGAGCGTGACCTCGTGTCCCCGGTCGGCCTGCCCGAGGCAGGTTGCGATCACGTTCTCCTCCGACCCTGCGCGGAGGAGCCGGGTTATGACATGAACAATCCGAAGCGTTTTCAAGAGCCGCACCTTCACATCGTTGGCGGGCCGCCGAGGTTAATCGGGCGGGCGCTTGGGAGCAATGTTTGCAGGATCGGCCGCCACCTTTTCTCATTGTATTTCATTTGCCGCGCCGTCACCCGAAAAACTGAGGCGCCTCGTCTTCGGCGATGCGCCGCCCGGTCTTCCGAAACGCCGGCGAGGGCGCCGGCGTTTCTTGCGTGAAACACTCGCGCCCTTCGATCTTTTCGCCCGCATGGTCGCCCCGCGGCCCGCCGTTTTCATGATCTTTACGCTCCGGCCGCCTCCGGCTTGTACGCGCCCCCCAAAAAGGGGAAGGCGTAACAGGTTCTCTCCTCAACCCTTTTTGAAACGGACCCTCAAACGAGACGTCGGCGACTGGCGGGGTTCGGCGCGCGGTCCGCCGAATACCGGATGTCAGCGCCGCCGACTTGATCGAGGGGCCGGATTTTGTTGACACGTCACAAAATATCATGGATCGTTAACTTAGATCTCGATGGAATCGAAAATTACAAGAGATAAACTGGGGGGATACGATGAAATTCGGCGGGTTGACTCTGGCCGGGATGGCAGGCTTTGCGGCGGCGCTGCTGTCCGGCGGCGCATTCGCGCAGGATACGATCAAGGTCGGCGTGATCGTGGCGCAATCGCCTCCAGGATCGGTCGTTCAGGGGACGCAGGTCATCGACGGGCTCGAAATCGCCCGGGACATGATCAACGCCGGTGGCGGCGTCCTCGGCAAATCCATCGAGCTGGTCATCGAAGACGGGCAGGGTGTGCCGGAGCGGGGCCGCGCGGCGGCCGAGAAGCTGATTGAAAGCGACGGCGTCGTCGCCCTGACGGGCGAGCATCAGAGCTCCAACGTTCTGGCCGAGATCGAGGTCGCGCACCGGAACAACATTCCGTACATGAACACCAACGGCTGGTCGGACGACATCCGCAAGAAGGGCTACGCTCAGGTCTTCAACCCGTCCAACTACAATTCGTTCATCTCCAAGGCGATCGCGCGGACATTGGCGAAGCTGGAGCTTCGGTCCGTGGTGGCGTTCGCGGAGAACACCGATTACGGCATCGGCCAGGCGGAGCTTCTCGGCAGCTTCCTGAAGGAGTACGGGCCCGATATCGATTACCGCTACGAGACGCTGGACCGGGCGGCGAAGGACTTCATGCCCGCCGTGCTTCCGCTCCGCGCTTCGCCGCCGGACGCCGTGGTCAACATCATGCTGCCGCCGGCGGCCTATATCCTGATGAACCAGCTCTACGAGCAAGGGGTCGCGCCGTCCGCGGAGACGATTCTCTATGATGGCGCCGGGCTCGCGGATTATCCCGATTTCTGGGACAACGTCGGAGAGGCGGCCGTGACCATGGTGGAGTTCGGTCTTTTCCATCCGAGCATGGATCTGCCGGAACTCGGCCTGAAGGTCGGAGAGGAGTATCGCAAGCGTGAGAACACCGAGCCGAACCGGCTGATCTTCCAGGCCGCCGATTCGCTGTTCCTGATCGCCAACGCGATCGAGGCGGCCGGCTCGACCGACGCCGACGCGGTCATCGACGCGCTGCGGAAGACGAAATGGACCGGCACGCGCGGCGAGATCACCTTCAATCTCGAAGAGGGCAACACGTACCAGCAGTGGCTCGGCGTTCCCTATGTCACCTATCAATTGACCGAGAAGAATCAGCCGATCGCCGATGCGCCGCTGCTCGAGACGCCTGGAATGGAGCTTGATCCTTCCAAGGTGATGCGGCCCTAGGGGCTTGGCCTCGACCATGTCGGGCGCCGGCAGCGCAGCTGCTCGCCGGGGCGGGCGCGGCCGGTCTCGGGGGGCGCTCTCGCGCCTCTGCTGGGCGGCCGCGCGCGCCGGCCTCCGGACCCGGGCCCGATCCGACGCCGAAGGCCGGGGCCTGATCGCCCCGATCCGGTTCGGGTGGCTTCCTGCTAGAAATGGAGGCGTCGATGCTGGCGCTTGATCTCATCTTCCAGGGGCTGATCACCGGCGTCTTCTACGCCTTGATGGCCATTGGTCTGACGTTGATCTTCGGGATCCTGAAGGTCGTCAATTTCGCTCACGGCGAATTTTATATGGTCGGGGCTTATGTCTACACGATTGCCGCGTCGTCGTTGGGGATATCCCCCTGGCTCTGCCTGCCGCTCGCGCTCATCGCCGGCGCCGGGCTCGGGCTGCTGACCGAGCGGACCCTCATGCGCCCGCTCTATTCCGGCTACGCCTCATGGAGCATCATGAAGGACGAATACGCGATCATCGTCACGTTCGGATTGTCGCTTCTGCTCATCAATCTCGTCGATAAGGTGGTCGGCCCGTACCCGGTTCGCGGCCCGGACCTGATCGACGTGCAGCGCATGACCATCGGCCCGTTCATGGCGAGCGGTCATCGGATCGCCGCGCTCGTCGTCGGCGTGATCATCGTCGCCTGCGTCCTCGCGTTCCTCCGCTATTCCTTCTGGGGGAAGCAGATTCAGGCGGTGGCCCAGAACAAGCTTGGCGCCTCTCTCGCGGGGATCGACACGGCGAATGTCAGCGCGCTGGTCTTCGCGGCCTCCGGCGGCCTCGCGGCGCTGGGGGGCGGCCTTCTCGCTCCGCTCATCAACGCCTCGCCGGATGTCGGCCTGTTCATCGCGCTGAAGTCCTATGTGATTGTCGTGATCGGGGGGATGGGGTCGATCGCGGGGGCGGTGCTCGCCAGCCTGTTCCTCGGCGTCTTCGAGAGCTTCGCCGCCGTCTACATATCGTATGATTACCGCGACACGTTCGCGTTCGTCCTGCTTATTCTGGTTCTCCTGCTTCGACCGGAAGGCCTGTTCGGGGAGAAGGGCCGCAGCGTATGATGCAAAGTTCTGAAGGCCGGACAAAGGTCGAATTCCTCGTCTCGATTTTCGTGCTCGTTCTGGTGGCGCTCGCTCCGCTGGTCGTGGGCAATGTCTATTGGCTGGGCGTTCTGATCGTATGCATGTATTTCGCGATGCAATCGGTCGGCTGGAATCTGCTCGCCGGCTATACGGGGCAGATGTCGCTGGCGCCGGCCGCCTTCGCCATGGTGGGCGCCTATGGCACCGGCCTGATGTCCTACCATCTCGGCGCGCCGCCCTGGATCGGCATTCCGGTGGGCGTCGTCACGGCGTTTTTCATCGGCGTCCTTCTCGGTTGGGTGGTGCTGCGCCTGTCCGGGGCCTATCTCGCGTTGACCACGCTCGCCTTCGCCGAGATCCTGCGCCTCGCCATCGGCAACTCCTATGGCTTCACGCGCGGCGATCTGGGCTTGAACGTCCCGGGGATCTTCGAGAGCCGGCTGTCCTATTACTATCTCATGCTCGGGGCGCTGACCTTCGTTCAGGTCGGGGTCTATCTTCTGCTCAGGTCGAAATACGGGCTGTATCTGCAGGCGATACGCGATGACGAGATCGCCGCGTCCAGTCGCGGTGTCGACGTCGTTCACTGGAAAACGCTCGCCTTCGCCATAAGCGCGGCGATCTGCGGGCTGGCGGGGGCGCTCTACGCCCATTTCGCGCAGCTCGTCAGCCCGGAGCTCGGCCTGATCCTTCAGACCGGTTTCGTGCTTTCGATGGTGGTCATCGGTGGGATCGGCACGATGAGCGGGCCGATCATCGGGGCGTTTCTGGTCTACATCGTGTCGGAGGCCCTGCGCGATGCGGGCGGCTACCATCTCATCGTGTTTTCACTCGCGGTCATCATCATCGCGAGGTTCTTCCGTGAAGGGCTTTGGGGGCTGATCAAGCTTCCATTCTCGCGGGAAAAACTGAAGCAGGCCAAGGCATGAGCGCGGCGCTTCTTGAGCTCGCCGGCGTCACCAAGCGCTTCGGCGGACTGGTTGCGGTCAACAATGTGTCCGCCTCCATCTCCGCGGGCGAGCTGCTGGGGTTGATCGGGCCGAATGGCTCCGGGAAGACGACCCTCATCAATATAATGAGCGGCCACCTGAACGGCGATTCCGGCAGCATTCGCCTCAATGGCGAGGAGTTGATGGGATTGAAGCCATACCGGATCGCGCGCGCCGGCGTGTTGCGCATGTTTCAGATGACGCGGCTGTTTCGGCGGATCAGCGCCCTGGACAATCTTCTGGTCGCGGGCAGGGCGCTCGGGCTCAGTCACGAGGCGGCGATGCAGCGCGCGTTGCTGTTGTTTCAGGATCTGAAGCTCGAGCATGTGATGGGGCTCGACGCGGGGCATCTTTCGGGCGGCCAGCAGAAGCTGCTCGAGTTTGGCGCCTGCTTCATGAAACCGCCGCAGGTCGCGCTGCTGGATGAACCTTTCGCCGCGGTTCACCCGACGATGCGCGATATCATGTCCGCGTTCGTGCGTGAGCGCCACGCGGAAGGGCAGACCTTCATTCTGGTCAGCCATGACATGCCGGCTGTCCGCGAGCTCTGCCCGAGATCGGTTTGCATGAACGCCGGCGAAGTGCTGGCCGACGGCGCGACCGACGCCATTCTGAGGGATAGGGCCGTGATCGAAGCTTACCTTGGCGGGCAAGTCGCATGAGCGCTCTTCTTGAGATAGAAGGCGTCACCGCCGGTTACACGTCCGACATCGATATTCTGCAGTCGGTCTCCATGGAGGTCCGCGCCGGCGAGATCCGCGGCCTCATCGGCCTCAACGGCGCGGGAAAGTCCACGGTCATGAAAACCGTCGCCGGCTTCCTGAAGCCGAAGGCGGGCCGGATCCGGTTCAAGGGCGACGATATTTCCGGCATCGACCCGCATCAGCTCGCCCGGCGGCGCATCTACATGATCCCGCAGGAAAGCAGCCTGTTCCCCTATATGAGCGTCCGGGACAATCTGATGCTGCCGCTCGAGCAACTCCGGCGCCTGCGCCCGGAGAGGCCGATTTCGACCGCGGATCGGATGCGCGAGGCCTATGCGCTGTTCCCGATCCTGCGAGAGAAGGAGAAGGATTCGGCGAGCTCCCTGTCAGGCGGTCAGCAGAAGCAGCTGGAGTTCGCCAAGGCGTTCGCCCTTCAGCCGGAGCTCTGCCTGATCGACGAGCCGTCCATCGGGTTGTCGCCGATCGTCGCGGAGCAGGTGTTCGAGTGGATAGAGCTTTTCGCGAAGCAGGATATGGCGATCCTTCTCGTCGACCATAACATCAGGCGCATCCTCAGCCTCTCCGACTACATATATGTCCTCAGCCTTGGCGCCGTCAGCGCCGAGGGGACGCGGTCGGACTTTCAGGGCGACATGATCGAGCAGGTGCGGGGCTGGATGGGGCTCAGTTAGAACGCCGCCGCTGGCGCGGGCGCGCCCGTCCGAGATGAGCGGCGGTCTTCAGCGTCTTCGCGGCGCCGGCGCCATGTCGCGGTTGCCGAAGCCGTGGCTCCGCGCGTAGTCTCGCCGCGCAATCTGGCGGAGGAGACGAGTATGGACGGAACAATCGACATCGACGCCAGAAACGGGGTCATGACGCTGCTCATGAACCGCCCGGAGAAGAAGAACGCGCTGACCGATGCAATGTATGGCGCGTTGGCGGATGGGATGGCGGCGGCGGAGGCGGATGACGCCATCGGCGCGATTCTCCTCGCCGGCGCGGGGGGAAGTTTCACCTCCGGCAACGACATAGCGGATTTCGCGAAGGCCGCGACGGGCGACGCGCCAAAGGTCGGGGAGCGCGGCGTGGACCGGTTCCTGAACGCGCAGATCGACGGCGCCAAGCCGCTGGTCGCGGCGGTCGAGGGGCTGGCCGTCGGCGTCGGCGCGACGACGCTTTTCCAGTGCGATCTGGTCTATGCGGCGGAGACCGCGGAGATCCGGACCCCGTTCACCGATCTCGGGTTGGTGCCCGAGAACGCGTCCTCCTATCTCGCGCCGCGGCTGATGGGGAGCCACCGGGCGTTCGCGCTGCTGGCGCTTGGCGAGCCGCTGTCGGCGCGGGCGGCGGAGGCGGCCGGGCTCGTCAATCGGGTCGTTCCGGCCGCCGAGCTGATGGATGTCGCGTTCGACGCGGCGCGCCGGCTGGCGGCGAAGCCGCGCGAGGCGATGGCGGCGACGCGCGCGCTGCTGCGGGGCGATCCGGCGGCGATCAAGGCCATCTCTCTTGAGGAGAGGCGGATTTTCGCCGAGCGGCTGAAATCGGATGAAGCCCGCGCCGCGTTCGCGGCGTTCATGACGCGGAAACGCTGACCGACGCGCCCTGGCGGCGCGATTGACCCGAACCGGCCCGCATGACCCGATGCGCGGCCGAATGGCGCAAAGGATTTGTGATGACGAATGAAGGCGGGGCGTCGACTGCGGGGCGCGGAAAGTGGGATTTCTGGATCGACCGCGGCGGCACCTTCACCGACATCGTCGCGCGCGATCCCGAGGGGGGAATCAGGGCGCACAAGCTTCTCTCCGAGAACGCCGAAGCTTACGCCGACGCGGCGATCCAGGGCATCCGGGACCTGATGGGCGTCAGCGCCGACGCGCCGATCCCGGCCGGGCGGATCGCGGCGGTCAAGATGGGCACCACGGTGGCGACAAATGCGCTGCTGGAGCGGAAGGGAGATCGGACGCTTCTTGTTATCTCCAAAGGGTTCCGGGATGCGCTTGAGATCGGATATCAGGCCCGGCAGGACATTTTCGCGAAAAAGGTGATCAAGCCCGAGCTTCTCTATGAAGAGGTGATCGAGATCGAGGAGCGGGTCCGCGTCGATGGCTCGGTGGAGGCGGCGCCGGACCGGGCGCAGGTCCGCGCCGCGCTCGAAGCGGCGCGCGCGAAGGGGATCGACGCCTGCGCCATCGTCTTCATGCACGCCTACGCTTTCCCGGATCATGAGCGGATCGTGGCCGAGATCGCGCGCGAGGTCGGCTTCGGGCAGGTCAGCGTCAGCCACGAGGTCTCGCCATTGATGAAGCTGATCGGGCGGGGCGACACCACGGTGGTCGACGCCTATCTCTCGCCGATCCTGAAACGCTATGTCGAGCGGATCGCCGCGGAGCTCGATCCGGGCGGCGAATCCGGCGTGCGGCTGATGTTCATGCAGTCGTCCGGCGGGCTGACGGCGGCGTCGCTCTTTCAGGGCAAGGACGCGATCCTCTCCGGCCCGGCCGGCGGCGTCGTCGGCGCGGTCGAGACGAGCCGGATGGCGGGCCATGAGCAGATCATCGGCTTCGACATGGGCGGCACCTCGACCGATGTCAGCCATTTCGCGGGCGACTATGAGCGCGCTTTCGAAACCGAGGTCGCCGGCGTCCGGATGCGGGCGCCGATGATGCGGATCCACACCGTGGCGGCCGGCGGCGGCTCGATCCTTCATTTCACCGACGGGCGCTTTCAGGTCGGCCCGGACAGCGCGGGCGCCGATCCGGGGCCGAAATGCTATCGGCGCGACGGGCCGCTGGCGCTGACGGACGCGAACGTGATGGTCGGCAAGCTTCGGCCGGAAAATTTCCCGGCGATCTTCGGCCCCGCGCAGGATCAGCCGCTTGACGCGGCGGCGGTGCGCGCCGCGTTCGATGCGCTGGCGGAAGAGATCGGAGACGGCCGGAGCGCGGAGGAGGTTGCGGAGGGCTTCATCGCCATCGCCGTCGAGAACATGGCCAACGCGATCAAGAAGATCAGCGTTCAGCAGGGACATGACGTCTCCGGCTACGCGCTGACCTGTTTTGGCGGCGCCGGCGGGCAGCATGCATGCCGCGTGGCGGATGCGCTGGGGATGAAAACCGTTCTTATTCATCCGCATAGCGGGATTCTTTCAGCCTATGGAATGGGGCTCGCCGATATCCGCGCCAACCGGGCGCAGGCGGTGGTCGAGACGCTCGACGCAGATTCGCTGGGGCGCGCCGGGCGGTTGATCGCCGATCTTCGCCGGGCGGCGGAGGACGAGGTCGCGGGGCAGGGGGTGCCGCGCGAGGCGATCACGAGCCATGAGCGGCTTCATCTCCGCTATGACGGCACCGACACGCCGCTTCCGGCGCCGTTCGGCGCGCTGGGCGACATGCTCGCCGCCTTTGAGGCGGCGCACAAGGCGCAGTTCGGCTTCACCTTCGACGACAAGCCGGTGGTGATCGAGGCGGCGGAGGTCGAAGCGGTCGGCGGCGGAGCGCGGCCGGATGAGCCGGAGGCCGAGGCGACGGCGCAGAAGCGGGAGCCGGAGGAGCGTATCGAACTCTTCACCGAGGGCGCGTGGCGCAAGGCGGAGATTCACGCGGATCGCGCGGGCATGAAACCAGGCTGCGCCATCGACGGGCCGGCGTTGATCGTCGAGCCGCATCAGACCGTGGTGGTGGAGCCCGGCTGGCGCGCGGAGGTGACGAAGCTGAACCATATCCGGCTGACGCGGGTCGAACCGTTGCCGAAGGCGCAGGCGATCGGCTCAAACGCCGACCCGGTGATGCTGGAGGTTTTCAGCAATCTCTTCCGGTCGATCGCCGAGCAGATGGGCGTCACGCTGCAGAACACGGCCTATTCGGTGAACATCAAGGAGCGGGTCGATTTCTCCTGCGCCATCTTCGCCGGCGACGGCTCGCTGGTCGCGAACGCGCCGCACATCCCGGTGCATCTCGGCTCCATGGACCGTTCGGTCGAGACCATCATCGCGCAGAATCCGGAGATGCGCCCGGGGGACGTTTTCGCGCTGAACGCGCCCTATAATGGCGGCACCCATCTGCCTGACATCACCGTGGTGACGCCGGTGTTTGACGAGGCGGGCGCGGAGATCCTGTTTTATGTGGCGTCGCGCGGGCATCACGCCGATGTCGGCGGCTCGGCCCCGGGCTCGATGACGCCGCTGGCGACGACGGTCGATGAAGAGGGGGTCCTCTTCGACAATTTCCATCTGGTCGACCGAGGCCGGTTCCGGGAGGCGGCCCTGGTCGAGTTGCTGACGGATCATCCCTGGCCGGCCCGCAACGTTCATCAGAACGTCGCCGACCTGAAGGCGCAGATCGCCGCCAATGAGAAAGGCGCGCAGGAGCTTCGGCGCATGACCGCGCATTTCGGGCTCGATGTGGTTCGCGCCTATATGGGCCATGTGCAGGACAACGCCGCGGAGGCGGTGCGCCGGGTGATCGATGCGCTGCATGACGCCGAGGCCGAAACCGTGACGGATCAGGGCGCGCGGATCAGGGTGAAGATCAGCGTCGACCGCGAGGCGCGCGAAGCGGTGGTCGATTTCACCGGAACGTCGCCGGTTCAGAACACCAATTTCAACGCGCCCGAACCGGTGACGCGGGCGGCGGTGCTCTATTGCTTCCGGGTGATGGTGGCGGGCGACATCCCGATGAACGCCGGCTGTCTCCGCCCGATCCGCATCGTGATTCCGGAAGGTTGCATGCTCCGCCCCGAATACCCCGCCGCGGTCGTAGCCGGGAATGTCGAGACGTCTCAGCATGTCACCAATACGCTTTTCGCGGCGCTCGGAGTGATGGCCAACAGCCAGGGGACGATGAACAATCTCACCTTCGGGAATGACGAATATCAGTATTACGAGACGATCTGCTCCGGGACCCCGGCCGGCGACGGCTTTGACGGGACCGACGCCGTGCAGGTTCACATGACCAATTCGCGCCTGACGGACCCGGAGATTCTGGAGTTCCGCTTCCCTGTCCTGCTGGAGGATTTCCATATCCGCCGCGGCTCGGGCGGGCGCGGGCGCTGGAGCGCGGGAGGCGGGACGCGGCGGCGGATCCGTTTCCTGAAGGAGATGCAGATGGCGATCCTCTCCTCGCATCGGAAGGTGGCGCCGAAGGGGCTGAACGGCGGCGGGGACGGAACCGTCGGCGCGACCGAGATCCGCCGGCTTTCCGGCGAGATGGAAGTGTTGAGAGGCTGCGATCAGACCGTCATGAAGGCCGGCGAGGCGGTGATCGTGACCACGCCGACCGCCGGCGGCTTCGGGAGGCCAGCCTAGGCTGGCGCGTCGATCAGGTGTTGGATTTCGGCGCCGACGACCATGCTGGCGACCCGCCCGAAGTGGCGGGCCCTCAGCCGCCCCCTGCGGTCGATCAGCAGAAGCGTCGGCGTTCCCTGAAGCCCGTAGGCCTGCATCGTGAGCGGCAGCGGGCCGCCGTCATGGCGATCCACGCCGACCGGAAACCGAACGCGGAATTCATGCAGAAACGCCCGGAGCGAGACCGGCGTCATCGCGTCGTGATGCTCGAACACCGTATGAAGGCCGAGAACCGCGACGTCCTTGTCGGAAAAGGTCGCCTGGATCTCGAGCGCCTGCGGGACGCCGTCATGAATGCAGCCGGGGCAGAGCATCTGGAACGCCTCGATCGCGACGACGCGCCCACGGAGCGCCTCCAGCGTGATCGGGCGCTCGGTGTTGAGCCATTCGGAGACTGCGAGTTCCGGCGCCGGCGGCGCGTCGCGCGCGGCCATCAGGCGCCTCCGGCGAGCCAGCGGCCGTTCGTCGCCGCGCCGGTCTGATAACGGCTCGCAGCCGCCCGCCGGGACGTCGCGACACGGGCCGCCACATCCCGTTCAAAACCCTTGCGCGCCTTGCCGCGCGCGAAGCCGCTCTCGGGGGCCGGAGTGATGAGGGTCGGGAGCCGAGGTTCAGCCATAGGGTATCCCGTCATTTATATGCGGACGCCATCGCATGCGGCCGGGAGCCTCAAGCGCCATCCGACCCGCTCCACCAACCTGGAGCCGCCCCGACTATAGCAGCGGCATGGGGCCGCTGGGCGTGAACGCGCCGATTGAGACAAAACATCGCATCCGGCCCGCGATCCCGCGCCCCGTCGCCTCGTCGCCACAACAGTTTGGCGACAGGAAAATCATTCTAAATCCACTCCATGCGCCGACGAGTGAATCCAACGCGCAAAATAGGAGGCGCGCCTCGGGAAAGGCGGCGTCAGTCGACGCCGAGCTTCCGCCTGACCAGCGCGCCGGCCGTCTGCGGGTTCGCCTTGCCGCCGGTCGCCTTCATCACCTGACCGACGAACCAGCCCGCCATGGAGGGTTTCGCGCGGGCCTGCTCCGCCTTTTCCGGGTTGGCGGCGATGACGGCGTCGACCGCCGCCTCGATCGCGCCGGCGTCGGTGACCTGCTTCATGCCGCGCTCTTCGACGATGGCGGCGGGCTCTCCGCCTTCGGTCCAGAGGATCTCGAACAGCTCCTTGGCGATCTTCCCCGAGATCTCTTTCGACGCGATGAGGTCGATCACGCCGCCGAGCTGCTCCGCCGAGACCGGGCTTTCCGTGACGCTGAGCCCTTCCTTGTTGAGCCGGCCGAATAGCTCGTTCACCACCCAGTTCGCGGCGGTCTTGCCGTCGCGCCCCTTCGCCACCGCCTCGAAGAAGTCGGCGTCGGCCACATCGGCGGTGAGCACGGACGCGTCATATTCGGTCAGGCCGTAATCGGCCACGAACCGCGCCTTCTTGGCGTCGGGAAGCTCGGGCAGGGTCGCGGCGATCTCGTCGACCCACTCCTGGCTGAATTCGAGCGGCAGCAGATCCGGGTCGGGGAAATAACGATAGTCATGCGCCTCCTCCTTGGACCGCATCGAGCGGGTCTCGCCTTTCTGGGGGTCGTAGAGGCGGGTCTCCTGATCGATCGCGCCGCCATCCTCCAGAATTGCGATCTGCCGGCGGGATTCATAGTCGATCGCCTGCTGGATGAAGCGCATCGAGTTCATGTTCTTGATCTCGCAGCGTGTGCCGAGATGGCCGAAGTCGCCGCTCTCGCGGAACCGCTCGAAGGCGCCGGGGCGGCAGACGGAGACGTTGACGTCCGCCCGGAGACTGCCCTCCTGCATGTTGCCGTCGCAGACCCCGAGATAGCGGAGGATCTGCCGCAGCTTGCGGACATATTCCGCCGCCTCCTCAGGGCCGCGGATATGGGGGCGCGAGACGATCTCCATCAGCGCGACGCCGGTGCGGTTCAGGTCGACAAAGGAAAGCGCCGGATCCATGTCGTGGATCGATTTGCCCGCGTCCTGCTCCAGATGAATCCGCTCGATCCCGACCTTCCGCGCGACGCCGGGAGCCATGTCGACGATGACCTCGCCCTCGCCGACGATCGGATGCTTGAACTGGCTGATCTGATAGCCCTGCGGCAGGTCCGGATAGAAATAGTTCTTCCGGTCGAAGACCGAGCGAAGATTGATCTCCGCCTTCAGCCCGAGCCCCGCGCGCACGGCCTGCTCGACGCAGAATCCGTTGATCACCGGCAACATGCCGGGCATCGCCGCGTCGACAAGGCTGACATTGCTGTTCGGGGCGGCGCCGAAGGCGGTGGAGGCGCCGGAGAACAGCTTGGCCTTGGAGCGGACTTGCGCGTGCACCTCCATCCCGATCACCAACTCCCAATCGCCGGTCGCGCCGGAAATGGTCTTCGGTGTGGGCTCGGCATAGGCGAGTTCGGTCATCGGCGGCTCCAGTGCAGGGTTTCAACTTCTCTACTTCGCGCGCCGGCGGGCGGCAAGCGCGGCGCCGCGCTCCGCGGGCGACGAAATCCGGTCGTCGGAGATTGAAATCCGATCCATGGTTTCCTTGTGATTCGGACCATTTCCTGTCAGCATTTCGGACAGCGGAGTTGAAGACGGACTTCGGGATCTGGCCGACGCCTTGAGCATGCCTGTCGACGATGCCTGTGTTCGACGATGCGCGAAGGCCGCCGCAGCGACGCGGCGGCGCGAAGGCGAGGAGCGGACGCATGCCGACGGGTACTGTCAAATGGTTCAATGTCACCAAAGGCTACGGATTCATCGAGCCTGAGGATGGCGGAAAGGACATTTTTGTCCATATCACAGCGGTTCAGCAGTCTGGGATCGAAGGGCTCGACGAAGGGCAGAAGGTCTCTTACGAACTGGAGGAGGGCCGGAACGGTCGGATGGCGGCGACCGATCTGAAAGCCTGAAACGGCGCGAGGCGCGGCTGAGAGATCGGCCTCGCGCCTCGCGCATTCACCACCAGCGGGCCGGTTTCGCATCGAATCCGGCGGCGCGCTCCAGCGCGTAGGCGATGTTCAGCATCTCGGCCTCCTCCCAGGGACGGCCGATCAGCTGCAGGCCGAGCGGAAGGCCCGCTTCGTCCCGCCCGGTCGGCGCGCTGACGCCGGGCAGACCGGCGAGATTGACGGTCACCGTGAACACATCGTTCAGATACATCGCGACGGGATCGTCGCCGCCGACTTCGCCAAGGCCGAAAGCGGAGGAGGGCGTCGCCGGAGTGAGGATCGCATCGACCCCATCGGCGAACGCGGTGTCGAAATCCCGCCGGATCAGGGTCCGCACCTTCTGCGCCCTGAGGTAATAGGCGTCGTAATAGCCGGCGGAGAGGGCGTAGGCGCCGACCATGACCCGGGCGCGGACTTCGGGGCCGAAGCCGGCGGCGCGGGTCTTCTCGAACATCTCGGCCACGCCGTCATCGGCCGCGAGCGGCGCCCGCGCGCCGTATCTGACGCCATCATAGCGCGCCAGATTGGAGGACGCCTCCGCCGGCGCGATGATGTAATAGGCGGGGAGGGCGTATCTGGTGTGCGGCAGCGAGATGTCGACGATCCTGGCGCCGGCGTCGGCGAGCATCTCGCGCCCCTCCGCCCAAAGCGCCTCGATATCGGCCGGCATGCCGTCGATCCGGTACTCGCGCGGGATTCCGATCACCTTGCCGCGGATATCGCCGGTGAGCGCGGCCTCGAAATCCGGGACCGGAATCTCCGCCGAGGTCGAATCCTTCGGGTCGAACCCGGCCATGGCGCGAAGCATGATCGCGCCGTCGCGCACCGATTTCACCATCGGCCCGGCCTGATCCAGCGATGAGGCGAAGGCGATGACGCCCCAGCGGGAGACCCGGCCATAGGTCGGCTTCACGCCGACGATGCCGGTGAACGCCGCCGGCTGCCGGATGGAGCCGCCGGTGTCGGTGCCGGTCGCGGCGAGGCAGAGATCGGCCGACACGGCAGCGGCGGAGCCGCCGGACGAGCCGCCGGGCGTCAGCGCCGCATTGCAGCCCTGACCGCGCCGCCAGGGCGATACGGCGGGGCCGTAGCAGGAGGTCTCGTTCGACGAGCCCATGGCGAACTCGTCCATGTTCAGCTTGCCGAGCATCACCGCGCCCGCCGACCAGAGCTGCGCGGTCGGCGTGCTCTCATAGGGCGGGATGAACCCGTCGAGAATGTTCGACGCCGCCTGACTTTTCACGCCTTCGGTGCAGAAGAGATCCTTCACGCCGATCGGCAATCCGCACATGTCCGGCGCGTCGCCGGCCTTCAGGCGCGCGTCGGCGGCCTCGGCCATCTCGCGCGCGCGCTCGGGGGTTTTCGTCACCACCGCGTTCAGCGCGCCGGCGGCGTCGATGGCGGCGATGCAATCCTCGGTGATCTCGCGGGCGGTGAAATCGCCGCGGCGAAGGCCGTCGCGCGCGTCGGCGAGGGTGAGGCGGTTCAACTCGGTCATCACTCCACCACCTTCGGCACGGCGAAAAAGCCCTGACGGGCGTCTGGCGCGTTGGCGAGGATCATTTCGGGCGCGCCGCCGTCGGTCACCTCGTCGGCGCGCATCCGGAGCGCCATGGGCGTGACAGAGGTCATCGGCTCCACGCCGTCGACATCGACGTCCTGCAATTCATCGGCGAAGGCGAGGATGGCGTTGAGCCGCGCCGCAAGCGGCTCCAGCTCCGTTTCATCGACGGCGATGCGGGCGAGATGCGCAACTCGGCGCACGGTGTCCTTGTCGACGGACATGAAGCCTCCAGGATTTTGAATGCAGGGGCGGTTTAGCCCCGTGATGGGCGGCGCGCAAGCCGGACGCCGACTGGCGCGCCATGGTTGATGAAGGCGAGCATGACGATCGCGAGGAGCGCCCCGTTGAGGCAGTGCCAGATGAAATGAAGCCCGGAAGGCCAGACGCCGCACGCCGCCTGGTCCAGGCTGCGACAGACGAGCGACGCCGCGAACACCGCGGCGGCGAGAAAGAGCGCCGGCGCCGCTGGATGGCCGCGGAGGCGAAGCGACGCGCCAAACCCGGCCAGCGCGACGAGAACCGGCAGGTAGCCCTCCGATCCGTTGAGCGACGGCGCGCCCACCCGCCAGAGCGACAGGAAGCCGAAGGAGAATGCGATGAAGAGCAGGGGCGCGCCAAGCGCGGCCAAGGCCGGCAGACGCAGATATCGGCGCGCCGCGAGATAGAGGTAGACCAGGATGAAAAGCAGGATCGGCGCGGTGTCCGCCAATCCGGCCCAGCGGGCGGCGAAGGTGTGAAAAAGGAACGAGCCGACGCCGACCGCCGCCGCGAGCGCGATCAGCGTCATCACCGGCGGCTCCAGCCGGCCGCGCCGCCGCGCCGCGCCAAAGGCGATCAGCGCCGCGATCAGGAAGGCGAGATTGCTGATCGCGTTCAACGGCTCCGCCCAGAAGGCGGGCGAAAGCCGTTCGCAATAGATGTCGACAGGGGCGGTCCAGCTCATCGGCCGCTCAGCGGAACTGCTTGGCGAGTTTCAGGCCTTGCCCCTGATAGTTGGATTTGATGCCGGCGCCGTAGATCATGTCGGGGCGCTCCGTCATCCGCTCATAGATCAGCCGGCCGACGACCTGTCCGTGCTCCAGCGCGAAGGGCGCCTCGTGACAGCGGACTTCGAGAACGCCGCGGCTTCCGGCGCCGCCCGCGGAGCTGTGGCCGAATCCGGGGTCGAAGAACCCCGCGTAATGAACCCGGAATTCGCCGGCGACAGCGAGGTAGGGAACCATCTCGGCCGCGTGGTCCGGCGGCACATGCACCGCTTCGCGGCTGACCAGGATGTAGAAGGCGCCGGGGTCGAGAATCACGCCGCCGGAGCGCATCGGCCGCACCGGGGTCCAGAACTCGGCCGGATCGTAATGGCCGATCCGGTCGAGATCGATCAGCCCGGCGTGCCGGCGCGCGCGCCAGCCGACGATTTCATCGGCGCGGGGCTGAAGATCGACGGAGAAGGCGAGCCCGTCGCCGATCAGCGCGTCGCCGTCCACCAGGCCCTCCGCGGCGTGAAGGGCGCGGAGGGCGGCGTCGTCAAGCGCCGCCACGCCGCGCCGAAACCGGATCTGGTTCAGCCGCGCGCCAGGCCGGACCAGAACGGAAAACGTGCGCGGGTTGATCTCCGCGTAGAGCGGGCCGTCATATCCGGCCGCGACGGTGTCGAATTCGGCGCCGTGATCGGTGATCAGGCGGGTGAAAAGATCGAGCCGCCCGGTGGAGCTTTTCGCGTTGGCGGCCGCGGATATGTCGGCCGGCAGCCGCAGCCGCTCCATCAGCGGAACGAGATAGACGCAGCCGGTCTCCAGCACGGCGCCGGGATGAAGGTCGATCTCGTGCATCGCGAACTCGTCGAGCCGCTCTGCGACGGTGCGCGTCGAGCCCGCGAGGAAGCTGGCGCGCACACGCCACGCTTTCGAGCCGAGGCGGAGATCGAGGCTGGCGGGCTGAATCTGCCCTTGCGCGAAGGGCGCCTCCGCGCTGATCGCGCCCTGCGCGATCATCTCGCGGAGCGTTTGCGCGGGCAGGACGCCGGGAGGAGACAGGTTGGGGGTCATCGCCGCTTTCTGCGAAAAGCCGCCAGCGCCTGAAGGCGCCGGCGGCTTCGTTGGTCGGGCCAGCGAGATTCGAACTCACGACCTCCCGTCCCCCAGACGGACGCGCTACCAGACTGCGCTATGGCCCGTTCGTCGCCGGGGTTTACGCGGCGGCGCGGCGGGAGGCAAGAGGCAAAGGCGCGCAAAACCGCGCCCCCCGCCTGGCGGCGGCGACGAGGGCTCACCCCTGCCGAAGCCGGTTCCGAAGCGCCTCCAGTTTCGAAAGCGTCGCTCCGATATCCGGGATGGCGGGGGCCGGGTCAGGTTCGGCCTCGGCGAGCGCCGCGACGTGGCGCTGACCACGCTCGCGCAGCACCTTCTGCACGCCCTTGATCGTCAGGCCGTCATCGTAAAGCAGCTCGCGAATGCCGCGAAGCAGCGCGACATCCTCCGGCCGGTAATAGCGCCGGCCGCCGCCGCGCTTCATCGGTTTGATCTGGCTGAACTTGCTTTCCCAGAAGCGCAGAACATGAGCCGGCGTATCAAGAAACTCGGCCACCTCGCTGATCGTGCGAAAGGCGTCGGCTGATTTTTCCGGTGGAGAGTCGTCCGGCGTCATGCGATCACGGCCGGCGACGGGCGCGGCGGGGCGACTTGGACTCATCTCAGCCCTCATTTATCTTGTCCTTCAGGATATGCGACGGACGGAACACCAGAACACGGCGCGGCTCGATCGGGACTTCCTCGCCGGTTTTCGGATTCCGGCCGATCCGCGCGCCCTTGTCGCGAACGGCGAATGTTCCGAATGAGGAAATCTTCACCGTATCGCCAGCGACGATGGCGTTGGAGATATGTTGAAGTATGCTCTCAACAAGGTCGGCTGACTCATTGCGTGAGAGGCCGACCGCCCGGTACACCGCCTCGCTGAGATCCGAGCGCGTGAGGGTCTTGCTCATCAGATGGTCTCCCTCGTTCCTGCGAAGAGATCCGAGAATCTCCCGGCACCCCAATCAGGCTCGCCGAGAGCAGAGCCTTGCGCAAGCTCGAAAGAGAGTCAATATCAATGGCTTGTCAGAGGGTCTTTCGGCGCGCGGAGAAAGCCTCACCAGCGGAGGAGCGCGGCGCCCCAGGCGAGCCCGCCGCCGATCCCCTCCATGAGGAGCAGATCGCCGCGTTTTATCCGCCCGTCCGCCACCGCGACGGAGAGCGCGAGCGGGATCGACGCGGCCGAGGTGTTGCCGTGGTCCTGCACCGTCACCACCACCCGGTCCATCGGCAGCCCGGCGCGCTCCGCAGTGCGGGCGATGATCCGGAGATTGGCCTGGTGCGGCACCATCCAGTCGATCTCGTCCGCGCTGACGTCGGCGGCCTCCATGACCTCATGGGCGATATCGGCGAGCTTCACGACGGCGTGCTTGAACACTTCGCGGCCCAGCATTCTCACTTTCCCCGTGACGCCTGTCGTCGAGGGGCCGCCGTCGACATAGAGAAGATCGCGGTGGCCGCCGTCCGAACGCAGCTTGACGCCGAGGACGCCGCGATCGCTCGTCTCGCCGGTTCCCGGCTCGGCGCGAAGAATCAGCGCGCCGGCGCCGTCTCCGAAGAGAACGCAGGTGCGCCTGTCCTCCCAGTCGAGGATGCGCGAGAACGTCTCCGCGCCGATCACCATCACCGTGCGCGCCTGGCCCGCGCGGATCAAGGCGTCCGCGGTCGCGAGCGCATAGACGAATCCGGCGCAGACCGCCTGGAGGTCGAACGCGAACCCGCCCGCGCCGATGGCGTGCTGGATCTGCGTCGCGCTCGAGGGGAAGGTGGCGTCCGGCGTCGCCGTGGCCAGAATCACCGCGTCGATCTCGCTTCCGTCGATCCCGGCGTGCGCGAGCGCGGCTTTCGCGGCGTTGACGCCGAGATCGGATGTCGACTCGCCATCGGCGGCGAAATGGCGCCGTTCGATGCCGGTCCGGGTCCGGATCCACTCATCCGACGTATCCAGAGCCGACGCGAACTCGGCGTTCTCGACCGTGCGTGCGGGGAGGTAGTGGCCGCAGCCAATCGCAACGGCGCGCGTTCCAGTCATACCACCCTCTTCAAAGTCGCACCCTCACCCGTCACCTTGTCGCCCGGCGGCGATAGCGCGCTGCCCATTGGGAAGCAAGGCCACGCGGTCGGCCACCCGGCGGGAAAAGCCGCTTTCCCCCATGCGAAAGGCGAGCTTGACGGCGGCGGCGACGCCGGTCGAATCCGCTGAGCCGTGACTTTTCACCACTGCTCCGCCAAGCCCGAGAAACACTCCGCCATTGACCCGGCGCGGGTCGATCCGGGCCTGTAATCGTCGCAGAGAGCTGTATGCGAGCAGGGCCGCGAGCCGCGAGAGGATGGTCTTGTTGAACGCGCTCCGCATCGATTGATGGATGAACTGGGCGGTGCCCTCCGCGGTCTTGAGCGCGATGTTGCCGGTGAAGCCGTCGGTCACGATCACATCGACGCGATCGGAAATGATGTCGCCGCCTTCGACGAAGCCGACATATTCGAACTCGCCCGCCGCGGGCCCGGTTTCGGCCACCAGATCCGCCGCCTCGCGAATCCCGAGACGCCCCTTGTTGTCCTCGGAGCCGACATTCAGAACGCCGACCCGCGGGCGCGCGAGGTTGAAGGAGAGGCGGGCGTATTCGGCGCCCATCACCGCGTATTCGACCATGTTTCTCGCGTCGGCGCGAACGTCCGCGCCGACGTCGAGGACGATATTGTACCCGTGGGGCGCATGGCTCGGCCAGGTGACGGCGATCGCCGGCCTGTCGACGCCCGGCGCGGTCCTGAGCCGCAACATCGCCAGCGCCATCAGCACGCCGGTGTTGCCGCAACTGACCGCGACCTGCGCTTCGCCGTCGCGCACCGAGTCGATCGCGCCGAGCATCGATGTGCCCTGCGCGCGGCGGATCACATAGGACGGCTTTGCGTCCATCGGCACGACGCCCTCCGCGTGCCGGATATCGCAGATGTCACGGAGCGCCGCCCTCCGATGCAGCAGCCGATCAAGTCTGGCCGCGTCGCCGTGGAGGATGAAACGGATCGCAGGATTCTTCCGCGCGGCCTTGGCCAACCCGGACAGAATCGTGTTCGCGCCCCGGTCACCTCCGGTCGTATCGACGGAAATGACCGTCTGCTCGCTCATCACGCACTCGCCTTGGCGTCCGTATCCTGGACGCAGTTCAGCGTTTTACGCCGCATCCTCATCGAGGTCGATGTCGTCAACGACGGAGACGACCTCCTTGCCCGCGTAAAACCCGCACGCGCCGCAAATATGATGGGGGCGCTTCAATTCACCGCAATTGGGGCACTCGAGATGCGCCTCGGCGCTGAGCGCGTCGTGGCTGCGCCGCATGTTGCGCTTCGAGGGAGTCTTTCGGTTTTGTGGAACCGCCATGATCTTAATCCTTCATCTTCATGCCGGACCGAGCCGGCCTGCCGCTCCAACGCGCCGGCCCGAGCGCCATGCGCGGGGACGCCGGAAATCCTAGAAAAACGAGAGCGGAACATACGCGAATTCGCGCGGCCCGCAACCCCTCGCTCCGTTGGTCGTCACAATGCGCCGAAAGCCCGGGCGAGGCGCCGCCAGGCGAGGCTTAGGCGTCATCCCGGCCGCCTTCCTTCAGCGCCGCGAGGGCGGCGAAGGGCCGGATCGCTTCGTCCGTCAGCGGGGCCACGCCCGGGGGCGGCGCATGACGCGGCGTGAACACGGCGCCCGGAGCGCGCGGATAGGGATCCAGCGCCAGCGCCAGCGTCTCCAGCGCCACGGCGCCAAGATCGACGCCGTCGCCGAGCGGCTCCGGCGGATCGTCCGCCAGCGGGTCCAGAATGACCTCCACCACGTTCGCCGTCGGTTTCTTTCCTTCGATCACTGGCTGAAACCGGCGGAAAAACGGTTCGTCGATCCTCGCTTCGACGGGGTCGAGCGTAACGACGCAGGCCTGCACCACATCCGCCCTGACGCGGCCTTCGAGGCGCCAGCCCGACTCGCCCTCGCGTTGCAGGCGCGCCTCGACCGCAAGGCTGGGAAGCGCCTGCAGATCAAGCGCCGCGGCGATGGCCGCGCGCTCGTCGTCGGTGGCGGATTCAACGATCGTCCGCCCCTCCCGCGCGGGCAGGTCGCGGAGCGAAAGGAGGCGTGGAAATTCTTGCGATGGGTCGGTCATGAGGCGCCCCCTCCTGGTCCCGGTCCGCGCGACGGCGCGGGTTGTCTGCTGCTTGATCTTAGACCATGCTGACGCTATCCGACACAAGAGCGGGCCGACATCTAGAGCGGGCCGACGCAAGAGCGGGAACAACGATGGGGCGAGGATGAGGCGCGTTGGCGCGAAAGCGGGAACGGTCGCGGCGCTGATGGCGGCGACGCTGGCGCTCGGCGCTTGCGAGTCGACCTATGTGAATCATGGCTTCGCGCCGCAGCGCGCGGAACTGGACACGATCGTGGCGGGCGAAGACACGCGCGGCTCCGTCATGCGCAAGCTGGGCCATCCGTCCTCCATCAGCAGCTTCGATTCCGACACCTGGTATTATGCGGCGTCGAAGGTCGAGAAATACGCATTCTACGCGCCCGTGATCGTCGACCGGAAGGTGGTCGCCGTCTCGTTCGATGCGAACGGCCTGGTGACGAGCGCGAACAGCTACGGCCTCGAAGACGGCAAGATCATCAATCTGGTGACGAGGCGCACGCCGACCTACGGTCGCGAACTGACGGTCCTTCAGCAGATCTTCGGCAACCTGGGCAAGTTCAACGCCGAGGAGGCGTTCGACGCGCGCGGGCCGGGCGGGCGCATCTAGCGCCTAGCGCGCCGCCTTCCGTTTGCGGTGGAGCCAGAACAGCGCTCCGGCCGCCAGCGCGAGGAATGGCCCGATGGCGTAGATCACGGCGTGCCAGCCGGTGACGACATCGTCGAATCCGTTCAGCAGGGCGCCGGAATTCAGCGACGCGACCGTGACCATGCCGAAGATAAGAAAATCGTTCAGCCCCTGAACCTTGGGCCGCTCCAGCGGCTCATGGCTCGATGTGAGCATGTCGGTCGCGCCGATGAAGCCGAAATTCCAGCCGATTCCGAGCAGGATCAGCGTGACGATGAAATGCCCCGCGGTGACGCCCGAAAGCGCGACGAGCGCGGTGAGAAAGAGCATGAAAAGCCCGGCCGCGACGATCTTCTCCGCTCCGAATCTGGCGATCAGATGCCCGGTGAAGAACGAAGGAGTGTACATCGCCAGCACATGCGCCATGACGACGGTGCCGGCCATGTCCGGCGAAAAGCCGCAGCCGACGACCGCGAGCGGCGCCGCCGTCATCACCAGATTCATCAGCGCGTAGGAGACCATGGCGCAGATGATCGCGGCGCGAACGCGCGGAATCGCCAGAATTTCGCGAAGGGGGCGCCCGCTCGGAGCGCCTTTCTCGCGCCGTTTCGGGCGGGGAATATCCAGCAGAAGAAGAATCGGCCCGGCGACCAGATTGAGGAGCACCACCGTCGCGTAGGCGCCGGCGAATGGAATCGGCGCGAGCATGTCGCGGGTCAGCGGCAGAATCATCTGCGGCCCGATCACCGCCGCCGCGAGCCCGCCGGCCATGACGAGGGAGATCGCCTTCGGCCGGTAGCCGGCTGACGCGGTGTCGGCTGCGGCGAAGCGATATTGCCCCTGCGCCGCCATATAGAGGCCAAAGAAGGCCGAGCCGACGAGGAGAAGCGCGAAGGAGCCCTGAATCAGGGCGAGCGCGGCCAGGGCGGCGCCGCAGGCGCCGCCGGCGACGCCGATCATGAATCCGGCGCGTCGCCCGTAGCGGCCCATCAGAAAGGCGATCGTCGGGGCCGCGAACATCGAGCAGAAGACGGTCGCGGAGATCGGCAGCGTCGCGAGGCTCTTGTCGGCCGCGAGCAACTGCCCCGAAAGCCCGCCGAGAACGAAATGCACCGGCATCTGCGCGCCGAGGAGGGCGCTGGCCAGCGCGAGGATGACGACGTTCCGCCGCGCGCGACGGTCATCATCGATCGGGGCCGTATCGGCGATGGCGATGGTCATGGACTCGGCTCCAAGGGTCGGATGGCGGAGCAAACATGCATATGTGACGCCCGAACGCCACCCCCGCCCCGCAGCGCCGCCGGATCCTGCTCCCGGAAAGAGAGGCGCGCCGCGCCCCGCCGGTCAGGCGATGCGCGCGGCCTTGAGGAGCACGCCGCCGCGCGGCCGCAGCGTCAGGTTCATCGCCGGCTCCGGCGCCGGCCCGGCCGGCGTGAACCGCCACCGGGCGAGAAGGGTGGCGAGGATCAGCTTCGCCTCCATCATCGCGAAGCCCATGCCGATGCAGATCCGGGGCCCGGCGCCGAACGGCAGATACTGAAAGCGGGGCCGCGCGCGCGCCGTCTCCGGCGCGAACCGGTCCGGGTCGAGCGCGTCCGGATCGTCCCAGAGCATGTGATGGCGATGAAGCGCGTAGATCGGCAACATCAGGATGTCTCCCTTGAGGATCGGCCGGCCGCAAAGCCGATCCGGCTCAAGCGCGATCCGGGCGAGAAAGGCGGCGGGCGGATAAAGCCGCATCGCCTCCTCCAGCACCTGCCCGACATAGCCGAGCGCCGGCAGATGCGCCGCCTCCGCCGGGCCCGGTCCGATGGCGGCGCGGGCCTCTTCGCGCGCGCGCTCCTGCAACTCCGGCGCGAGGGCGAGAAGATAGAGCGCCCATGAAAGCGCCAGCGCGGTCGTCTCGTGGCCGGCGACGATGAAGGCGAGCATGTTGTCGCGAAGCTCGTCCGGGGTCATCACGCGCCCGGTCTGCGGGTCTTCGGCGAAGCGCATCAGGTCCATCAGGTCTTCGCGCGGCGGCGCGCCCTTGCGGGCCGCGATCACGCGCTCCATCAGCGGCCGGAGATCGGTGGAGCGGCGCCTGAACAGCGCCGCCGGCCGCGGAATCCAGGTCGGTACGGACATCACGTCCATGAGGGAGATCCGGCCGACGGTCGTCATATAGCGGGAAATCGCGTCGGAGACGGCGCCCCGGTCGAGGGTCTCGCGCCCCGAAAGCGCGACATCGCAGATCACGTCGAAGGTCGCGGCGATCATCTGCTCATGGGCCTCGATCCGGCCCGCCGCCTCCATGGCGGCGCCGATGCGCGAAGCGGAGCGCGCCGCCGCTTCGCTCATCACCGGCGCGAGAGCGACGAGATGGCGATGCGAGAACACCGGCGCCGCGGCGCGGCGCTGCCAGCGCCAATGCGCGCCGTCGGCGTTGAAGAGGCTGTCGCCGATCGCGGGCTTCAGGAGGCGCTTCGTGACCGGAGATTTCGGGTAGGCCTCGACACGATCTTTCAGGATCCGCTCCAGCGCGCCCGGGTCCATCACCATATGCCAGCGCTTCATCGTGACGCCGGAGAGCATCGGCTGCCGGTAGGCGAGGGCGGGGATGATCTCCAGCACATTGCGCCGCGCTCGGCGCGCCGTCTCCAGAATGGAGAGCGCATGGGTCGCGACGGCGACTTTCGGCGGCTCGATTCTCGGCTTGCGGGGCGCGGCGCCGGTCGTCACGCCTGTGCGCTCCCGGCGAGAGGGGCGGCGGCCGGCGGCGCCGGAAAGGCCGCGAGCCCGGCTTCGCCTTCCGGGGTCAGCGCGTAGACGCCGCGCTCGACGCGCTGAAACCAGCGGTAATGATCGGAGCGGAAGATCGCTCCGGCGCGGGGAACGCCGGTCGCGGCCGCGGCGTGCGCCGCCTTGGTCGGCCCCTGTTCCGCGAGATGGCGGGCGAGGCGAAGCGCGTCCTGGCGATATGCGGTGATCCGTCCCGCGCCCGGCGCGCCGCCGCAGTTCGGATCGCCCGCCCGCGCGGCGAACTCCTTCAGGAGCAGGCCGCGCCGCCGGGCGTTCCGGCGCGGCGTGAAGGGGCCCGGGTCCAGATGCGGCTCGACATGCGCGCCCGCCGCATCGAAGCGGACCAGGATCAGGCCGAGGCCAAGCCGGCGGCAGAGGCGCATCATGTCCCGGCGCCGGCGCTTCGCGCCGCGCGGGCCGGGGGGCGGTGCGGCGAGATAAACCTGATCGAAGAGCTCCTGACGCGCGACGCCCTGCATCACCAGCGCGAGAGAGAATGTGAGCTTCATCTCCACGGCCACCGGCTCCTCCCCCTCGCGGATCGCGAGAATGTCGCACGGGCCGATCTCCGCCTTCACGTCATAGCCCTGCGCCTCAAGGTAAAGCTTGATGGGCGGATAGAGATCTGTTTCGGCGGCGGGCGTCATCCGGCGAGCATAGGAGGGCTGGCGATTTTGTGAAGCCGGGCGGGCCGGATTGGCGGGGCATGATTTCGCTCGCCCCCGCCGCCCGGAATGCTAGACTGATGAAAGGATTGGAGAAGGGAGCCTGACATGACCGCGCTTTTGCCCGATATCGACCCGGACGGCCTGCTCGAATATTCCGTCGTGTTCACGGATCGGTCGCTCAACCACATGAGCAAGGCGTTCCAGGGCGTGATGCGGGATATCTCGTCGACCTTGAAACGCGTCTACAACGCGGACCATGTGGCCATCGTCCCGGGCGGCGGCACCTATGCGATGGAGGCGGTGGCGCGGCAGTTCGCCGGCGGCGAGCAGGCGCTGGTCCTGCGCAATGGCTGGTTCTCCTATCGCTGGACGCAGATCCTCGACGCCGGGAACATCCCCGCCGCGCATGAGGTGATGAAGGCGCGGCGCGTGGGCAACGCCCCGGACGCGGCTCTGGCGCCGGCGCCGATTGAGGATGTGACCCGGAAAATCCGGGAGACGCGCCCGGCGGTCGTCTTCGCGCCGCATGTGGAGACGGCCTCCGGAATGATCCTGCCCGACGACTATATCGCCGCCGTCGGGGCGGCGACGCGGGAGGCGGGCGGTCTCTTCGTGCTGGATTGCATCGCATCCGGCTGCGTCTGGGTCGATATGAAGGCGCTCGGCGTCGATGTCCTGATCTCGGCGCCGCAGAAGGGCTGGAGCGCGTCGCCCTCCGCCGGGATGGTGATGATGTCGGCGCGGGCGCGGGAGTTGGCGGAGAGCCGGACATCTTCCTCCTTCGCCTGCGACCTGAAGGCCTGGGCGAAGATCATGGAGGCCTATGAGGCGGGCGGCCACGCCTATCACGCGACGATGCCGACCGATTCGCTTCGCGCGTTTCACGACGTGATGAAGGAGACCGAGGAATACGGCTTCGAGAAGCTGAAGGCGGCGCAGCTCGAGCTCGGCCGCCGGGCGCGCGCGGCCTTCGCGGCGCGCGGGGTGAAGTCCGTCGCGGCGGAAGGCTTCGGCGCGCCGGGCGTCGTCGTCTGCCACACCACCGACCCGGAGGTGAAATCCGGCGCGAAATTCGCAAAGGTCGGCATGCAGATCGCGGCCGGCGTGCCGCTGCAGGTGGATGAAGGGGCGGAGTATTCCAGCTTCCGGATCGGTCTTTTCGGGCTCGACAAGCTTTATGACGTCGACGGCGCCATAGAGCGGCTTGAAGCCGCCCTCGACGAGGTGTTCCCGAGATAGAGGCCGGGCCGGGGCCCGCCGCGTTCAGCCGAAAGCGGCGGGGCGGGCCTCGCGCGCCATGGCGTCGAGAACCGCGTTGGCGAGCCCCGGCTCCTTTCCGGTGGGAAAGAACGCCCGGGCGACATCGACATATTCGGTGATGATCACCTTGGGCGGGGTTCTCGGCTCCTCAAGAAGCTCCGCCCCGGCGGCGCGGAAGAGGGCGCGCAGCGTCGCGTCGATCCGGCCGAGAGGCCATTTGTCCACCAGGATCCGGTTGGTCGTCTGGTCGATCTCCGCCTGCCGGGCGAGCGCGTGTTTCAGGATTCGCCGAAAGAGGGCGATATCGGCCTCGCGATACTGGGCGCCGTCGATCTCGGCGCCGATCCGGTGCGCCTCGAACTGGTCGCGGACAGTGACCATCGGCTGGCCGGAGAGCTCCATCTGATAGAGCGCCTGCACCGCCGCGAGACGGGCGGCCGAGCGCATCAGCCGGGATTCGCCGCCCTTCGGGGTCTGGCCTTCGCGGGCCATCAGACGGCGCCCGTCGATGGATCGCCGGCGAGGCGGATGTCTGAATCGGAGCCGCTGCCGGCGGCGTAGCTGCGGCGGACCCGGATGAGATGCAGCGCCGCCTCCGCCGCGCCGGCGCCCTTGTTCATGCGGGCGGGATCGGCGCGCGCCTCGGCCTGCGCGAGATTTTCGACCGTCAGGATCCCGTTGCCGACGCAGAGACCGCGCTGAACGCCGAGCAGCATGAGCGCGTGCGAGGAATCGGCGCAGACCGTCTCATAATGGGTCGTCTCGCCCCGGATCACGCAACCGAGGGCGACAAACCCGTCGAACCGGCGCTCCGCGAAGCGGATTGCGGTGGGGATCTCCAGCGCGCCGGGAACCTCGATCAGATCATGCGCCGCGCCGGCGGCGTCGAGCGCGGCGCCGGCGCCCTCGATCAACCAATCGGCGACGCCGCGATAGAACGGCGCGGCGACGATCAGAAGGCGCGCGGGCGGATCGAGGCGCGGCGCGGCCAGCCGGGGGCCATGTTCGGTCGACGCCATCGTCTCACTCCTTCCAGGCCGGGATCGGCCGGGCGCCGATGATCGACAGCCCATAGGCGTCGAGGCCGACGACCTCCGGTTTCGGCGAATTGGTCAGCAGGATCATTTCCGTCACGCCGAGCGCGGCGAGGATCTGCGCGCCGACGCCGTATTGCCGCAGCCGCTTCGGCGCGTCGGCGGGCGCGTTGTTCAGCCGCTTCGAAATCAGGTGCGGCGCCATATCGCGGAGCAGCACGAGCACGCCGCGCCCTTCCGCCGCGATCGCGGCCATGGCGGACGGCGCCTGCCGCCAATGACCGCCGGCGAGCGCGAGCACGTCCTCCAGCGGGTCGAGCTGATGCATCCGGACCAGCGTCGGCGCGTCGGGGCCGATTTCGCCCTTCACGAGCGCGGGATGTTCGGTTCCGCTGGCGCTGTCGAGAAAGACGCGGAGCGTCCAGGAGCCGCCGACCTCCGATTCGATCACCGAGGAGGCGACTTCGCGAATCAGGTTGTCGTGCCGCCGGCGCCAGGCGATCAGATCGCTGATGGTTCCGATCTTCAGATTATGGAGCTGCGCGAAGGCGACGAGATCGGGAAGGCGGGCCATCGTGCCGTCCTCCTTCATGATCTCGCAGATCACGCCGGAGGGATTGAGCCCCGCCAGCCGGGAGACGTCGACCGCGGCCTCGGTGTGCCCCGCGCGCACGAGAACGCCGCCGGAGCGCGCCCGGAGGGGGAAAACATGGCCGGGCGTCGCGATATCCTGCGGGCCGGATTCGGGATTGATGGCGGTGGCGATGGTGCGGGCGCGGTCATGCGCGGAGATGCCGGTCGTCACGCCCTCGCGCGCCTCGATCGAGATGGTGAAGGCGGTTTCATGGCGCGACTGGTTCTGCGCGCTCATCAGATCGAGACCGAGCTTGTCCAGCCGTTCCGGCGTCATGGCGAGGCAGATCAGGCCGCGACCATGGGTCGCCATGAAGTTCACCGCGTCCGGCGTCGCCATCTGGCCGGGAATGACCAGATCGCCCTCGTTCTCCCGGTCCTCGTGGTCGACGAGGATGAACATGCGGCCGTTCCGCGCCTCTTCGATGATCTCGGCGGTCGGGGAGATCGCCGCCTTGTAGCTCTCTTCGGTCATGTCGCGCCCGCTCATTGCGTCAGGCGCACCGATTAACGCGCGCTGCGTCGAAAGACCAGCGACGACGGCTGAAAGCGGAGGCGCGCCGTTCCGGCTTGACCGGGTCGCCATATCGCCAGACGTTCGGGGCGGGCGATATGGCGGACGAATGATGGCGGTGAAAAGCTTGAATGACGACCTGGCGGACAAGCCGGTCGACGCGCTGACGGCGGCGGAGGCCGAGGCGGAGCTGGCGCGGCTGGCGGAGGAGATCGCGCGCCATGACCGCGCCTATCATCAGGAGGACGCGCCGGAGATCGACGACGCCGCCTATGACGCGCTGCGCCGCCGGAATCTGGCGATCGAGGAGCGTTTCCCCGACCTGATTCGAGAGGACAGCCCGTCCGCGCGCGTCGGGGCGCCCGCGTCCGACGCGTTCGCCAAGGTCCGGCACGAGACGGCGATGCTCTCGCTCGGCAATGTGTTCACCGATGAGGAGGCCGTCGAGTTCGACGCCCGGATCCGCCGCTTTCTCGGCCTCGGGCCGGAGGCCGCGCTCACCTATACGGCGGAGCCGAAGATCGACGGGCTGTCGCTGTCGCTCCGCTATGAAGCCGGGCGCCTCGTGGTGGCGGCGACGCGCGGCGACGGGCGGGTGGGGGAGAACGTGACCCGCAACGCCGCGACCATCGCCAGCATCCCGGACCGCCTGAACGGCGATGCGCCCGCCGTCCTCGAAGTGCGGGGCGAGGTTTACATGAGCCACGCCGATTTCGCGGCGCTGAACGCGCGCGCGGAGGCGGCGGGCGGCAAGATCTTCGCCAATCCGCGGAACGCCGCCGCCGGCAGCTTGCGGCAACTCGATCCCGCGATCACCGCCGCGCGCCCGCTGAAGTTCTTCGCCTACGCCTGGGGGGCCTGTTCGGCGCCGCTGGGCGAGACTCAGATGGAGGCGGTGCGGCGCCTCGGCGCGTACGGCTTCGAGATCAACCCGCTGATGAAGCGCTGCGAGAGCGTGGATGAGCTTCTGGAGCAATACCGGAAGATCGAGGCCGGCCGCGCGGCGCTCGGCTATGATATCGACGGCGTCGTCTACAAGGTGGACCGGCTCGATCTTCAGGCGCGGCTCGGGTTCCGGGCGAACAGTCCGCGCTGGGCGACGGCGCATAAGTTCCCGGCGGAGAAGGCGACCACGATCCTCGAGCGGATCGAGATCCAGGTCGGGCGGACCGGAAAGCTCACGCCGGTCGCGCGGCTTCGGCCGGTGACGGTGGGCGGCGTCGTCGTCTCGAACGCGACGCTGCACAATGCGGATTATATCGCCGGGCGGAGCGGCAAGGGCGAGCCGATTCGGGACGGCAAGGATCTCCGCGAGGGCGATACGGTGACCGTGTACCGCGCCGGCGACGTGATCCCCAAGGTGGTGGATGTCGACCTCACGAAGCGGCCGGCCGGATCCGCGCCCTTCAGGATGCCGAAGGCGTGCCCCGAATGCGGCTCGCTCGTGGTCCGCGAGGAAGGGGAGGCGGATCACCGCTGCACCGGCGGCCTGATCTGTCCGGCGCAGGCGGTGGAGAAGCTGAAGCATTTCGTCTCCCGCGCCGCCTTCGACATCGAGGGGCTGGGCGCGAAACAGATCGAGGCGTTCTATCATGACGAGACGCTGCCAATCCGGGAGCCGGCGGACATCTTCACGCTGGAGGCGCGGGACGCCGCGGGGCTGACGCGGCTGAGGAACCGCGACGGCTGGGGCGAGACCTCCGCCAGCAATCTCTTCCGCGCCATCGAGGAGCGCAGGACGATCCCGCTCGCCCGCCTGATCTTCGCGCTCGGAATCCGCCATGTCGGCGAGGTGGGCGCGGAGGATCTCGCGCGCCATTACGGCGGCTGGACGGCGATGACGACGGCGCTGGACGAGGCGCGCCCGGCCGCGTTGGCGCACCGGGCGGCGGACGAGGCGGCGGCGGCCGAGCGCGCCGCCGCGAGGGCGGAGGGACGGCGCGCCCGCGTCGCGGAGGCGCGCAAGGCGGCTATCGCGGCCTCCGGCGCGGATGCGGCGGCGCAGGCCGCCTGGGACGATCTCATCAACACCGACGGCGTCGGCCCGGTGATGGCGCTGTCGCTCTCCGACGCTTTCGCGAACGAGAAGGAGCGGCGCGCCATCGAGGATCTTCTCGAACATCTCACGCCGACGGCGCCGGAGGCGCGGGCGTCGCAAAGCCCGGTCACGGGCAAGACCGTGGTCTTCACCGGCGCGCTGGAGAAGATGACCCGCGCCGAAGCGAAGGCGCGGGCGGAGGCGCTGGGCGCGAAGGTCGCCGGATCGGTCTCGGCGCGGACCGATCTGGTCATCGCCGGGCCGGGCGCGGGATCGAAGCGGAAAAAGGCGGAGGCTCTCGGCGTCGAGGTGATCGACGAGGACGCCTGGCTCGCGCTGATCGGAGCCTGAGATGGCGACGGATTCATCCGCTCCGCCGGGCCGGCCGGAGATTCTCTGGCCGCTCTTCGCGGAGCTTTCCAGCCTGCCCGGGGTCGGGGAGAAAACGGCGAAGCTGTTCCTGAAGCTTGGCGCCGCGCGGCCGCGGGACCTGATCTTCACGCCGCCGCACGGGGTGATCGACCGGCGAATTCGCCCGTCGATCGCGGGCGCGCCGCTCGACGAGGTGGCGACGGTCGAGGCGCTGATCGGCGAGCACCATCCCCCGCGGGTGAAGGGCCGCCCCTACCGGGTGATGGCCGAGGATGAGGGCGCTTCGTTCGTCCTCGTCTTCTTTCATGCGCGCGAAGACTGGCTCCGGCGCGAGTTGCCGGAGGGGCGGAAACGGGTCGTCTCAGGCAAGATCGAGATCTTCGACGGCGTGATGCAGATGACCCACCCGGACTACATCCTGACCCGGGCGGAGGCGGAGGCGCTGCCGCCGTTCGAGGCGGTCTATCCGCTGACCGCGGGGTTGGGGCGACGGCAGATGGCGAAGGCGGTCGCCGCCGCGCTCGCGCTCGCGCCGGACCCGCCGGAATGGCTCGACAAGGCGCTGATGGCGCGGGAGAAATGGCCGGGATGGCGCGCCGCGCTCACGGAGCTTCATGCGCCGGAGAGCCGGGCTTCGCTCTCCTCGTCGGCTCCGGCGCGCCGGCGGCTCGCCTATGATGAACTTCTGGCGCACGCGCTGACGCTGGCTTTGGCGCGGGCGCGCATGCGCCGGGGGCGCGGCCGCGCGTCGGTCGGCGACGGCGCGCGCCGGGCGCGCTTGCTGAAGGCGCTTCCATTCCCGCTGACCGGAGCTCAGCGCCGCGCGGCGGCGGAGATCGAGGCGGACATGGGCGCGCCGGAGAGAATGCTGCGGCTCCTCCAGGGCGATGTCGGGGCGGGGAAAACTCTGGTCGCGATGCTGGCGCTGCTGATCGCGGTGGAGGCGGGCGGGCAGGGCGCGCTGATGGTCCCGACCGAAATCCTCGCGCGGCAGCATTTCGCAAACCTCGCGCCCCTGGCCGAAGCGGCGGGCGTCCGCGTCGATATCCTGACCGGGCGCGACAAGAGCGCGGCGCGGGCGGAGAAGCTGGCGGCGCTGGCGGCGGCGGAGACGGACATTCTCATCGGCACGCACGCGCTCTTTCAGAAGGGAGTGGAGTTCGCGGATCTTCGGCTCGTGGTGATCGACGAGCAGCATCGGTTCGGCGTACGCCAACGGATGGAGCTGATCGGCAAGGGCGGCGGCGCCGACGTGCTCTCGATGACGGCGACGCCGATCCCGCGGACGCTGGCGCTCGCGAGCCATGGCGACATGGACATTTCCGTTCTGGACGAGAAACCGCCCGGCCGCCGGCCGATCGACACCCGCATCGTCCCGGACTCGAGGGTCGGCGATGTGGTCGCGCGTCTTCGCGCGGCGCTTGCGGAGGGCCGGCGCGCGTATTGGGTCTGCCCGCTGGTGGAGGAAAGCGAGACGTCGGACATGGTCGCGGCGGAGATGCGCGCGAGAGCGCTTCGACAGGCGCTCGGCGCGGAGCGGGTCGCGCTCGTCCATGGCCAGATGCCGCCGGCGGAGAAGGATGCGGCGATGGCGGCGTTCCAGTCCGGCGCGGCGCAGGTGCTGGTGGCGACGACGGTGATCGAGGTCGGCGTCGACGTGCCCGAGGCGACGATCATGGTGATCGAGCAGGCGGAGCGCTTTGGCCTGGCGCAGCTCCATCAGCTTCGCGGCCGCGTCGGCCGGGGCGAGTCGGCCTCGACCTGTCTTCTGCTTTATCGCGGGCCGCTGGGCGAGGCCGCGCGCGCGCGGCTCACCGTGCTGCGGGAGACGGAGGACGGGTTCCGCATCGCCGAGGAGGATCTGAAGCTCCGCGGCGCCGGCGATCTCCTTGGGGCCGCTCAATCGGGGTTGCCGCAGTTCCGCATCGCCGATCTGGAGACGAGCGGCGACCTGATGCGGATCGCGCAGGTCGATGCGCGCCTGATTCTGGAGCGTGAACCGGAGCTCGACGGCGCGCGCGGCCCGGCGTTGCGCATTCTGCTCTATCTCCATGAGCGGGACGCGGCGATCAGGTATCTTCGCGGCGCCTGACTCAAGGGTGTTCGCCTAATGTTCTTGACGTGCCGGACAAAATGAGAACAAATGAAATACGAAAGGAAATTCATACAACTTTAGGGGGATTCACGCGATGAGAACCGCTTCGAGACTGATCGAACTCGCAGCCGCCCGCCCGAGGGAGGCGCTGGCGGATATCTTCGGGCTCGCCGTGATCTGCGCCATGGTCTTCGCAGGTTTCGCGATAACGGCGGCCGCATGAAACCCGGCGCCGCGCGCGCGGGCCGCGCGGCGCAGTTTTCTCCGCCGCGCCAAAGGATCGGGAGTCAGCAGGCGCGCCGCGCGGCCGCCTCGTCGATCGCCGCCAGCGTCGCCTCCCAGGCGAGCAGGATCGAGGCGTGGCGATTCTTGTAGTTCTTCGCCGGCTCCAGAACCTCCAGCCCGTCGAAGGGCGCGCCCGGCGGCGGCGCGTCGGCCTTCAACATCGCGTGAAGCGCGTTTCGCCCCGCCGCGATTTCGGCGCGGCTCCGGCCGATGACGACGCCGCCGAGCACCGCGGCGGAGGCCTGGCCGAGCGCGCAGGCTTTCACATCCTGCGCGAATTCGGAGATCAGCCCGTCCTTGAGCCGGAGCGCCACCGAGACGGTGGAGCCGCAGAGCGGCGAGCGTTTCTTCGCCGCGCCGTCCGCGTGCTCCAAGGGGCGCGTCAGCGGAATATTCGCGGCGAGCGCGAGGATGCGCTTCGTATATAGCTGTATCAGATCGGTCTCGGCCATGTCAGACTCCCGTCACATGCGTTAAATAGCGCGCTTGAGCCCCGCCGGAAAGGGCGCCGCCGAAAGGAGAGCCGATGCCTGAGCCGTTCGTCCCCACCGACCTCGTTTATGACGAGCGCGGCCTGATCCCCGCCATCGCCCAGGACGCGGCGACCGGCGAGGTGTTGATGATGGCCTGGATGAACGCCGAGTCCATCGCCGAGACGCTGGCGACCGGGCGCGTGACCTATTGGTCCCGCTCACGCCGCGAGCTCTGGCGGAAGGGGGAGACGTCCGGCCACCGCCAGATGCTCACGGAGTTGCGCTTTGACTGCGACCGCGATTGCGTCCTTCTCTTGGTCGAACAGACCGGTCCCGCCTGCCACACCAACCGACGGAGTTGCTTCTTCACGGCGGTGCGCGATGGCGGAACGGTGGAGTTGATGAGCCCGGAGGCCGGATGACGCCGTTGACGCGCCAGGACAGACTCGACGGGACGGCGCTTCTCGTCCTCCGCGCGGGCCTCGTCTGGTTCATCTTTCTCTGGGCCGCCCACAAGGTCATCACGCCCGACCAGTACCGGGATCTCGTGAGGTATTACGAGGGCGCGGATATCGGGCTGTGGCAGGTCTACGGCATCGCCGGCGTACAGATCACGGTCTGCGCGCTCGCGCTGATCGGCGTGTTCCGGCCGTTTTCCTACGGCGCGCTTCTGGTGATGCATTTTTTCACCCTGACCCGAAGATGGGAGGGATTTTTCGATCCCTTCGCGCTGAACGACCGGGGGTTTCCGATCAACCGCAACCAGGTGGTGGATCTTGCGGTCTTCGGCGCGATGATCGCGCTCCTCCTGCTGATCCATCGCGACCATTTCAGCCTGGGCGGCTGGCTCTCCCGGCGGCGCGGCCGGCGCTGGTGGGTTTGAGCGGATCGCGGCTTGAGCCGCCCGCGCGTCGGCGTGGCGGCGGCGCCGGACTCATCCGATCCTGAAGATGCGGCGGAGCGATCCGGAGCGAGCGCCCGCGCCGAATCCCGCCCTGTCGGGATCTCTCCACAGTCCGTCACCGGCGGGTTTTCTCCGGACCCGGCTCTTGACCGGGGCTCGCCGGGCGGGGTTGATGGCGTCGTGATGCGCGCCGCGTGAAGGGCGCGCGCCGCATGGGTTGATGCAGATGGAAGCCATGGCTCGGCGGTTCAGCAAGACGATGGATGGAGATTTCATGAGACAGACGATGATCGCCTGCGCCTCGGCGGCGCTGCTTTGCACGCCGGCCTCGGCCTTCGCCGACAAGGCGAGCGACACGCTCTACGCCGCGTTCAACGTGGAGCTGGAGAATGTGGACAGCTACGCCAACTCATCGCGCCAAGGCGTCGTCATGCAGCGCGCGATCTGGGACGGGCTGCTTTACCGCGACCCGGCGACCGGCGAATACAAGGGCAATCTCGCCACGTCATGGGAATGGATCGACGACGTGACCCTGGAGCTGAAGCTTCGGGAGGGCGTGACCTTCCACAATGGCGAGCCGTTCGACGCCGACGATGTGGTCTACACGGTCAATTTCATCGCCAACCCGGAAAGCGGGGTCAAGGTTCAGCGCAACGTCAACTGGCTGAAGTCGGCGGAGAAACTCGACCAGTACACCGTGCGGCTGCATCTGAAGGCGCCGTTTCCGGCCGCGATCGAGTATCTCTCCGGGCCCATTTCGATGTATCCGAACGAATATTACGCCAAGGCGGGGTTTTCCGGCATGGGGCTGAACCCGGTCGGCACCGGCCCCTACAAGGCGGTGTCGATCACCCCCGGTCAGCATTTCGTGCTGGAGAAGAACGAGAACTACCATGACAGCCCGAAGGGCCAGCCTTCGATCGGCAAGATCGACATCCGAACCATCCCGGATGTGAGCACTCAGATGGCGGAGCTTTTCGGCGGCACGCTCGACCTGATCTGGCGGGTTCCGACCGATCAGGCGGACAAGCTCGCCGCGACCGGCAGGTTCACCGTCGCCAATGCGAGCGCGATGCGCATCGCCTATCTGACGATGGACGCCGCCGGACGGAGCGGCGAAGACAACCCGTTCACCAAGCAGAAGGTTCGGCAGGCGGTCAACCACGCGATCAATCGCGAGGAGCTGGTGACCGCGCTGGTGAAGGGCGAATCTCTCGTGATCAACACGACCTGCTTTCCCAGCCAGTTCGGCTGCGAGCAGGATGTGATGAAATATGAGTACAACCCGGAAAAGGCGAAGGCGCTTCTGGCCGAGGCGGGATACCCCGACGGCTTCACGACCAACTTCTACGCTTATCGCGATCGGGACGTGATCGAGGCGGTCCTGCACTATCTGAGCGAGGTCGGCATCAAGGCGGATCTCAACATGCTGCAATACCCCGCCCTCCGCGACCTTCAGATGAAGGGCGACTCGCCGATTTCGTTCCTGACCTGGGGCAGCTATTCGATCAACGACACCTCCGCCTCCACCTCGCAGTTCTTCAAACTTGGTCAGATGGACGATGCGAGGGACGAGCAAGTGAAGGCGTGGCTCGACATCGCCGACGTCTCGACCGACCCGGAGGTGCGCAAGGAGAACTACTCCAAGGCGTTGAAGCGGATCGCGGAGCAGGCGTATTGGGCGCCGATGTTCTCCTACAACACCGCTTATGTCTACTCGAAGGACATCGACTACACGCCGACGCCTGACGAAGTTCTTCGCTTCACGACGATGAAATGGAAGTAATGTGACCCTGCGCGGGGCCGGATCGCCGGCCCCGCGCGCCTTTATTTCAGAGTTCGCACTTGACCGGGGCCGGCCCGGAGGCGTTCATGTCATCCGTAGGATAAGCCGTGCGAGAGATACGGCGCAGAGGCCGGCGCAGGTGAAATCTGTGGTCAGGCTGGTCTGCAATTATGCAAGACGACTGATGGAGGTCTCATGAAACAGACGATGATCGCATGCGCCGCCGCTGCGCTGCTCGCGGCGCCGGCCCCGGCTTTCGCCGACAAGGCGAATGACACGCTCAATGTGGCGTACACCAAGGAATTGGAGAATGTGGACAGCTACTTCAATTCCGCGCGCGAGGGCGTCGTCCTGCAACGCGCGGTCTGGGATGGGCTGCTGTATCGCGACCCGGAGACCAACGAATACAAGGGCAATCTCGCCACATCGTGGAAGTGGATCGACGACAAGACGCTGGAGTTGACCCTCCGGGAGGGCGTGACCTTCCACAATGGCGAGCCGTTCGACGCCGACGATGTGGTCTACACGGTCAATTTCATCGCCGACCCGAAAAACGGGGTCAAGACACAGCGCAACGTCAACTGGCTGGAATCGGGCGAGAAGATCGATCAGTACACCGTGCGGCTGCATCTGAAGGCGCCGTTTCCGGCGGCGATCGAATATCTTTCGGGCCCGGTTTCGATGTACCCGAACGAATACTACGCCGAGGCCGGCCCCTCCGGCATGGGGCTGAAGCCGGTCGGCACCGGCCCCTACAAGGTGGTGTCGGTGACCCCCGGTCAGCATTTCGTGCTGGAGAAGTACGAGAATTATCATGACAGCCCGAAGGGCCAGCCCTCGATCGGAAAGATCGACATTCGCACCATTCCCGATGTGAACACGCAGATGGCGGAGCTTTTCGGCGGCACGCTCGATCTGATCTGGCAGGTTCCCGCCGATCAGGCTGAGCAGCTCGCGAAGATGGACCGGTTCACCGTCGCCAACGAGAGCACGATGCGCATCGGCTATCTGACGCTGGACGCCGCCGGGCGCACCGGCGAAGGCAACCCGTTCACCAAACTGAAGGTCCGGCAGGCGGTCAACTACGCGCTCAACCGCGAGGAGATGGTGAACGCGCTGCTGAAGGGCAAGTCGAAGGTGGTCTATTCGGCCTGCACGCCAAGTCAGTTCGGGTGCGAGCAGGACCTGGTTCAATACGAGTACAACCCGGAAAAGGCGAAGCAGCTTCTGGCCGAGGCGGGCTATCCCGATGGGTTCACCACGGAATTCTATTCCTATCGCAACCGGGACTATGGCGAGGCGATCGCGAACTATCTGAACGCGGTCGGCATCCGGACCGACTTCAAGGTGCTGCAGTATTCGGCGCTGCGCGAGATGCGGATGAAAGAGGGCTCGCCGATCGCGTTCATGACCTGGGGCAGCTTCTCGATCAACGATACGTCCGCGTCCACATCGCAGTTCTTCAAGTTCGGTTCGCTGGACGACGCGCGGGACGAGCAGGTGAGGGATTGGCTCGACGTCGCCGACAGCTCGACCGATCCCGAGGTGCGCAAGGAATATTACTCCAAGGCCTTGAAACGGATTTCGGATCAAGCGTATTGGGCTCCGATGTTCACCTACAACACCAACTATGTGTATTCGAAGGACGTCCTCTACACGCCCACCTCCGACGAGGTGCTCCGCTTCACGACGATGAAGTGGAACTGACCTGACCGCGAACTCGGCCGGGCCGCCCTTCCAGGGATTTCGGCCCGGTCGATGGAACCGCTGAGGAAGAAACGCCGGTGCTTATTTTCATACTGAAACGTCTGGGGCTGGCGGCGCTGGTGGCGCTGACCGTGTCCATGATCAGCTTCAGCCTGCTGTTTCTTTCCGGCGATCCGGCCTCGGCGATCGCGGGAGAGTCGGCGACGGATCAGGATGTCGAGGCGATCCGCATATTGTACGGCTTCGACCGCCCCATCACGGTTCAGTACTGGGACTGGCTCTCCAGCGCCCTTCAGGGGGATTTCGGCGAGAGCTACTATTTCAAGCTGCCGGTGGCCTCGCTGATCGCCGATCGGCTGTCGGTGACGATGCGGCTCGGGGTCTACGGCATGCTCTTCGCGCTGTTCACGGCGGTGCCGCTCGGCGTGCTATCGGCGATGAAGCCCAATTCGCTGATCGACCGGGGTTCTCTCTTTCTTTCGGTCATGGGGCAGGCGATGCCGAGCTTCTGGTTCGGGTTGATCCTGATCGTGGTCTTCTCGATCAAGCTCGGCTGGCTGCCGCCTTCGGGCTCGGACAGTCTGATCAAGTTCATCATGCCGACCATCGTTCTCGGCTATTACGCGATGCCGGCGATCATGCGGCTCACGCGCGCGGGGATGCTGGAGGTGCTCTCCTCCGACTATATCCGCACCGCGCGGGCGAAAGGCGCGGGCGAGATGCGGGTGATGTTCAAACATGCGCTCCGCAACGCGATCATCCCGGTCGTGTCGCTCGCCGCGGTGCAGATGGGCTTCATGCTGGGCGGCTCGATCGTGACCGAGACGGTGTTCGCCCTGCATGGCGCGGGCTATCTGGCGTGGGAGTCCATCGGGCGAAACGACCTGCCGACCGTGCAGGCGTTGATCCTGATCTTCTCACTGTTCTACATCGTCTTCACGTTCCTTTCCGATGTTCTGAACGCGTGGCTCGACCCGCGGATGAGGGCGGCTTGACATGACGCGCGCACCCGACGGCCTCTTCGACCATGACCCTCTCCTCGACGAGATCCAGGGCCCGACGCCGGGTCAGATGCTCCGGAAGCGGATCTTCGGCCATCAGGGATTGCTGATCGGCGTGTCCGTGCTGATCCTGCTGCTTCTCATCGCGGTCTTCGCGCCGTTTCTCACGCAGCATGACCCCTATACGCAGGATCTGATGGCGCGCATGCAGCCGCCGGCGTTCCTCGGCGGCGACTGGAACCATCCGCTCGGCACGGATCGTCTCGGCCGCGACTATCTCGCGCGCCTCGTCTACGGCGCCCGCATCTCGCTTCTGATCGGCACGGTCGCGGCGTTGATCTCCGGTGTGATCGGAACGGCGATGGGCGTCGCGGCGGGCTTTTTCGGCGGCAAGGTCGATACGGTCGTGACCTTCATGATCAATGTCCGCCTCGCCATGCCGGTGGTTCTGGTCGCGCTCGCGGTGGTCGCGGTTCTAGGCGGGTCGCTGAACGTGGTGATCGGCGTGCTCGGGCTCCTGCTCTGGGATCGGTTCGCGGTGGTGATGCGCGCCTCGGTCCGCCAGGTGCGCCGGCGCGAATATGTGGCGGCGGCGCGGGCGATCGGCTGCTCCACCACTCGGATCATCATGACCGAGATCATGCCGAACATCCTCAACAACCTGATCGTGGTGGTGACGCTGGAGATGGCGCACGCGATCCTGCTGGAGGCGGCGCTCTCCTTTCTCGGCCTCGGCGTTCAGCCGCCGACGCCGAGCTGGGGGCTGATGGTCTCCGAGGGCAAGGACATGATGTTGTTCGAGCCGTGGCTGGTGATGATCCCGGGCGCCTTGCTGTTCGCCCTGGTGCTCGCGATCAACCTGATGGGCGACGGGCTGCGCGATGTGACCGCGCCTGAAAACCGGAGTTGAAGCGCGTATGACCGAAACCGCCCGGAGCGACTCCGACCCCATCCTTTCCGTCAGGAACCTGACCGTCGACATTCCGGTCGGCGGCGGCGTGCTCCACGCCGTGCGCGACGTGGATTTCGATCTGAGGCGCGGCGAGACCCTCAGCATCGTCGGCGAAAGCGGCTCGGGCAAGTCGCTGACTTCTCTCGCGCTGATGGGGCTGCTCGGCAATGGAATCGAGCGGCGGGCGGACCGGATGGAGTTCGACGGAATCGACCTCCTCAAGATCGGCCGGCGGGAGATGCGCCGCCTTCGCGGCGACCGGATGGCGATGATCTTTCAGGAGCCGATGAGCTCGCTCAATCCCGCGTTCACCATCGGCGACCAGTTGACGGAGGCGCTGCTGCTGCATCGCAACGTCGGCAAGAGCGCGGCGCGCGCGCGCGCGGTGGAACTGCTCGGAAAGGTCGGCATCACTGGCGCGGAAAGCCGCCTCTCGCAATATCCGCATCAGCTTTCGGGCGGGCTTCGCCAGCGGGTGATGATCGCGATGGCGCTGATGTGCGAGCCTGAGCTGATCATCGCGGACGAGCCGACCACGGCGCTGGACGTGACCATTCAGGCGCAGATCCTGCGGCTGCTCGCCGATCTCGGCCGGGAGATGAACATGGCGATGATTCTCATCACCCATGATCTCGGCGTCGTCGCGCGCGTCACCGACAATGTGGCGGTGATGTACGCCGGCGGACTGATGGAGACCGGCACGGCCATGGAAGTCTTCAACACGCCGACCCATCCTTACACGCGCGGATTGCTGAACTGCATACCGGTGCCGGGCAAGAACGAGCGCGGCTCGATGCTCGGCGCCATTCCGGGGATCGTGCCGAGCCTGATCGGCGAGGTCTCGGGCTGCCCGTTCCGCACGCGCTGCCCTGAGGCGGTCGCGGCCTGCGCCGGCGCGATCCCGCTTCGCAGGATGGGCGATCACGCGTTTCGGTGCGTTCATGAGACCGGCCGCAAGCCGGCGGAGGCGACAGTATGACCGCGCCGGCCCTCGAGCTTCGCAACGTCACGAAGACCTACCGGGTCAAGCAGGGGATGTTCGCGAAGTCGAAGCCGCTTCACGCGGTGAACGGCGTCTCGCTGAAGGTCGAGAAGGGCGAGGTGCTCGGCCTTGTCGGGGAGTCCGGCTGCGGCAAGTCCACGCTCGCCAAGGTGCTGCTGGGCCTCGAACAGCCGACGTCGGGCGAGGTCCTCGTCGATGGCGAAGCGCTGATCGGGCAGGACCGGCGCAAGCTCGCCCGCCGCATCCAGCCGATCTTTCAGGATCCGTATTCATCGCTGAACCCGCGCAAGAGCATCGCCGACATCATCTCGCTTCCGCTCAGGGTCCACGGGGTGGGCGACGCCGCCAGCCAGGACAAGGCGGTTCGGGAGATCCTGGACATCGTCGGCCTGCCGGCCCGGGTGATGGACACCTATCCGAGCCAGATGTCCGGCGGCCAACGCCAGCGCGTCGCCATCGCCCGCGCGCTGGTGATGCGCCCCGAGATCGTGATCTGCGACGAGCCGACCTCGGCGCTGGACGTCTCGGTGCAGTCGCAAATCCTGAACCTTTTGACCGAACTCCGGCGCGAATTGGGGCTGACCTACCTCTTCATCAGTCACAATCTCGCCGTGGTCGAGCATCTGGCGAGCCGGGTGGCGGTGATGTATCTCGGCCGGATCGTCGAGGAGACCAGGGTGGACGCGCTGTTCGACACTCCCCGCCATCCTTACACCGAAGCCCTGCTGGCCTCCGTGCTGACCCCGGACCCGTCGCTCGGCGTGCCGGAGACGCATCTCGGCGCCGATTACCCTGATCCGGTCGCGCCGCCTCCCGGCTGCCATTTCCATCCCCGATGCCCCAAGATAATGCCGGTATGCCGCACCGTCGCGCCGCGCCCGATCGAGGACGAGAAGGGTATGGTCGAGTGCCACCTCTACGGACCCGAGCCCGCCAACTGAGACCGCGCCGCCGCGAGAGGCGGGCGCGCCGGGCGTAAGGCCGCCGCCAGCGCTGGGGCCGGGCTGTGATTGTAAATAGCCGATGACCCTGCATGGGAGGGAAGACATGACCGAAGCATCCCGCGAAGGCGCGATTCAGCGCGCATCCGACTGGTTCGACAGCGGCGCGTTTCAGAGCGAGCTTTCTCGCCTCGTCGCCTACGAAACCGAGAGCCAGAATCCGGCGCAGAAGGCCGAACTTTCGCGCTATCTCGACGAGGCGATGGCGCCTCGGCTGAAGGCGATGGGGTTCGAACTCTCCCGGCATGAAAACACCGATCCGCGCGGCGGCCCGTTCCTCGTCGGCGTCCGGATCGAGGACGCGGCCCTGCCGACCGTCCTGACCTACGGCCATGGCGACGTGATCCGCGCCCAGACCGACCAGTGGCGCGAGGGATTGCACCCGTTCAAGCTGGTGGAGGAGGGCGACCGGCTCTATGGCCGCGGCACGGCGGACAACAAGGGCCAGCATCTGATCAACATCGCCGCGCTCGAGGCGGTGCTGGCGGAACGCGGCGCGCTCGGCTTCAACGCCAAGATCGTGATCGAGATGTCGGAGGAGGTCGGCTCCTGCGGCCTCGCCGAATTCTTCGAGGCGGAAAAGGATCTGCTGAAGGCGGATGTGCTGATCGCCTCCGACGGCCCGCGTCTTCAGCCTGACACGCCGACGTTTTTCATGGGCTCGCGCGGCGGCGTGAATTTCGATCTTGTGGTCGATCTTCGCGAGGGCGCGCACCATTCCGGCAACTGGGGCGGTCTGCTCGCGGACCCGGCGACGATCCTCGCCCATGCGCTGGCGACGATCGTGGACCGACGCGGCTCGATCCGGATCCCCGAATGGCGCCCGACCAGTCTCACGCCCGAGATCCGCGCCGCGCTGAAAGATCTGCCGGTCGAGGTGAGCGATGGCCCCGCGATCGACCCGGATTGGGGCGAGCCGGACCTGACCCCGGCCGAACGGCTCTATGGCTGGAACAGCTTTGCGGTTCTGGCGATGACGAGCGGCGTCCCCGCGGCGCCGGTCAACGCGATCTCGGCCACCGCCCGTGCGACCTGTCAGTTGCGCTATGTCGTCGGCACCGAGCCGGACGACATCCTGCCGGCGCTCCGCCGCCATCTGGACCGGGAGGGGTTCGGGATGGTCGAGATCTCGCCCGCCGATCGGCTGTTCTTCAAGGCGACGCGGCTGGATCCGAACCATCCCTGGGCCCGCTTCACCGCGAAGTCGCTCGAGCGGACCAGTGGCAAGGCGCCTCATGTGCTGCCGAATCTCGCGGGCTCGCTCCCGAATGACAGCTTCACCGACATTCTCGGCCTGCCGACCATCTGGATCCCGCACAGCTATCGGGCCTGCTCGCAGCACGCGCCGGACGAGCATGTGCTGAAGACGGTCTCGCGCGATGCGGTTCGCTGCATGGCCGGGATCTTCTGGGACGTGAGCGCCGAAAAGGTCGCCTGAGCCCACCGGAATCCTGCGCGACTGGCGGAAAAGGCGTAGGGTGGCTTCCTCGGAGCCACCCGAGCGCATCGGATCGGGACGCGAATGCCGATCCGGGCATACGCGGAGGAAGCGGAATGTGTAATATCTTCGCCGGTCAGGAGCCCGCCCGTTACCGGAACGAAACCCGAAGCATGCGTCTGAACGGCCAGTGCACAAGCGTTCGCCTTGAAAACGCGTTCTGGCGGATCATTGACGAGATCGCGGCCGGAGAGGGGCTCTCGACGCCGGCTTTCGTCTCCAGGCTTCATTCGGAGGTTCTGGAGCGGCGCGGCGAGCCAGAGAATTTCTCGTCGCTGCTGCGGTGCTCCTGCCTGATCTACATGGAGCGGACGACAGCGCCGCGAGACGTGATGATCGCGGCGGAATGAGCGCGGCGCATCCCGGAGGGATGTGGTAGCGGGATAACACCCGGAGGTGGCGGGAACGCCATTTAATTCTCCCCTGACGCAATCAATGCGGGGGAGGCTGTATGGCCAAGGCCATTCATAGCATGATCCGCGTGCTCGACGAAGCGCGCGCAGTCGGTTTCTATCGCACGGCTTTCGGGCTGGAGATCGCAGACCGGCTGGATTTCGAAACATTCACGCTCGTTTATCTCAGCAACGCCGAAACGGCGTTCGAGTTGGAGCTGACGGTCAACAAGGACCGGCGCGAACCCTATGATCTGGGCGACGGCTACGGCCATCTCGCGGTTTCGGTCGACGATCTGGAGGCCGAACATGCGCGGTTGACGGCGGCGGGGCTGAACCCCCGCAAGCTTGTCGAGTTCGCCCCGGACGGCGAGCTGGTCGGGCGTTTCTTCTTCATCGCCGACCCGGACGGATACGAGATTGAAGTGCTGGAGCGCTCCGGGAGGTTCAAATGATCTCGCGGCGGGGCGCCGATAATGAACTCAATGAAAGGGGAAGATACGCCATGACCAGCCTGTCCAGCGAAGTGGGATTGACCCGCCGCGGCCTGCTCGCGCGAAGCGCGGCGGCGGGCGCCGTTTTCGTCATCGGCCCGGGATTCGTCGCTGGGAGCGACGCGGCGTGGGCGATGGAGACGACGACGCTGAAGCCGAAAACGATGGCGACGCTGATCCAGATGGCGCGCGATATCTATCCGCACGACAAGGTGGGCGACGAATTTTACGCCGTGGCGGTCAAAGGCCATGACACGGCGGAGGCGGCGCCTGACATCGAGATCGGAATCGCCGGGCTGGACGCGGCCGCGCAGGGCGCAGGCCACGCCGACTATCTCTCCGTCGGGTGGGAGCGCGAGCGCGCCGACATTCTCCGGACGATGGAGAACAGCCCGTTCTTTCAGAAGATCCGCGGCGGCCTGATCACCGGCCTCTACAACCAGAAGGCGGTGTGGCCGGTCTTCGGTTATGAGGGCGAGTCCTATTCGAAGGGCGGCTACATCGATCGCGGGTTCGACGACATCAACTGGCTTTGAGCCGGAACAAGGAGGAGGAACGGTCATGGCTGCGCCATTTGATCTGAAGGACGACAGCGTCGTCGTCATCGTCGGCACGGGCTCGGGGGGCGGCGTTCTCGCGAATGAACTCGCGCAGAAGGGCGTCTCGGTCGTCGCGCTGGAGGCGGGGGGGCGGTATCTTCCCGATGACTACATCAATGACGAGTGGGAAAGCTTCGGTCAGCTCGCCTGGACCGATCCGCGCACCACGTCGGGCGAGTGGCGGGTGGCGAAGGACTTCTCCGGCCTTCCCGCCTGGATCGTGAAGGCGGTCGGCGGGACCAGCATCCACTGGGCCGGCGCCTCTCTCCGACTTCAGGAGCACGAGTGGAAGGCGAAGACGGCTTATGGAGACATTCCGGGCGCGAACCTCATCGATTGGCCGATCGACAGCGAGGAGATGGCCCCCTGGTATGACAAGGCCGAGAAAAAGCTGCGCGTGACCCGCACAAACGACTGGCCGGGATTGCCGGGAAACAACAATTTCAAGGTGATGGAAGCGGGCGCCAAGGCGCTCGGCTACCGGCAGGTGCATACCGGCCGCATGGCGATCAACTCCATCGAAAATGACGACCGGCCAGCCTGCCAGCAGGTCGGGTTCTGTTTTCAGGGGTGCAAGTTCGGGGCGAAATGGTCCGCCGCCTACACGGACATTCCGCGCGGCGAGGCCACGGGAAACCTGGAGGTGCGCGAGCGGTGCCAGGCGCTTCGCATCGAGCACGGGCCGGACGGCAAGGTCAACGGCGTCGTCTACGCCGCCGCGGACGGAACCGAACGGAAGCAGATGGCGCGGGTGGTCTGCGTCGCCGGAAATTCGATTGAATCGCCGCGGCTTCTGCTGAATTCCGCCAGCTCCATGTATCCGGACGGGCTGGCCAACTCCTCCGGGCAGGTCGGGCGCAACTACATGCGGCACATGACCGCCTCGGTCTACGGCGTGTTCGACAAGCCGGTGAGGATGTGGCGCGGCACGACGATGGCCGGCATCGTTCAGGACGAGGCGCGCCACGATCCCTCGCGCGGGTTCGTCGGCGGCTATGAGTTCGAGACGATTTCACTCGGCCTGCCGTTCATGGCGGCGTTCCTCAATCCAGGCGCGTGGGGGCGCGAGTTCACGACCGCAATCGACAGTTACGAGAACATGGCCGGCATGTGGATCGTCGGCGAGGATCTGCCGCAGGAGACGAACCGGGTGACGCTCAACCATGACGTGAAGGATCAGTTCGGCCTGCCGGTCGCCGACGTTCATTACGACGATCACCCGAACGACCGCGCCATGCGCGCGCACGGCTACAAGCAGGGCGCGGCGATCTATGACGCGGTCGGCGCGACGCGGATCTTGCCGACCCCGCCCTATCCCTCGACCCACAATATGGGCACCAACCGGATGTCGGAGAAAGCGCGCGACGGCGTGGTCGACAAATGGGGGCGGAGCCACGATGTCGCCAATCTCTTCGTCTCGGACGGCTCCCAGTTCACCAGCAGCGGGGCGGAGAACCCGACGCTCACAATCGTCTCGCTGGCGATCCGGCAGGCGGATCATCTGGCGGGCGCGCTCTCGCGGGGCGATCTCTGAGCGGATGACGGGCGGCGGCCGGAGCCGCCGCCGCCAGCCCCCGAATCCCCTTTTTCAGGCCGAAGGCCCAGCGGGGCCTTCGGCCGGTGGCGGAATTCGACTCGCCAGGAGCGGCTTGCGACAGGGGCGCCGCCGACGCCGATCATCGCGATCGACAGCCTCTGCGGTCCCGACCGAGGGCTGGCGCGACGCGCGCGCCTCGGTTTAGGTGTTGAGGGCGGGACAGCGGAGTGGCGAGGATGAGCGAATTGCAGCTGAAACTGAACGCTGAAGAGGTGTTCAGCTTTCTTGAATCGGTGTTTCCGGCCGTGAGGGGCCGGTTCAGCGTGCGCGAGCTTTCACCGATGCGCGTGATCATGCGCCGCGAGACCGGCCCGAACGACATCCGGCCGGGCGGCACCGTTTCCGGCCCGGCGATGTTCGAGATGGCGGATTGCGCCTTCTATGTGGCTGTGCTCGCGATGATCGGCCGCCAGCCGCTCACCGTCACGTCCGGCGCGGCGATCAACTTTCTCAACAAGCCGGCGCCGACCGCGCTGATCTGCGAAGCGCGGATCCTCAAGCTCGGCCGAACCCTGGCGACCGGGGACGCGCTGCTCTGGTCCGAGGGGCAGGAGAAGCCGGTCGCGCACGCGACGCTGACCTACGCGATCCCGAGAAGCGCCGCCGTTTGATGGGGTATTATATAACCCCATCGACAACTCATTGTTCTATATAGTGTAAATTGGCGTCTGCGTCGTTGACATCTGCGGTGGAATCACTAAAAGACCCCATCAGTTTCGCGTCGCAGGGCGCGCAGGCCCGATGGATGGACAGGTTATGAAAACATACAGCGCCAAACCGGCCGATATCGAGAAGAAATGGGTGATCGTCGACGCCACCGGCGTCGTCCTCGGCCGGCTCGCCTCGATCATCGCCATGCGGCTCCGCGGCAAGCACAAGGCGACCTTCACGCCGCATATGGACATGGGCGACAATGTGATCGTCATCAACGCCGGCAAGGTGCAGATGACCGGGAACAAGCGCGCCGACAAGGTCTATTACCGGCACACCGGCTATCCGGGCGGGATCAAGTCGCGCACCGCCGCGCAGATCCTCGACGGCGCGCATCCCGAGCGGGTGCTCGAGAAGGCGGTCTCGCGGATGATGCCGGGCGGGCCGTTGACCCGCAAGCAGCTTGGCAACCTCCGGATCTACGCCGGCGAGAGCCACCCGCACGAGGCGCAGGCGCCGGAGGCGCTGGACGTTCGGTCGATGAACAAGAAGAACACCCGGAGCGCATGAGCATGGCTGAAGAGATCAAATCGCTTGACGATCTGAAGGATGCGGTTGACGCGTCCGGCGGCGTCGCCGCCGAAGCCGCGACCCCGCGCGAGCCGGTCCGGGACGCGCTTGGCCGCTCCTATGCGACCGGAAAGCGGAAGGATGCGGTCGCGCGCGTCTGGGTGCGGCCCGGCTCCGGCAAGGTCGTGGTGAACGGCAAGGAGATGGAGGCGTATTTCGCCCGTCCGGTGCTTCAGATGGTGCTGAAGCAGGCGTTCTCCGTCGCCAATGTCGACGGTCAGTTCGACGTGAAGGCGACTGTGAAGGGCGGAGGGCTTTCAGGCCAGGCCGGCGCGGTGAAGCACGGCGTCGCCAAGGCGCTCAGCCTCTATGACCCGTCGCTCCGCACCGCGCTGAAGGCGGCGGGCTTTCTCACCCGCGACAGCCGCGTGGTCGAGCGGAAGAAATATGGTCGCCGGAAGGCGCGGCGGAGCTTCCAGTTCTCCAAGCGCTGAACCGCGTCACCGAAGATGCGAACGGGCCCGGCTTTGCGCCGGGCCTTTTCTTTTTGACGCGGCCCGCAAAGCGCGCCGGAGCGCGCCGCGCCTAGAGCCGGTCCCTCAACCGATACCAGAGCATGGCCAGCGCGAGGAGCGGCCAGCGGAGCCGGCCGCCGCCGGGGAAGCGCGGGGAAGGGACGGAGGCGAAGATGTCGAAGCGCTCCGCCTGTCCCGCCGCCGCCTCCGCCGCCAGCGCGCCGGCGAGCGTCGCCATCGCGACGCCATGTCCGGAATAGCCGGAAGCGGAGAGGATAGCCGCTCCGCTCCGCGCCAGATGCGGCATCCGGTTCCTGGTGATCGCGAGCGTGCCCCCCCATCCGAAGTCGATCCGCGCGTCGCGAAGCTGAGGGTAGATCTTCAGCATTCTGGTCCGGACGAAGGCCTTGATATCGGACGGAAACCGGTACCCGTAGCTTTCTCCGCCCCCGAACAGCAATCTTCGGTCGGGGGAGAGGCGATAATAGTTCACCACGAATTTCGTATCGGCGACGGCCATGTCGTTGGCGATCAGGCTGCGGGCGCGCTCAGGCGTCAGGGGCTCGGTCGCGATGATGAAATTGTTGATCGGCATCACGCGCGCGGCGATATCGGGCGCGAGCCCGCCAAGATAGCCGTTGCAGGCGAGGATCGCCTGATCCGCCTCGACCACGCCGTCCGCGGTCCGCACAAGAGGCCGGGTTTGGTCCTCGATGCTGACCGCTTCGCTGTTTTCGTGGATGCGCACGCCGGCGGCGGCGGCGGCGCGCGCGAGGCCGAGCGCGTAATTCAGCGGGTGGAGATGCGCGGCGCCGGGATCGATCAGACCGGCATGGTAGGCGGGGCTGCCGACGAGCGCGTGGAGCGCGTCCCGATCGAGATACTCGGTTTGGTGGCCATAGCGCGCCGCAAGATGCGCGCTCTCCCGCCGCAGCGCGGGCGCGAGCCGGGCGCGGTGCGCGGCGTGGATCAGGCCGGGGCGAAGGGAGCAGGCGATCGCGTGGCGCCGGATCAACGCCTTGACCAGGGCTTTCGCCTCCTCGGCGAGAGCCCAGAGCTGGTCGGCGTGGGCGCGGCCGAGAAGCGCCTCCAGATCCCGCTGGCCAAGGCGCTGCCCGGAGCCGACCTGCCCGCCGTTTCGCCCCGACGCGCCCCAGCCGACGCGGTGGGCGTCGAGGAGAACGACGTCGAATCCCCTCTCCGCCAGATGCAGCGCCGCGGAGAGGCCCGTGTAGCCGCCGCCGACGACGCAGATATCGGCCTTCGTCCGGCCCTTCAGCGGCGGATGATCGGCGCGCGCCGCCGCCGTCGCGGCGTACCATGACGGCGCGTCGACGCCGGGCGCGTCGTTGGCGTGAAGAAGATTGAGGCTCATCTCGGCTCCGGATCCTTTGGCGTCGGCCCGCTGCGCGACAATCTGCCGATAAAATTCCGACCGTGGATGCGCTAGGTATCGATCATGACCTATACCGACAATAGCGAAACCCTGACCGAGAATCCCGCCCCTTCATCCGACGCCGTGATCGAATATGGCGACGCGCATGCGACCTTCGGAGACCGGTTGACCGCCGCGCGTGAGGCGTTCGGGCTTTCGCCGGAGCAGTTGGCCTGGCGGCTGGGCGTCCGGCGCGCGACCATTTTCTCATGGGAGAACGATCAGTCCGAACCGCGCTCCAACCGGATGCAGATGCTCGCGGGCGTTCTCAACGTCTCGTTGATCTGGCTGATGACCGGCGAAGGCGATGGACCAGGCGCCGCGCCGGCGGCGCCGACGACGCCGGAAGCGGTGGGCGTTCTGGCCGAGTTCGCCGCGCTCCGCGTCGAGCAGCGGCGTCTCGCCGACCGGTTCGTCCGGCTGGAGGCGCGGCTGCGAGCCGCGCTGATCGGGTAGGGCGGCGATGACGGCGGTCCGGGAAGAGCCGATGGAGACTCGTCTTCGCCGCCTGTCGATGCGCAGTTGGCGCCGCGGCATGAGAGAGATGGATTTGATTCTCGGCCGCTTCGCCGATGCGCGCCTTGGCGCTCTGGAGGCGGCCGAACTGGCGGCCTACGAGGCGTTGCTCGACGAAAACGACCAGGATCTCTATCGCTGGATCGGCGCCGCGGCGCCGACGCCGGCCGCGCATGAGCCGATCATTGCGATTATCGCCGGATTTCACGGTATTCAGCGATAAACCTGCGCCCAATTAACCGGGTGTTCGCTCTTTATGGCGATTCTCTCCCCTGAATGGAGTCTAGGGAGACGAACGGATGAGTATCCACAAGCGGGTCGAGGCTTCGGATTTCGAGGACGATCCTGGGGCGACCGTCCCGACATATGTCGAAGCGCTGGCGCTGATCGAGCGGCTTCACCGGCTTCTTCTCGATGTGATCAAGGACGAGTTCGAACGCCTCGGGCGGCTCGACATCAACAGCGTGCAGGCGCTCCTGCTTTACAATATCGGCGAGAACGAGGTGACGGCGGGCGAGCTGAAAAGCCGCGGCTACTATCAGGGGTCGAACGTCTCCTACAATCTCAAGAAGCTGGTGGATGGCGGCTACATGCATCATCAGCGTTGCGAGATCGATCGCCGCGCGGTGCGAATCAGATTGACCGAGGAAGGCCTCAAGGTGCGCGAGATCGTAGGCGCGCTGTTTGAGAATCACGCGGAATTGCTGATGAGCCGCAAGAATTTCGGCGATGACGCGATGCAGAGCATGATTCAGAATCTGCGAGGCATGGAGCGGTTCTGGACCGAGCAGATCCGGTATATCTACTGACGTCGGCGGGCGCTCCGGCGGCGGTCTCTCGGAGCGCCCTTTCTCCTTCCTGACATCCGGACGGGCGGCGGACGAGATGCGCGCAGGCGCTCGCCGCCGCTCGCGGCCATGAATCAGGCCGCCGGCGCGCTCGCGGGGCCGCGCCCCTCGCACTTTCCTCTCGCGCCGCTGAAGTCCCTCTGTTATGGAAGCGCCGGTTTCCAAGGGGCGGCCGCCTTCGCAGGGCATACCGCCCGCGGGGCGCTCGCCCTTGGGCGGGCGTGGTGGAACTGGTAGACACGCGAGATTTAGGTTCTCGTGCCGCAAGGCGTGGGGGTTCAAGTCCCTCCGCCCGCACCACTTTTTGCGCCGGCCTCCACCGTGCGAGATGATGAGGACGAAATGCAGGTTACCGAGACGCTGGCCGAAGGCCTGAAACGCGAGTACGCGATGATCGTGCCCGCCGCCGATCTTGCGGAAAAGATGGAGGCGAAGATCGACGTGGTCCGCGCCGATTTTCAGATGAAGGGATTTCGCAAGGGCAAGGCCCCGAAATCGCTCCTGAAAAAGATGTTCGCGAAGAACCTGATGGGCGAGATCCTCGACGAAGCGGTGAACGAGGCGATGCGTTCACATTTCGACGCGTCCGGCGACACGCCGTCGCAGCAGCCCGAGATCTCGATCACGAACGAGAAGTTCGAAGAGGGCGACGATCTGAATATCGCCGTCAAATACGAGCGGCTGCCGGAGGTGCCCGAGACCGATTTCAGCGCCATCAAGCTGACGCGGCTTGCGGCGAAGGTCGAGGATGCGGAGGTCGACGAGGCCATCGCGAATCTCGCCGAACAGGCGCAATCCTTTACGCCGCGCGAAGAGGGCGCGGCGGCCGAGACCGGCGATCAGGTGACGTTCGACTTCCTCGGCAAGGTCGACGGCGAGGCGTTCGAGGGCGGCGCGGCGGAGGATTTTCCGCTGGTGCTTGGCTCCGGTCAGTTCATTCCGGGGTTTGAAGAGCAGCTCGTCGGCGCGAAGGTCGGCGAGGAAAGGACCGTCGAGGTCACCTTCCCGGAGGCGTATGGCGTGGAGGCGCTGGCCGGCAAGGACGCGGTTTTCACCTGCACGGTGAAAGCGGTGGCGGCGCCGGCGCCGGCGGAGATCGATGATGAGTTGGCGAAGAAATTCGGCATCGAAGATCTCGCGGCGCTGAAAACGCAGATGGCCGAACGGCTGGCCGGCGAATACAAGAACGCCGCTCGCCAGCTCCTGAAGCGGGAGCTTCTCGACGCGCTGGACGCGGCGGTCTCGTTCGAATTGCCGGAGGGTCTGGTGGAGGCCGAGGCCAAGCAGATCGCGCATCAGCTCTGGCATGACGAAAACCCCGATCAGCAGGGCCACGACCATCCGGACGTCGAGCCGACCGACGAGCACAAGACGATGGCCGAGCGCCGGGTCAAGCTTGGCCTTTTCCTCGCCGAGACCGGCAAGAAGGCCGAGATCGAGGTCTCGGATGAAGAGTTGAACCAGGCGATCTTCCGCCAGGCGCAGCAGATGCCGGGGCAGGAGAAGGCCTTCTTCGACTATGTCCGCCAGAACCCGCAGATGATGCAGCAGATGCGGGCGCCGATCTTCGAGGACAAGGTGGTCGATTATATCGTCGAACTCGCCGATGTGACCGAGAAGGATGTGACCAAGGCCGAACTGGAAGCGGCCGTCCGGAAGCTCGACGAGGAAGACGGCGACGGCGAAGAGAAAGACGAAAAGAAATAGGAGCGGCGCCTCGCCCCGCCCGCCGAGCGATCTGGCGGGCGGGGCGGCGCCTTCCTGTACGCGCGCGCGGCCCCGGCGATCGGGCGCCATGCCTGCGCAGGGGGACCGGCGCCGCGGCGCCTGTCTCGTGAGGCGGGGCTGGCTCCTGCGGCGGCCGCTTGAAGCAGGTCCGCCGAGCCCATATGACTTGCGCGACAGAAATGAAGAGGCCCCTCGATGAACGATCCGATCGACACTTACATGAACACCCTCGTGCCGATGGTGGTCGAGCAGACGGCCCGCGGCGAGCGCGCATACGATATTTTTTCACGCCTGCTGAAGGAGCGGATCATTTTCGTCTCCGGGCCGGTGCATGACGGGATGTCGACGCTGATCGTCGCGCAGCTTCTGTTTCTCGAGGCGGAGAATCCGAAGAAAGAGATCGCGATGTACATCAACAGCCCTGGCGGCGTGGTGACGTCGGGCCTCTCGATCTACGACACCATGCAGTATATCCGGCCCAAGGTCTCGACGCTCTGCATCGGACAGGCCGCTTCGATGGGGTCGCTCCTTCTTGCGGCCGGCGCAGCGGACATGCGCTTCTCTCTGCCGAACAGCCGGATCATGGTGCATCAGCCGTCTGGCGGGTTTCAGGGCCAGGCCTCCGATATCCAGATCCACGCCCGCGAGGTGCTGGAGTTGAAGGAGCGGCTGAACAATATCTATGTGAAGCACTGCGGGCAGGACTATGAGACCGTCGAGAAAGCGCTGGATCGCGATAATTTCATGACCGCCGAGAAGGCGAAAGCCTGGGGCCTCATCGACGAGATCGTCGAGAGCCGCGATCCCGCCGGAGAGGCGGCGTGATCCTCGGCGCCAACGCGCGGCGAGGGACAATGTGCATGGTGGGCGCCCTTGCGCCGGGTTTCAGGACCATGCACAACTAAGGGACTACGAGATTCGACAATGGGGTCGATGGGGTCATCACTGCAATTCTTCGTTAAATCCCGCTGGGTATGATCTGACGCCCCATCCCGCGGGGCCGGGAGAGCCGAATGAGCAAGTCCGGAGGGACCGAGTCCAAGAATACGCTTTACTGCTCCTTCTGCGGCAAGAGCCAGCATGAGGTGCGGAAGCTGATCGCGGGCCCGACAGTTTTCATCTGCGATGAATGCGTCGAGCTTTGCATGGACATCATCCGCGAGGAGACAAAGTCGGGCCTCGTGAAATCAACCGACGGCGTTCCGAGCCCGCAGGATATCTGCGAGGTTCTGGATGATTATGTGATCGGACAGGAGCGCGCGAAGCGGGTGCTCTCGGTCGCGGTTCACAATCATTACAAGCGCCTCAATCACATGGGGAAATCCGGGGATGTCGAGCTGGCGAAGTCCAACATCCTGCTGATCGGTCCGACGGGCTGCGGCAAGACGCTGCTGGCGCAGACGCTGGCGCGGATCCTCGATGTGCCGTTCACCATGGCTGACGCGACCACGCTGACGGAGGCGGGGTATGTCGGCGAGGATGTCGAGAATATCATCCTCAAGCTCCTCCAGTCGGCGGACTACAATGTGGAGCGGGCGCAGCGCGGCATCGTCTATATCGACGAGGTCGACAAGATCAGCCGCAAGTCGGACAATCCTTCGATCACCCGCGACGTGTCGGGCGAGGGCGTCCAGCAGGCGTTGCTGAAGATCATGGAAGGCACGGTCGCCTCCGTGCCGCCGCAGGGCGGGCGCAAGCATCCCCAGCAGGAGTTCCTGCAGGTCGACACGACGAACATCCTTTTCATTTGCGGCGGCGCGTTCTCCGGGCTCGACCGGATCATCGCGCAGCGCGGCAAGGGCTCCGCCATGGGCTTCGGCGCGGATGTGAAGGTCGCGGAGGAGCGCAAGACCGGCGAGCTGCTGATGGAGCTGGAGCCGGAGGACCTGCTGAAATTCGGTCTGATCCCCGAATTTGTCGGCCGTCTGCCGGTGATCGCGACGCTTCAGGATCTGGATGAGGCGGCGCTGGTCACGATTCTCTCCAAGCCGAAGAATGCGCTGATCAAGCAGTATCAGCGGCTCTTCGAGATGGAGAGCTCCAAGCTCACCTTCACCGAGGAAGCTCTCTCGGCCGTTGCGCGAAAGGCGATAGACCGGAAGACCGGCGCGCGCGGGCTCCGTTCGATCCTGGAGAATGTCCTTCTCGACACCATGTTCGACCTTCCCGCGCTTGAAGGCGTCGTGGAAGTGGTGGTGAACGAGGATGTGATCGACAAGGGCGCGCAGCCGCTGATGATCTACGCGGAGAAGAAGCGTGGAGACACGTCGGCGAGCGCATCCTGACTCGCGCCTGACGGGTGGGGGCGGCTTGAAATCGGCGCCTTCACAGCCCATTTCTGTTTCAAATCCGAGAATGAGGGAGCCAGCGCGACGCCGTTCGCGGGTCGCGCTCGCTCGCCGTAACGAGAAAGCAGATATATGACCGATCACACTGTCGAGGCGATGACGCTGCCTGTCCTGCCGCTGCGCGATATCGTCGTGTTCCCCCATATGATCGTCCCGCTTTTCGTCGGACGCGAGAAATCCGTGCTGGCGCTTGAAGCGGTGATGAATGAAGGCAAGGAGATTTTGCTCGCCTCCCAGCGCGATCCCTCCGAGGATGAGCCGAGCTCCGACGAGATCTATGAGATCGGCTCGATCGCGAATGTGCTGCAGCTGCTGAAGCTGCCCGATGGCACAGTGAAGGTTCTGGTTGAAGGCAAGGCGCGCGCGCGCATCGATTCATTCACGGATCGTGAAGAGTATTTCGAGGCCAGTGTGACGCCGCTGGAGGAGACGATCGGCGATCAGGACGCGGTCGACGCGCTCAGCCGGAACATCGCGGCCGAGTTCGAAAGATATGTGAAGCTGAACAAGAACGTCCCTCAGGAGGCGGTCGGCACCGTCGGGCAGATCGAGGAGCCAGCGAAGCTGGCCGACACGATCGCCGGGCATCTCGGGGTCAAGCTTTCGGAGAAGCAGGCGCTTCTCGAGATAACCGACGTCGCCAAGCGGCTGGAGCGGATCTACGGCCTGATGCAGGGCGAGATCTCGGTTCTTCAGGTTGAGCGCAAGATCAAGACCCGCGTCAAATCCCAGATGGAGAAGACGCAGCGCGAATATTATCTGAACGAACAGATGAAGGCGATCCAGCGCGAGCTCGGCGATGGAGAGGATGGGCGCGATGACGCCAGCGAATATCTGGAGCGGATCGAAGCGACCAAGCTGTCGATAGAGGCGAAGGAAAAGGCGCTGGCCGAACTGAAGAAGCTGCGCCAGATGAGCCCGATGTCCGCCGAAGCGACGGTGGTTCGCAACTATCTCGACTGGATGTTGTCGATCCCCTGGGGGGTCCGCAGCCGGGTGAAGAAGGACCTGAAGCGCGCCGAGGCGATTCTCGACGCCGATCACTATGGTCTCGAGAAGGTGAAGGAGCGGATGGTCGAGTATCTCGCCGTCCAGCAGCGAAGCCGGAAGCTCAAGGGGCCGATTCTCTGCCTCGTCGGGCCTCCGGGCGTCGGCAAGACCTCGCTCGGCAAATCGGTGGCGAAGGCCACCGGGCGCGAGTTCATCCATATCTCGCTCGGCGGCGTCCGGGACGAGGCGGAGATCCGCGGTCATCGGCGCACCTATATCGGCTCGATGCCTGGAAAGATCATCCAGTCGATGAAGAAGGCCAAGACCACGAATCCGCTGATCCTGCTCGATGAGATCGACAAGATGGGCCAGGATTTCCGTGGAGATCCGGCTTCCGCGATGCTGGAGGTTCTCGATCCGGAGCAGAACTCCGCGTTCGTCGATCACTATCTCGAGGTCGAATACGATCTGTCCGACGTGATGTTTCTGACCACGGCCAACACCTACAACATGCCGCGGCCGCTTCTTGACCGGATGGAGATCATCCCGCTCTCGGGCTACACGGAAGATGAAAAGGTCGAGATCGCGAAGCGCCACCTTTTGCCCAAGCAGATGAAGGGCCATGGGCTCAAGAAGGGCGAATTCGAGCTGACGGATGACGCGCTCTACGAGATCGTCCGCGGCTACACCCGCGAGGCGGGCGTGCGAAACCTCGAGCGTGAGATCGCGAAGCTTTGCCGCAAAGCGGTGACCGAGATCGTGAAAGGGACGGAGACCAGCGTCGTCGTGACGCCGGAGCGTCTGGATCAGATGTTGGGCGTGAAGCGGTTCAGATTCGGCCTCGCCGAGAAAGAGGATCAGGTCGGCGTGGTGACGGGGCTCGCCTGGACCGAGGTCGGCGGCGATCTCCTGTCGATCGAGGCTCTGAAACTGCCTGGCAAGGGGCGGATGAAAACCACCGGCAAGCTGGGCGACGTGATGAAGGAATCGATCGACGCCGCGGCGTCCTATGTCCGCAGTCAGGCGGTCTCGTACGGCGTGAAGCCGACCGAGTTCGAGAAGATGGATATTCACGTTCACGTGCCTGAAGGCGCGACGCCGAAGGACGGCCCGTCCGCCGGCGTCGGCATGGTGACCGCCATCGTGTCGATGCTGACGGGGATCCCGGTGCGCCGCGATGTCGCGATGACCGGCGAGGTGACGCTGCGCGGCAATGTGCTGCCGATCGGCGGCCTGAAGGAGAAGTTGCTCGCGGCGCTTCGCGGCGGCGTGGAAACCGTCGTGATCCCGATGGAGAACGTGAAGGACCTGCGCGATATTCCCGACAATGTGAAGAACGGGTTGGAGATCGTGCCGGCGGAGACCGTCTCGGACGTGCTTGCCGTCGCGTTGACCCGCGCGCCGGTTCCGATCGAATGGGATGAGGCCGCGGAAGCGGCGGCGCTGGCCGCCCAGAAGCCCGCGCTGGCCGGCGGCGTCGCCACGCACTGATTGCGGCGCGGGTTTCATCGCTGCGACGTTTTCGCCCCCGCCGGCCTCGCCGGCGGGGGCTTTGCTTTTCGCTCCGAACTCCGATACGTCGTCGCCCGAGGGCGGTTAGCTCAGTTGGTAGAGCGCTTCGTTTACACCGAAGATGTCGGCGGTTCGAACCCGTCACCGCCCACCAGGCCCGCTTGAACATATCGAATATCTTGCGAAGCGCGCCGAGGGTCGCCGCGCCCCCTGTTCGGCTCCAGGCTCCTTGTCTCATCGGCAAGGCGCTCCTGCCCGGGCCGGGTGGAGCGTCGACGAAAAAGGCGGGCGTTGGCGCGGATGGCGCGCCAATCCAGCCGATCGGCGCCGCACTTTTCGCGCTTCCGGAGCGCTTTCGCGATGAGGGCCGGTTTTGGCGGCTTGACGCGGCTTCACCCGCTCTCTAAGAACGCGCTCAACCGGATGGGTGACCGCCCTCCGGACGAGGCGAGCGGTTGTAGCTCAGTTGGTTAGAGTACCGGCCTGTCACGCCGGGGGTCGCGGGTTCGAGTCCCGTCAACCGCGCCATCGCCTCCTCCAATTTCATTTGAAGATGAATGATTTGTGGAGAACCCGGGCGGCGCTCGGGGGCGTTTTCGCCTCTCTGTCCGCCGCCTGTTCCGCGCCGGGACTTTGTTGACCCATGGGCCGGGGGAGAGTAGATACGGCCGCAGATGTGCTGCACTGCACGATGCGCTGGGAAAAGGGGCTCGCCATGGACGATCTCTTGCGGGAGTATCTGCCGATACTCGTTTTTCTCGGCGTCGCGATCGGGCTCGGTCTGGTTCTTATGCTGGCGGCGGTCGTTCTTGCGGTGAGGCGGCCCGATCCGGAAAAGACCTCGGCCTATGAATGCGGCTTCAACGCTTTCGACGATGCGCGGATGAAATTCGACGTTCGCTTCTATCTCGTCGCCATTCTCTTTATCATTTTCGATCTTGAGGTCGCGTTTCTTTTCCCTTGGGCGGTCAGCCTTCAGGATATCGGCGATTTCGGCTTCTGGTCGATGATCGTCTTTCTTGGCGTGCTGACGACCGGATTCGCCTATGAATGGAAGAAAGGGGCGCTGGAATGGCAGTAAGCACCGGGGCGCTCCAGGCGGGCGCCGACAAGGACGTCCTCGCGGGTAATCTGTCCGACGAGTTGACGGATAAAGGGTACCTGCTGACCTCGGCGGAGGATCTGGTGAACTGGGCCCGCACGGGCTCGCTCTTCTGGATGACCTTCGGGCTGGCCTGCTGCGCCGTCGAAATGATGCAGGTCTCGATGCCGCGCTACGATATCGAGCGGTTCGGATTCGCGCCCCGGGCCAGCCCGCGGCAGTCGGATGTGATGATCGTCGCCGGCACGCTGACGAACAAGATGGCTCCCGCGCTCCGCAAGGTCTACGACCAGATGCCGGAGCCGCGCTATGTCATCTCGATGGGCTCCTGCGCGAATGGCGGCGGCTATTACCACTACAGCTATTCGGTCGTGCGGGGCTGCGACCGAGTCGTGCCGGTCGATATCTATGTTCCCGGCTGCCCGCCGACGGCGGAGGCGCTGCTCTATGGCGTTCTGCAATTGCAGAAGAAGATTCGCCGCACTGGAACCATCGTCCGGTAGGAGAGAGACATGAGCGAAGCTCTCATCGAGCTCAGCGACCTGATCGAGGCCGCGAAGGGCGATCTTGTGACGGCCAGCGCCGTCGTCAACGGCGAGTTGACGCTGACGACGACCCCTCGCTCGATTCTCGAGTTGCTGGAATATCTGAAGACCAACGGCGCCTGCCAGTTCACGACGCTGATCGATATCTGCGGGGTCGATTACCCCGAGCGCGAGAAGCGGTTCGAGGTGGTCTATCATCTGCTTTCGATGCGGCAGAATCAGCGGATCCGGCTTCGCCTCTCCGTGGCGGAGGAGGAGTTCGTCCCGTCCTGCGTCGAGCTTCACCCGTCGGCCGACTGGTTCGAGCGCGAAGTGTTCGACATGTATGGCGTGATGTTCTCCGGCCATCCCGATCTTCGCCGCATCCTTACGGATTACGGGTTTCGCGGCTATCCGCTCCGGAAGGATTTTCCGACCACCGGCTATGTCGAGGTGCGCTACGACGAAGAGCAGAAGCGCGTCGTCTACGAGCCGGTGACATTGGTCCAGGATTATCGCCTCTTTGATTTCATGAGCCCGTGGGAGGGAGCGGAATACGTGCTCCCCGGCGACGAGAAGACGGGGGCCGCGTGATGGACGGCGAATTGGCGACTGCGGAGCAGCGCATCCGCAACTTCAACATCAACTTCGGCCCGCAACATCCTGCGGCCCATGGCGTCTTGCGGCTTGTTCTGGAGCTGGACGGTGAGGTTGTCGAGCGGGTGGACCCGCATATCGGCCTCCTTCATCGCGGCACCGAGAAGCTGATGGAGAGCCGGACCTATCTCCAGAATCTGCCGTATTTCGATCGGCTGGACTACGTCGCTCCGATGAATCAGGAGCACGCGTGGTGCCTCGCCATCGAGAAGTTGACGGGGGTCGAGGTGCCGCGCCGCGGATCGCTGATCCGGATTCTCTACAGCGAGATCGGGCGGATCCTGAGCCATCTTCTCAATGTGACCACGCAGGCGATGGATGTCGGCGCGCTCACGCCTCCGCTCTGGGGGTTCGAAGAGCGTGAGAAGTTGATGGGGTTCTATGAGCGCGCCTGCGGAGCCCGGCTCCATAGCGCGTATTTCCGGCCCGGCGGGGTTCATCTCGATCTGCCGGACGAGCTTTGCGACGATATCTGGCAGTGGACCGAGGAGTTCCCGCAGGTTCTCGATGACATCGAAGGGCTGCTGACCGACAATCGCATCTTCAAGCAGCGGAATGTCGATATCGGCGTCGTCAGCATTGAAGAGGCGCAGGCTTACGGATTCTCGGGCGTCATGGTTCGCGGCTCGGGTTGGGCCTGGGATCTCCGCCGGGCGCAGCCCTATGAGCTCTACAACGAGTTCGACTTCCTGATTCCGGTCGGCAAGAACGGCGACTGTTTCGATCGTTATGTCTGCCGCGTCGACGAGATGCATGAGAGCGTGAAGATCATACGCCAGGCTCTTGAAAAGATGGATCAATGCAAGGGCACGCCGGTCATCACGCGAGATGGGAAGATCGCGCCGCCGAGACGGGCGGAGATGAAGCGGTCGATGGAGGCGTTGATCCATCACTTCAAGCTCTACACCGAAGGCTTTCACGTGCCTGAAGGCGAGGTCTACGCCGCGGTCGAGGCGCCGAAGGGGGAGTTTGGCGTCTATCTGGTGTCGGATGGCGGCAACAAGCCGTACCGCGCGAAGATCCGGGCTCCCGGATTCCCGCATCTCGCGGCGATGGATCATTTGTGCTCAGGGCATTTGTTGGCGGATGTCAGCGCCATCATCGGTTCGCTGGATATCGTGTTCGGGGAGATTGACCGCTGATGCTTCGTAGCCTCCACCACGTTCAGCCCGAAAGCTTCGCCTTCACGCCCGAGAACTTGAAATGGGCCCAGGCGCAGATTGCGAAATACCCGGAAGGCCGGCAGGCGTCCGCGGTCATTCCGATCCTGTGGCGCGCGCAGGAGCAGGAGGGCTGGGTCACCCGGCCGATGATCGAGGTCGTGGGAAAGATGCTCGGCATGGCGAATATTCGCGTGCTCGAGGTCGCGACGTTCTACTATCAGTTTCATCTGCAACCCGTCGGAGCGATCGCGCATTTCCAGATCTGCGGGACGACATCCTGCATGATCTGCGGCGCCGAGGATCTGGTCGCGGTCTGCCGCGAGAAGATCGCGCCAAACCCGAATCAGCTTTCGCCCGACGGCAAATTCTCCTGGGAGGAGGTCGAGTGCATCGGCGCCTGCTCAAATGCGCCGGTGGCTCAGATCGGCAAGGATTATTACGAGGATCTGACGGCGGCGCGGTTCGCGGAGATCATCGATGAGTTCGGGGCCGGAAAGACGCCGACGCCGGGCCCGCAGAACGGCCGCTACGCGTCGGAGCCGATAACCGGCCTCACGTCTCTGATGATCCCCGAGGCCGAACGGGTCGCCGAGAACGCGTCGAAGGAGCTCGCGCGGCTCCTGGACGACACCTCAAAGCGGATCACCGACGGACGCGGCATGGACCGGACGGCGGCCCGCAAGATGAAACAGGCGCAGGACGCGTCGGCGGATGAAGCGAAGCCCGCTGACGAGCCGAAAGCGCCGCAGGAGGCGGCGGCCCAGGCCGCCGCGCCCGGCGACGGCCCGCCGACGCTGAAGGCCGCGCGCGAAGGCGGCGCCGACGACCTCAAGAGGATCAAGGGCATCGGCCCGAAGCTTGAGGCTCTTCTTAACGAGATGGGCATTTTCCATTTCGACCAGATCGCGAACTGGACCCCGGCGGATGTCGCCTGGGTGGGGGAGCGCCTGGACTTCCATGGACGCGTCGAGCGCGAAGACTGGATCGGGCAGGCGAAGGCTCTGGCGGATGAATGAGACGGGTTCCCCCGTTTCTGTGAAGGAATGACCTAATGCTGGATGACAAGGACCGCATCTTCACCAACCTTTACGGGATGCATGACCGCTCCCTGAAGGGCGCCCTTGCACGCGGGCATTGGGATGGAACGGCGGAGATCATTCAGCGAGGGCGCGACAAGATCATCGCGGAGATGAAGGAATCCGGTCTTCGCGGACGTGGCGGGGCCGGGTTTCCGACCGGGCTGAAATGGTCCTTCATGCCGAAGGAATCGGATGGCCGCCCCTCCTATCTGGTGGTCAACGCGGACGAATCGGAGCCCGGCACCTGCAAGGACCGGGAGATCATGCGCCATGATCCGCATACGCTGATCGAAGGCTCGCTGATCGCCGGTTTCGCGATGGGCGCGCATGTCTGCTACATCTATCTCCGCGGCGAATATATCCGCGAGCGCGAGGCGCTGCAGGCCGCGATCGACGAATGTTACGATGCGGGCCTCCTGGGGCCGAACGCGGCGAAATCCGGCTGGGATTTCGACATTCATCTTCATCACGGCGCCGGGGCGTATATCTGCGGCGAGGAGACCGCGCTGCTTGAAAGCCTCGAGGGCAAGAAGGGAATGCCGCGGCTGAAGCCGCCGTTTCCGGCGAACACCGGGCTTTACGGCTGCCCGACCACGGTCAACAACGTGGAATCCATCGCCGTCGCGCCGACGATCCTGCGCCGCGGCGCCGGGTGGTTCTCGAATTTCGGCCGCCCGAACAATGCGGGCACCAAGATTTTTGCGATCTCCGGCCATGTGAACGCGCCCTGCGTCGTCGAGGAGGAGATGTCGATCACGCTTCGCGAGTTGCTGGACCGCCATTGCGGCGGCGTTCGCGGCGGGTGGGACAACCTTCAAGCGGTGATCCCGGGCGGGTCGTCGGTGCCGCTGCTGCCGGCCTCGATCTGCGACGATGCGATCATGGATTTCGACTGGCTGAAGGAGCAGAAATCCGGCCTTGGCACGGCGGCGGTGATCGTGATGGACAAGTCGGTCGACGTGATCAAGGCGATCTGGCGGATTTCGGCCTTCTACAAGCATGAAAGCTGCGGCCAGTGCACGCCCTGCCGGGAGGGCACCGGCTGGATGATGCGGGTGATGGAGCGTCTGGTGACGGGCGACGCCGCGATCGAGGAGATCGACATGCTGCAGGAGGTCACCACCCAGGTGGAGGGGCACACGATCTGCGCGCTCGGCGACGCCGCGGCCTGGCCGATCCAGGGGTTGATCCGGCATTTCCGGGACGAGATCGAAGACAGGATAAAAGCGAAGCAGCGGGGCCGCGTCAGCGCGCTGGCGGCGGAGTAAGGGCGATGCGCAGCGGCGAAGGCGAGTATTCGGGCCGCCGTCCGGCGGGCCGCGACGGCGCGGGGCGGGCGGCCCGCTTCGAGACGTTTGGCTCGCCCCTTGCGACGAGCGCGCCGGCGATGAACGAGGTTAACTGATGAGCGATCTTCGCAAACTGAAAGTCGACGGCGTCGAGATCGAGGTCCCGGGAGCGATGAATCTGCTTCAGGCCTGCGAGGAGGCGGGGAAGGAGATTCCGCGCTTCTGCTATCACGAACGGCTCTCCATCGCCGGAAACTGCCGGATGTGCCTCGTCGAAGTGAAGGGGGGGCCGCCGAAACCCACCGCGTCCTGCGCGATGCAGGTGCGCGATCTTCGTCCGGGCCCCGACGGGGAGCCGCCGGAGGTCTTCACCACGACGCCGATGGTGAAAAAGGCGCGCGAGGGGGTGATGGAGTTCCTGCTCATCAATCACCCGCTGGATTGCCCGATCTGCGATCAGGGCGGCGAGTGCGACCTGCAGGATCAGGCGATGGCCTACGGCGTCGATTTCTCGCGCTACCGCGAGCCGAAACGCGCGCTCAAGAATCCCGATCTCGGTCCGCTGGTCGGAACCCAGATGACGCGCTGTATCTATTGCACCCGCTGCGTGCGGTTCACCACCGAGGTCGCCGGCATCAACCAGATGGGCATGATCGGGCGCGGCGAGGATGCGGCGATCACCTCCTATCTCGAGGCCGGACTAGAGAGCGAGATGCAGGGCAATGTGGTCGATCTTTGCCCGGTCGGCGCGCTGACCAACAAGCCTTACGCCTTCACCGCCCGGCCCTGGGAGCTGACGAAGACCGAGAGCATCGACGTGATGGACGCGCTCGGCTCGAACATCCGCGTCGATGTGCGCGGGCGTGAGGTGATGCGGATTCTGCCGCGCAATCATGACGGCGTGAACGAGGAATGGATCGCCGACAAGGCGCGGCATATCTGCGACGGGCTGCGCCGCCAGCGGCTGGACAAGCCCTATATTCGCGAAAACGGCAAATTGCGCCCGGCGACCTGGGCGGAGGCGCTCGGCGTGACCGCGAAGGCGATGAAGGCGGGCAAGGTCGCGGCGATCGCGGGCGATCTCGCGCCGGTCGAGGCGATCTGGAGCCTGAAAGAGCTGACCGAAGGTCTCGGCGGGGCGGTCGAATGCCGCACCGACGGCGCGGCGCTGCCGGAGGGAAACCGCTCCGGCTATGTCGGCTCGGCCTCGATCGCCGATATCGACGACGCGAAGATGATCCTGCTGATCGGAACCAATCCCCGGATCGAGTCGCCGGTTCTGAACGCCCGCATCCGCAAGGCGTGGCTGAATGGCGCCGAGGTGGCGCTGATCGGCGAGAAGGTGGACCTCACCTATGAGTATCACCATGCGGGGGCCGGCCCGGCGAGCCTGAACGAGATGATCAAGGACGGGGTCTCCGACGAGACGCAGGCGAAGAAGACCCTGGTCATCGTCGGGCAGGGCGCGCTCACGCGTGAAGACGGCGCCGCCGTGCTTGGCGCGGCGATGAAGATGGCCGAGGTGTCCGGCTCCGGATTCATGGTCCTTCACACCGCGGCCGCGCGGGTCGGCGCGCTGGATGTCGGATTCACGACGCCGGGCGGGATGCCGGCCGCGCTGGACGGCGCCGCCGTGGTCTACAATCTCGGCGCGGACGAGGTCGACATGCCCGACGGCGCCTTCGTCATCTATCATGGCAGCCACGGCGATCGGGGCGCGCATCGCGCGGATGTGATCCTGCCGGGCGCCGCCTACACCGAGCAATCGGGGATCTTCGTCAACACCGAGGGGCGCGCGCAACTGGCCGACCGCGCCGGGTTCCCGCCGGGAGAGGCGAAGGAGGATTGGGCGATCCTGCGGGCGCTTTCGGCGGAACTGGGCGCGACGCAGGGCTGGAACAGCCTTCACCAGCTTCGCGCCGCGCTTTTCGAGGCGTATCCGCATCTTGGCCGGATCGATGAAATCGCGCCGACGGAGTGGAACGCCGTCGCGCCGGGAGAAATGGGCGCGGCGCCATTCACCTCGGCGATCAAGGATCACTACCTGACCAACCCGATCGCACGCGCTTCGGCGCTCATGGCTGAGCTTTCGCGGTTGGCGAAAGAGCGCGCCGCGGCGAAACTGGCCGCTGAATGAGCGCCGCCCACATCCTGGCCGCGCTCGCCGCGCTGATGCTGGCCGGGTGCGCCGCCGCGCCGCGCGCCGCGGCGCCCGTGGCCGCGGCGCCGGCCGCGCCCGCGCTGCAGGTGACGAACGGCGATGGCGTGATCCATGTCAGCGGCCCGGCGGCGCATGAGGATGCGCTCGCCGCGCATCATTGCGCGGCGGCGAAGCGCGCGCGCCTGTTGGGCGCCGGCGCGCTCGTATGGGACGGGGGCGTCGCCAAGAGGGACGCCACGGGCGATGGCGTGGCCGCCGATCTGGTCTATCAGATCAGCGGCGCGCCCGGAGCCGTCACCTCCGGCGCGGCGCCGGCGGACAGGCGGGCGGCCGCGGTGGGCGATTGGCTTATCTACTGCGACGAAGCGGGAATTCCGCGGGAAGGTGAGGCGTAATGGATTTTTTCGATACTCATGCCGGGGTCTTTCTGATCATTCTGGCGCAATGCCTTCTGGTCACGGTCTCGATCCTGGTCAGCCTCGCGTTCCTTCTCTACATGGACCGGAAAGTGTGGGCGGCGGTGCAGATGCGGCGCGGCCCGAACGTCGTCGGCCCGTGGGGGCTTCTGCAATCCTTCGCGGATTTCCTGAAATTCGTGGTCAAGGAAGTCGTGATTCCCGCCGGGGCGGACAAGGCGGTGTTCCTGCTCGCGCCGCTCGCCACCTTCGTGCTGGCGACGATCTCGTGGGCGGTGATTCCCTTCGCGGACGGCTGGGTGATCTCCGACATGAATGTCGGCATCCTCTATATCTTCGCGATCTCATCGCTCGGCGTCTACGGCGTCATCATGGGCGGTTGGGCCTCGAACTCGAAATATGCGTTTCTCGGCGGATTGCGCTCGGCGGCGCAGATGGTGTCCTACGAGGTCTCGATCGGATTCATCATCGTCGGCGTGCTGATCTCGACCGGCTCGCTCAACCTGTCCGAGATCGTCCGGGCGCAGAGCGGCGGGCTCGGATTCCTGAACTGGTACTGGTTGCCGCATCTGCCGATGGTCGTGCTCTTCTTCGTGTCCGCTCTGGCGGAGACGAACCGCACGCCGTTCGACCTTCCCGAAGCGGAATCGGAGCTCGTGGCGGGGTATCAGGTCGAGTATTCGTCGACGCCCTATCTCCTCTTCATGATCGGCGAGTACATGAACATCGTGCTGATGTGCGCGATGACGACGATCCTGTTTTTCGGCGGCTGGCTGTCGCCGATCCCGGGCCTCCCCGACGGGCTGCTGTGGTTCGTTCTGAAGGTGGTGTTCTTCTTCTTCATCTTTGGCGTGGTGAAGGCCGTCCTGCCGCGCTACCGCTATGATCAGCTGATGCGGATCGGCTGGAAGGTGTTTCTGCCGCTGTCGCTCGGCTGGGTCGTGCTCGTTTCGGGGTTCGCGCATTTCGGCGTGCCGGGCTACGCCCGCTGGGCCTTGGGAGGTTGAGGCGGTGACGGCCGGACACATTCTTCCCGAGCGCGCGCCGGAGCGGGACTCCAGGCTCGCCCGCCAGAGGGCGGGGCGCCTTTCCCGGTCTTTTCCGGCCGGACGGCTTTACCTTTCCGGTGAAACGCGCAAGACAGCGGGCGCGGCGCCGGTCGGCGCGAAGCGGCGGATCGTTCACGAAGTTCGTCGGCGTGAAAACGCGGCGAAAACAGCGATGGTGGAGGCGTAATGGGCATCCCGTTCGACAGGGCGTTTCGCTATTTCATGCTTGTCGATATCGTCGTCGGCTTCAAGCTGGGCTTCAAGTATATCATGAAGCCGAAGGCGACATTGAATTACCCCTTCGAGAAGGGGCGGCTCTCGCCGAGGTTCCGGGGCGAGCACGCGCTTCGCCGCTATCCGAACGGCGAGGAGCGGTGCATCGCCTGCAAGCTTTGCGAGGCGATCTGCCCGGCGCAGGCGATCACGATCGAGGCGGAACCGCGCGAGGACGGCTCGCGGCGGACGACGAAATACGATATCGACATGGTGAAGTGCATCTATTGCGGCTTCTGTCAGGAGGCCTGCCCGGTGGACGCCATCGTCGAGGGGCCGAATTTCGAATTCGCGACCGAGACCCGCGAGGAACTCCTCTACAACAAGCAGAAACTGCTTGAGAACGGGGACCGCTGGGAGCGTGAGATCGCACGGAACATCGAACTGGACGCAGCTTACCGCTGACGGTTGCGAGAGGGGACTAACATGGCGCTGATCGCCATCGCATTCTATCTGTTCGCCACGGTTACGATCGTCGCCGGGCTTATGGTCACTGTGGCGCGGAATCCGGTGCATTCGGTGCTCTGGCTGATCCTCGCGTTCTTCTCGGCCGCCTGCATGTTCGTGCTGATGGGCGCGGAGTTCGTCGCGATGATCCTGCTCATCGTCTATGTCGGCGCGGTCGCGGTGCTGTTCCTCTTCGTGGTGATGATGCTGGATGTCGATTTCCAGGAGTTGAGACGCGGGGTCGCCAACTACCTGCCGGTGGGGGTGATGATCGGGGTCGTTCTGCTGCTGGAGTTGTCGCTGGTGTTCGCCAACTGGCTGTTCGCGCCTGAAGCGCCGGCTCAGCGCGTCGCCGAGGCGCCGGCGCCGGAAACCGTGGAGAACACCCTCGCGCTCGGGCGGTTGCTCTACACCGACTACGTCTACTTTTTCCAACTTGCGGGCGTGATCCTTTTCGTTGCGATGATCGGCGCCATCGTGCTGACGCTGCGCCCCCGCGACGGGGTCAAGAGGCAGGATGCGACGGTGCAGATCTGGCGCCGGCGCAGCGAGGCGGTGGAGCTGAAAGACGTGAAGCCGGGGCAGGGGATCTGAGCGATGGGCGCTGTATGCTGGACTCCGAAGGTGGGCCGTCTTCCGGGCGTTTTCGCCGCCGCCGGACGCAAATGAGGTTCTGAGATGATCGGGCTGAGCCATTATCTGACGGTCGCGGCGATACTTTTCGTCATCGGCATCTTCGGGATCTTCCTGAACAGGAAGAACATCATCGTCATCCTGATGTCGATCGAGCTGATGCTGCTCGCGGTGAACATCAATCTCGTCTCCTTTTCCGCGTATCTTGGCGACCTCGTCGGACAGATCTTCGCGCTTTTCGTGCTCACGGTCGCCGCTGCGGAGGCCGCGATCGGGTTGGCCATCCTGGTCTGTTTCAACCGAAACCGCGGCTCGATCGCGGTTGAGGACGTCAACATGATGAAGGGCTGAGCGCAGTGTTCCAAATCATACTCTTCGCCCCTCTGCTTGGCGCTCTGATCGTTGGGTTCTTCGGCCGGTCGCTTGGCGACCGCCTGGCGATGACCATCCCGACCGCTCTGCTCTTCGTCTCGGCCGCGCTGTCCTGGGTCGCGTTCTTCATGTACGCCGGCGGGGAGGGCGATGTGATCCCGCTCTTTCGCTGGATCGATTCCGGAGCGGTGTCCGTCGACTGGACGATCCGGGTCGATACGCTGACCGCGGTGATGCTGGTCGTCGTGACGACGGTGTCGTCGCTCGTGCATCTCTACTCGATCGGTTACATGGAGGAGGATCCGTCAAAGGCGCGGTTCTTCGCCTATCTCAGCCTCTTCACCTTCGCGATGCTGGCGCTGGTGACGGCGAACGACCTCCTGCAGCTTTTCTTCGGCTGGGAAGGCGTCGGCCTCTGCTCCTATCTGCTGATCGGGTTCTGGCATCACAAGCCGTCGGCCAACGCCGCGGCGATCAAGGCGTTCGTCGTCAACCGGGTCGGGGACTTCGCCTTTCTGCTTGGGATATTCGGCCTGTTCTTCATGGTCGACAGCGTTGGGTTCGACGAGATTTTCGCGGCGGCGCCGGCGCTGGCGGACTCCACCATCACCTTCCTCGGCGCGGATCTGAACGCCGCCGAGCTGATCATGACGCTTCTCTTCATCGGCGCGATGGGGAAATCGGCTCAGCTCTTTCTGCACACCTGGCTGCCGGACGCGATGGAGGGGCCGACGCCGGTGTCCGCGCTGATCCACGCCGCGACCATGGTGACGGCGGGAGTGTTCCTCGTCTGCCGCATGTCGCCGCTGATGGAGGTCGCTCCGAATGCGATGATCTTCGTGCTGGTGATCGGCTCGACGACCGCTTTCGTCGCCGCGACGATCGCTTTGGTGCAGAACGACATCAAGCGGGTGATCGCCTATTCGACCTGCTCGCAGCTCGGCTACATGTTCGCCGCCGCCGGCGTCGGCGCCTATGAGGCGGCGATGTTCCACCTGTTCACGCACGCCTTCTTCAAGGCGCTTCTGTTCCTTTGCTCCGGCTCGGTGATCCTGGCGATGCATCACGAACAGGACATGCGCCGCTATGGCGGTTTGCGGAAGAAGATCCCGCTCACCTTCTGGACCATGATGATCGGGACGCTGGCGATCACCGGCGTCGGGATTCCGCTGACCAGCATCGGTTTCGCCGGTTTCCTCTCGAAAGACGCGATCATCGAGAGCGTTTTCGCCGGCGCCGGCGCGGACTATGCGTTCGTGATGCTTGTGCTCGCCGCGGCGATGACCTCGTTCTATTCGTGGCGGCTCATGTTTCTCACCTTCTTCGGCGAGAGCCGCGCCGACCCGCACACCTTCGAGCACGCGCATGAGAGCCCGAAGGTGATGCTGATCCCGCTTTATGTGCTGGCGGTCGGGGCGGTCCTTGGCGGCGTCGCTTTCTACGGGAACTTCTTCGGACACGGCGAGGACGCGTTCTGGGCGGGGGCCATCTTCTCCGGCCCGGACAACACCGTCGTCCATGACGCGCATGGGGTTTCCTGGCAGGTTAAGATCTCGCCCTTCATCGCCATGCTGGTCGGGTTCCTGATCGCCTATGTGATGTACATCCTCCGCCCTGGCTCGGCCGCCGCTCTGGCCCGCCAGCAGCGCCCGCTTTACACCTTCCTGCTCAACAAGTGGTATTTCGACGAGATCTACGACTTCTTCATCGTCAGCGGCGCGAAAAAGCTCGGTCGGTTGTTCTGGAAGCGGGGCGACGGCAATGTGATCGACGGGATCGTGAACGGGCTTGCGCTGAACATGGTCCCCTTCTTCACCGGTCTCGCTGCGCGCGCGCAGTCCGGCTTCATTTTTCACTATGCTTTCGCGATGATCCTCGGCGTTGCCGCGCTCATCACCTGGTATTCGGTTTTCGGAGGCTGATGCGGTGTTGCCTTATCTCTCCATCATCATCTTCCTGCCTCTGGTTGGCGCGCTGATCATCTTCCTGCTGGTGAAGGGGGATTCGGCGCAGGCGGTGAAGAACGCGCGATGGACCGCGCTGTTCACGACCGGGTTCACGTTCCTTCTGTCGCTGCCGGTTATCTTCGGGTTCGATCCGGCGGATCCCGGCTTTCAGTTTCTGGAGGAGCGGGCCTGGCTCGGCCCGCTCACCTACCGCGTCGGCGTCGATGGGCTTTCGGTCGCCTTCGTGATGCTGACGACGTTCCTGATGCCGCTGGTGATCGGCGCGTGCTGGTCCGTTCAGACCAGGGTCAAGGAATACATGATCACATTCCTCGTGCTGGAGACGCTGATGATCGGCGTTTTCTGCTCGCTTGATTTGATCCTGTTTTATATCTTCTTTGAGGGCGGCCTGATCCCGATGTTCCTGATTATCGGGATCTGGGGCGGTGTGGACCGGGTCTATGCGACCTTCAAATTCTTCCTCTACACGCTGCTCGGCTCTCTCTTCATGCTGATCGCGATGATTGCGATGTACTGGGACGCCGGCACGACGGACATCGTCGCGCTCTTGCGGCACAACTTCGATTCGAGCGCGATCGAGCTTTGGGGCTGGAGCATTCTCGGCGGCTTCCAGACCCTGCTCTGGCTCGGCTTCTTCGTCTCCTTCGCGGTGAAGATGCCGATGTGGCCGGTGCACACCTGGTTGCCGGACGCTCACGTGCAGGCGCCGACCGCGGGCTCGGTGGTTCTGGCCGCCATCCTGCTGAAGATGGGCGGCTATGGGTTCCTGCGGTTCAGCCTGCCGATGTTCCCCGTGGCGTCGGAATTGATGGCGGATTTCGTCTTCGCGCTGAGCGCGATCGCCATCGTCTACACGTCGCTGGTGGCGCTGGCGCAGGAGGACATGAAGAAGCTGATCGCCTATTCCTCCGTCGCCCATATGGGCTTCGTGACCATCGGCATCTTTTCGGCGAACCAGCAGGGGATCGACGGCGCGATCTTCCAGATGATCAGCCACGGGTTCATCTCCGGCGCGCTCTTTCTCTGCATCGGCGTCCTTTACGACCGGATGCACACGCGCGAGATCGCAGCTTATGGCGGGCTCGTCGTCCGGATGCCGCTTTACGCGGCGGTGTTCCTGTTGTTCACCATGGCCAATATCGGGCTTCCGGGAACGTCGGGCTTCATCGGCGAGTTTCTGACGCTGGTCGGCGTCTTTCAGATCTCGACATGGACGGGGGTCTTCGCGACCACCGGCGTCATCCTGTCGGCGGCCTACGCGCTCTGGTTGTATCGGCGGCTGGTCTTTGGCGAGTTGATCAAGGAAAGCCTGAAGAATATCAAGGATATCGACCGACGCGAGATCGCCATCTTCGTCCCGCTCGCCGTCGGGACCTTGGTTCTCGGGATATACCCGAGCGTGTTGACGGACATTACCGGCCCTTCGGTGGAGGCGCTCCTCGCGAATATCGATATCGCGCGTGAGAGCTTCAACCTGGCCATGAAGTGAGGCCACGATGATCGGTGCAGATATCAACCTGATCCTGCCGGAACTGCTGCTGGTGGTCGGCGCCATGAGTCTTCTGATGTTCGGCGCCTTTGGCGGCGGCGATCGTCGGGCCGGCCTGATCAACTGGCTGCTGGCCGGGCTGATGACGGTGCTCGCCATCCTGATCGTCGTGGACCCGCGCACCGGGCAGGCGTTCGGCGGAGCGTTCGTGACCGATGCGTTCGGCAGCCTCGCCAAGGTGATAATCCTGCTCTCCGCCGCCGTCGTGCTCGTTCTCTCGCGAGATTTTCTCGAACGTCGCAAGCTGATGAAGTTCGAGTTTCCGGTTCTGGTCGGGCTCGCGGTGACCGGCATGATGCTGATGGTGTCGGCTGGCGATCTGATCAGCTTCTACATGGCGGTGGAGCTTGAATCCCTGGCGCTCTACGTCGTCGCGTCGTTCCGGCGCGACAGTTTGAGATCGACCGAGGCGGGCTTGAAATATTTCGTCCTCGGCGCGCTTTCTTCAGGATTGCTTCTTTACGGCGCGTCGTTCGTCTACGGCTACACCGGGACCACGAATTTTGAGCGGATCGCGGCGGTCGCGATGTCGGATGAGGTTCCGCTTGGCCTGATCTTCGGGATTTCGTTCATCGCCGCCGGGCTGGCGTTCAAGATCTCCGCGGCCCCGTTCCACATGTGGACCCCGGACGTCTATGACGGCGCGCCGACGCCGGTGACCGCGCTTCTGATCTCCGCGCCGAAGGTGGCGGCGGCGGCGCTTTTCGCCAGGGTCATGTATGACGCGTTCGGCGAGACGACGGAAAGCTGGCGGCAGATCGTCGTCTTCATCTCCATCGTTTCGATGTTCTGGGGCTCGGTCGCGGCGATCGGCCAGGCCGATCTCAAGCGGATGATGGCCTATTCGACGATCGGGCACATGGGGTTCGCGCTGATCGGGCTCGCCGCGGGAACGGTTGAGGGCGCGGAAAGCCTGATGATCTATCTCGCGATCTATGTGGTGATGAATATCGGCATGTTCGCGTTCTTCCTTTCGATGGAGCGGGGCGGGCGGCCGGTCAGCCGGATCTCCGATCTCGCCGGGTTGTCGAAGGAGTCTCCGGGGCAGGCGCTTGCGCTCTGCGCGCTCCTGTTCTCCTTGGCCGGGATTCCGCCGCTCGCCGGGTTCTTCGCCAAGTATTTCGTCTTCATGGCTGCGGTCGAGGCCGGGCTTGCGCCGCTGGCGTTGGCGGGCGTGGTCGCCTCGGTGATCGCCGCGTTCTATTATCTTCGGATCATCAAGGTGATGTATTTCGACGACTCGGACGAGCCGCTCGACGGGCGGTTGCTCACGTCGAACCGGCTCGCGCTGGGGGTCTGCGCGTTCCTCGTCAGCGTGGGGTGGCTGCCCTTCATCAATGGCTTTGGGCTGATCGACGCCAGCCGCGTGGCGGCTGAAGCGCTCGTGCGCTAGATGTCGGTCGAGCCACCGGTCGATTGGCCGCGCGGCCTCGGACTGATCTATCTCGATGAAGTCGACAGCACGAATGAAGAGGCCCGTCGGCGCGCCGCCGCGGGCGAGGCGGGGCCGCTCTGGATAGCGGCGCGAAGGCAGGTCGCCGGTCGGGGCCGATGGGGACGGGTCTGGCTGGAGGCTGAGGGGAATCTCTACGCGACCCTGTTGTCGCGGCCCGAGATCAGGACAGCCGAGGCCGGGCTTCTTTCCTTCGCGGCCTGCCTCGCGATCGCCGAGTTTTTCGAGGGGGCGGGCGGCGCGGTCGCGCTCAAATGGCCGAACGACGCGCTTCTGAATGGTGGAAAAGCCGCGGGCGTGCTACTTGAAGGCTCGGGGCGCGGCGATTATCTCGACTGGCTCGCGATCGGCGTCGGCGTCAATCTTGTGAGCGCGCCCTCGGCTGAGAGCGCCGGAGGCGCGCATCCGCCCACCAGTCTTCTGGCCTCCACGGGAAAGCGGATCGCGCCGGAGGTGGCGCTGCGGGAGATCGCGACCAGTCTCGACCGCTGGTCGAAGCGGCTGACGAGCGAAGGATTTGCGCCGTTGAGGGCCGCATGGCTGTCGCGCGCGACGCGGCTGGGGGAACGGATCGAGGCGCGGACGCCGAAGGAGACCATCCCCGGCGTCTTCGAGGATGTGGATGAGAAGGGCGCGCTTGTTCTGAGAACGTCGGACGGCGTGCGCCGGATACATGCAGCGGATATCTACTTTACGTGAAAGGGGCGGGTCATGCTGCTCGCGATCGACGCCGGCAATACGAATACCGTTTTCACTGTTTTCGACAGCGAGCGGCTGGTCGTGTCCATGCGTTGTTCGACCTATGGGCCGCGGACGGCGGATGAGTATTTCGTCTGGCTGAATCGCCTGATGGAGCATCACCGCGTCGACAGCGCCGCCATCAGCGACGCGATCATCGCCACCGTCGTGCCGCAGACGCTGTTCAACCTGCGTCTGCTCTGCCGGGAGTTTTTCGGGTGTGAGCCGTTGGTGGTCGGCTCGCCGGAGTGCCGGCTCGGCGTGAAGATCAAGGTGAAGCGCGAGCGCGAGGTCGGCGCGGATCGGCTGGTCAACACCGTCGGCGCCTATGAGTCTTACGGGCCGAACCTCATCGTCGTCGATTTCGGCACCGCCACGACCTTCGATGTCGTTGATTTCGAAGGCGCCTACGCCGGAGGGGTGATCGCCCCCGGGGTGAATCTTTCTCTGAAGGCTCTTCATGAGGCGGCGGCGAAACTGCCGAATATCGATGTGGCGAAGCCGCCGCATGTTATCGGCGTCGACACCGTGGGCGCGATGCAATCCGGAGTTTATTGGGGGTATGTGAGCCTGATCGAAGGCGTGTGCAAACGGGTCGCTGACGAGACGGGCGCGCCGATGACTGTGATCGCGACGGGCGGGCTTTCCGCGCTTTTCGCGGGCGGGACATCGGCGATCAATCATGTGGACGGGGATCTCACAATGCGTGGCCTCGTCAAAATCCATAAGGAAAACAGGCTGTAAATGGCGGATAACGCGAAACTTGTCTACGTCGCCCTCGGCGGCGCGGGTGAAATTGGAATGAACATGTACCTCTATGGTCATGGGCCGGCGAAAAGCCGGCGCTGGATCATGGTGGATTGCGGAGTCTCCTTCGGAGATATGGACACGTCGCCCGGTATTGACCTGGTGATGCCGGATATCAGCTTCGTCGAGGAGATCCAGGACCGCCTCGAGGCGGTTTTCATCACCCATGCGCATGAGGACCATGTCGGCGCCCTGGGCCGGCTCTGGCCAAAAATTCGCGCGCCCTTCATCTCGGCGCCGCTTTTCACCGCCGAGGTCGCGCGCCGGAAGATGGCCGAATGCGGGCAGCCGGCGCAGGTGGTGAAGACGGCGAAATGGGACGAGCCGGTTGAGGCGGGTCCGTTTCGCGTCTCGTTCCTCCGGGTCACGCACTCGATCCCGGATCCGGCGATGCTGCTGATCGAGACGCCGGCGGGGAAGCTGGTGCATACCGGCGATTTCAAGCTCGACCCCGATCCGATCATCGGCAAGCCGACCGACATGGCGCGGCTGAAGCAGATTGGCGATGACGGTCTGCTTGGGCTGATGTGCGATTCCACGAATATTTTCGAGGATGGGGAATCCGGCGGCGAGCAGCCGCTCCGCCCACATCTGAAGCGGCTCATCAAGGGCGCGAAAGGGGCGGTCGCGGCGACGACATTCGCCTCCAATGTCGGGCGGCTGAAAACTCTGGCCGAAGTCGCGGTGGAATGTGGGCGCTCGGTGGTGGTCGCCGGGCGCGCGATGCAGCGGATGATCGAAACCGCGACGGAGACCGGCGCCCTGAAAGGGTTTCCGCCGACCATTTCGGATGAGCGGGCGCGTGACGTTCCGGCGGAGAATCTCTTCTATCTTGTCACCGGCAGCCAGGGAGAAGGGCGCGCCGCGCTTGCGCGGATCGCCACCGGAAGCCATCCCATGGTGAAGCTGAAGAAGGGCGATCTCGTCCTCTTTTCTTCGAAGACCATCCCCGGGAACGAGAAGGAGGTCTACCGGCTCTACAACCTGCTTTCCGAACAGGGGGTGGAGGTCGTCGATGACGACATGGAGCCGATCCACGTGTCAGGCCACGGCCGGCGGGACGAGATCGGAAAGGTTTACGCGGCGCTTCGGCCGCGGGTCGCGGCGCCGATCCATGGCGAGCATCGGCATCTCGCCGAGCATGCGGAATTGGCGAAAGGCTGGGGGGCGAAGTCCATCGTCGCGCCGAACGGAACGATGGTCGGGCTCGATCTCGATCCCCCGCGCGTGCTCCGCCACGTGGAGACCGGACGCGTCTATCTCGACGGCGAAGTGCTCGTCGGCGCGCTTGACGGAGTCATCCGCGCGCGGCTCAAGATGGCGCGGCAGGGGCATGTGTCGGTCAGCCTCGTGATCGACGAGTCGGGCGAATTGTTCGCCGATCCGCTGGTCCGGGTCGAGGGCGCGCCGGAGGTCGGCCGCGGCGGGCAGAACATCGCCGATACGATTGCGGATCGGGTCGACGCCGCCATCGTCTCCGCCTCGAAAAAGGAGCTGCGGTCCGATGACCGGGTCGCGGCGATGGCTGAACGTGTCGCGCGCCGCGCGGCGATGGAGGTCTGGGGCAAGAAGCCGGTGACATGCGTGCTGGTCACCAGACTCGAGTCTGAAGGCTGAGATCGGAAGCAGCCGATTGACGCGGCGGGCGGCGGGCGCCCGCCCCGGCGCCTTCTTGGGCGGTCGCTCGCCGCGGTCCGCCGACCGCCGGCCGCCCGCGCCTCTGGCGGCGATGCGCCGCGCGGGGCGATGGCCGCGGGCGCGGTAAACGCGACGACCGGTTCCTCGCATCCGCCCCACTCGCCTTGTTCCGCGTCTGGTTGCGAACGTGCAGGTCGATGACCCGGGCGCGCCGCGGCGAGATCATCCCGCCGCTGGCGCGTTTGCCGGTCGCCGGCGGCTCCGGCCGATCAATGTCCTTGCCGTTTCGACATCAGGACAAGAAAGATCTGCCCGATCACCAGCGGGCCAAGGCTTGCGCCCGCGGCCAAAAGCAACCCTGCGCCGCCAGGGTCCGGCAGTTTCAGGATGTCGGATAGACCCGGCGCCCAAAGCGCCGCCGCGATCAGGCCGAGACACAGCGCGATGGCCCCCCAGACCCAGGGATTGCGCGTCACCTCGTTGACGAGAACCCGCCCGCCAGGCATCCGCACGTTGAACACATTCCAGAGCTGCGCCAACGCCAGCGTCAGGAAGGCGACCGTGACGGCTGCTCCGGCGTCCAGCATCAACCAGTGGAGCGCCAGCCAGAATGCGAGAAGCGTCGTCGCGGTGATCGCTCCTCCGAGCACGCCGATGGCGATCCAGCGGCTGCGATTGATGATCGACTCGGCTGGGTCGCGTGGCCGTTGGCGCATGACGGCTTCATCTCCCGCGCCAAAGCCGAGGGCGAAGGCGGGAAAAACATCCGTCACAAGGTTCAGGAACAGGATTTGCAGCGGCAGCAAGGGCATCGGAAGCCCCGCGCCGACGGCCAGACCGACGATCAGCACCTCGCTGACATTGCACGACATCAGATAGACGACAAATTTCCGGATATTGTCGAAAATCACGCGGCCCTGCCGCATGGCGGCGATGATCGTGCCGAAGGAATCGTCTTTCAGCACCATACGCGCCGCTTCACGCGCGACTTCGGTGCCGCGTTGACCCATCGCGATGCCGATATCTGCCTTTTTCAGCGCCGGGGCGTCGTTCACGCCGTCGCCGGTCATCGCCACGATGTGGCCGCTGTTCTGATACAGCGTCGCGAGGTTCAGCTTGGTGGCGGGAGCGACGCGCGCGAAGACGTCGGCGGCGAGGATGCGGTCGCGCAGCGCTTCATCGGCCGTTTCAGGATCAAGATCGGTCAGGTCATTCCCTTCAATCACCGCGAGGGGCCTGTCATCGGCGCCCAATCCGGCCTGGGCCGCGATGGCGGCGGCGGTGTCGGGATGATCGCCCGTCATCATCACCACGCGCACGCCTGCGGCGCGGGCGGCGGCGATGGCTCCGGCGACATCGTCGCGCAGGGGATCGCGCAGGCAGACCATTCCGACAAGCGTCAAACCCTCGTAAGGGGCCACGTCGCCGCGCTCCGCGCGCTTCATCGCCAGCGCCAGCAGGCGCAAGCCTTCGCCGGCCGCGGCCCCGCTGCGGCTCAGCCAGTCCGCGCGCGTCGCGGCGTCCATGTCCTGAACGCCGTCCGGCCCCAAAACATGGGCGCACACGTCGAGCACCGCCTCCGGGGCGCCCTTGATCGCATAGAGGAAGCCGTCGCCGTCCCGGTGCACGCTCGCCATCATCTTGGCGTCCTGGTCAAAGGCGTATTCGCGGACGCTTTCGCATTCGGTCAGCAGCGTTTCGCGCCCCAGTCCCGCACGGCCTGCGACGCGCAGCAGCGCCAGTTCCATCGGATCGCCTGACGGGGGCTCATCCTCCCGTCCCATCGACGCGCCGTTGCAAAGCGCCCCGATCTTCAGCAATGCGCGAAGGCGCGCGTCCTGTCCCGGATCGATCGTGCTCCCGCCGCTTTTGAATTGGAGAGCTTCGCCTTGCCGATCCAGATCCACCTCCTGGTCGGAGACAAGGTAGCGCGCCACGGTCATGCGGTTTTCGGTCAGGGTGCCGGTCTTGTCGGTCAGGATCGCGGTGGTCGCGCCCAGAGTTTCGACCGACGACAGGTTTGAAATGATCGCATTGCGCGCTGCCATGCGCCACATGCCGCGCGCGAGACACAGCGTGGCGACCACCGGCAATCCTTCTGGAACCGCCGCAACGGCCAGCGCCACCCCGATCTGGATCATCGCCGCCAACTCATGGCCCCGCAGCACCCCCGCTCCGATCACCAATACGGCGAGCGCCAATGTCAGCCAGACCAACCGGCGCCCCAGCCGGTCAAGACGCTTTTCCAGCGGCGAGACCGAGGGCTCGGCGGTTTGCACCAGATGGCTGATATGGCCGAGTTCGGTCTCCATTCCGGTGGCGGTCACGATCCCTAGTCCCGACCCTTGGGTGATCGCCGCGCCCTTGAAGGCCATGCAGGCCCGATCTCCGATCAGGGCGTCCGGCGAGACCTGGTCGGTCTGCTTGTCGACGGGCGTGGATTCCCCGGTCAGCATGGATTCGTCGCATCGCAGGTTCGACGCCTGGACAAGCCGTAGATCTGCGGTGACCATATCCCCCGCGTCCATCAGCACGATGTCGCCTGGCACCAGATCATGCGCATCGACATGCAGCGTCTTTCCCCCGCGCCGGACGCGGGTCGTGACTGTGGCGATGTTTAACAGCGCCTCCATCGAGCGTGCGGCGCGAAGCTCCGTGACAAACCCGATCGCGGCGTTGATCGCCAGAACGACAATGATTGCGACGCCTTCGGCGATGTCATGGAAGTAGAAGGACAACCCCGCCGCCAGAGCCAGAAGCCAGACGATCACGCCTTTGAACTGATGCGCCAGAATGACCAGGACGCTTTGCCTGGCGCGGGCGCGCAGATGGTTCGGGCCGTGGCGGTTTCGCCGTTTGGCGATCTCGTCGTCATCCAGTCCATGTTCCGGGTCCACGGCCAGCTCGCGCGCCACAATTTCGGCCGGCTTGGCGAATACGGGCGTCTGGTTCAGATCTTCCATGAGAGCTTTCGTATGAATTTGGCGTGTCATGCGATTTTTCGGCCAGCCAACGCCCGGCCGCGCAGGGTTGCGGTCCGGCGTTCATTCCTGATGGTGTCCCGACCCTGATAAGAGGTCCGGCGGCGCCCTCCAAGCATGGAGATCCCGGCCCGTGCGGGGCGCGAAGTCAAGGCTGCTCGGAGCGACGGGCCGACCCGGGGGCTCAACCGCCCGCCGTCCGCACCCGGTCTCGATCCCGATCCGACGCCGGAACTCTCCGTTCGGCCGTACGATGGCCCGCACCGCCCGCGCCGATCACGACGGTTCGAGGGGGGAGGAAAGTCGCCTCCCTCCGGCGGAGCGGGGTGGTGGGGAGCGGGATAACGGACGGAAAATCGACCTGGGACAATCCTGACTGTTTTAGTTTTTTCCTTTCCTGATTCATTCAGTCAGTTATAAACGGCGCCGCGAAAGGGCGAGTCATCTCGGCCCGATCGGACTCAGGCGACAGCAGGGAGATCAGATCCAATGAAGACCATCACGCTCGCGTTTGCGGCGTCATTCACCCTTGGCGGCGCGGCGATGGCCGCAGGCGCCGACAAGGCGGACGTGATCGCCACCTACGCCGATATCGGGCACGCCGGCTATGAAGACAGCCTGATCACCGCGCGCCGGCTTGGCGCGGCGGTGGATGCGCTTCTCGGCGCGCCCTCGGCCGAGACCCTGGCGGCGGCGAAGGCGGCGTGGCTCGCCGCGCGGGTCCCGTATCAGCAGACCGAGGCGTTTCGGTTCGGAAATCCGATCGTCGACGCCTGGGAAGGCAAGGTCAACGCGTGGCCGCTGGACGAAGGGCTGATCGACTATGTGGACGCCAGCTATGGCGGCGCGACGGACGAGAACCCGGCCGCCGCGCTCAATGTCATCGCCAGCCCGACGCTGACGCTTTCAGGCCGGACCATCGACGCGGCCGAGATCACCCCCGAGCTCCTCTCGGAGACCCTGCACGAGGCGGACGAGATCGAGGCCAACGTGGCGACCGGCTATCACGCCATCGAGTTTCTGCTCTGGGGGCAGGACCTGAACGGAACCGGACCCGGCGCCGGGGAGCGCCCCTGGACCGATTACGCCATTGGCGACGCCTGCACGAACGACAATTGCGCCCGCCGCGGCGCCTATCTGAAGGCGGCGACGGAGCTGCTGATTTCCGACCTCGAATGGATGACCGCCGCCTGGGCCGAGGGCGGCGAGGCGCGGGCCGAGGTCTCGGCCGACGTCGACGCGGGCGTGGCCGCGATCCTCACCGGGATGGGCAGTCTCTCCTACGGCGAACAGGCGGGGGAGCGGATGCGCCTCGGCCTGATGCTGAACGACCCTGAAGAGGAGCATGACTGCTTTTCCGACAACACCCACAACAGCCATTTTTATGACGGGCTCGGGATACGGAACGTCTACACCGGCGCGTATGTCCGGATCGATGGGCGGATCGTTTCCGGGCCGTCGGTCTCCGATCTCGTCGCCGAGGCGGCGCCCGACGTCGATGCGGCGCTGCGCCTCGATCTCGACCGGACCATGGCCGCGCTCTCCGCGATCAAGACTGTGGCGGAGGCCGGCAAGGCTTATGATCAGATGCTGGCCCCGGGCGACGCCGAGGGCGAGGCGCTGATCATGCGCGCGGTCGACGCCCTGATCGCGCAGACGCGGGGGATCGAGCGCGCGGTGGGCGCGTTGAACCTCAGCCCGATCGCGTTCGAGGGATCGGACAGCCTCGACGCCCCAGACGCGGTCTTCCAGTAACCCCGGACCAGTTCCGGCCATCCAGTCAATCGCCGTGCGGCGCCAGCCCGCGCGGCGCTCATCCCGTCGCAGCCAGGTCGCGAGCCAGACGACGCCAGACAAGGACAATGCGACATGACTTCCATGCTTTCCGGCGCGCGCCGGCCCGCCCTGGCGCTTGGCGCGCTGCTCTCGCTTCTCGTTCCGCCGACGGCGGCCGCGGTGGCTCAGGAGGTCGCCCCCGGCGCGTCCGAGCCCGGCGCTCTGGCGCGGGCCGAAGCGGAGACCGCGCGGGAGGCGCGGGCCCCGGTCTATCCGCGTCTGACCGGCGGCGTCGCCATCGAGCTCCAGAACGATTACACTTTTGACAGCGACGATCCGACCGGCGAGATCAACGACCTCTACAACACGACCGAGGCGGCGCTCGCGCTGGAGATCTCCGCTGAGACCAGCCTCAACGCGACCCTGGTCTTCGAGCCGATCCGCGACCCCGGGCCGAATGACGACCGGGTGTTCGAAGATCAGGGCCTTTACGCGGAGGAACTGTATCTCCGCCATGATTTCGGGTTTCTGACCGCGCTCGCCGGCAAATACGACCCCGCGTTCGGCGCCGCGTGGGACGCCGCGCCCGGGCTCTACGGGGCCGATTTCGCCGAGGATTACGAGTTGACCGAGCGGCTCGGCGCGGCGTTCGAGGCGCCCTTCGCGCTCGCCGGCGGCGAGGCCGTGTTCAGCGTCGCGGTCTTCGCCGCGGACCGGACCTTTCTCTCGGGAAGCCTGGTCCATGATCGCGGCGAGTTGAACAAGAGCGACGGCGGGGTTTCGAACACGTCCGCGCCGGAGAGCGTCGTCGTCTCGCTGGCTGGGGAGACCGAGGGCGTCGACTACACCATCGCGTTCCGGCGGCAGGCGAAGGGCGTCGGCGACGCGGCGGACGAATACGGCCTTGTCGCCGGCGTTCAGGCGCCGCTCGGCGAGATGGGCGTCGATCTCCTGAGCGAGGTCGCGGTGTTCCCGGATTTCGACGGGACGCGCGACCGCGCGATCTACGCCACGCTCGGGCTCGCCGCGCCGTTGGGGCCGGTCACGGTTTCGGGCGTCTATTCGCTGCGGAAGATCGAGCATGCGCCGACCGACCATCTCGCCACGGTGTCCGCGGAATATGAGATCGCGGACGGGGTCTCCATCGGCGCCGGCTATCGCTATGGCCGCGAAGGGGGAGACGACAACCATACCGTCGGCGCGCTTTTCGTCTACGAATTCGGCTTCTGATGGTTCGGTGCGTCATATTCGCCGGGGCGCGCCGGCTGGCGGATCCGGGGCTCGCCTCTCCGAATAGGCGAGTCTATTGATCGACTATTGTCAATGAAGCGAGGTTCGCCGATGAAACGCCTTCTGCTTGGCGCCGGCATCTCGGCGGCGTTCGTCGCAAGCAGCGTCAGCGCCGACCTGAAGATCATTCCACGCACCGCGGCGGAGCAGGCGCGGGTCGAGGCCGTGACGGCGCCGCCGACCGATTTCTCCGTGGCTGAACCGTTCGAGGCGCGGCCCGGCGGCGCCGCGACCTCGATGAAGCGCGTGACCCGCGACGCGTTCTCGCATTCCTCGGCGTCGCTCTCCTTCGCGCGGGAGCTGGATTTCAAGGTCGGCAACGGAATCTTTCGCAAGATCTGGGTCTCCGCGCCGTCGTCGACGCTCGCTTCCGACGGGCTCGGGCCGCTCTTCAACGCCCGCTCGTGTCAGCGCTGCCATCTGAAGGACGGGCGGGGCCACCCGCCGCCGCCGGGCGCGGACAACGCGGTCTCGTTCCTGTTCAAGCTCGCGGTTCCGGCGGAGCGGAGCGCGCTGAAGGCCGAACTCGCCGCCTATCTCGACTACGCGCCGACCGCGCCGCACCCGGTCTATGGCGCGCAATTGCAGGATTTCGCGATCCAGGGCCACAGGGCCGAAGGCCGCGTCGAGGTCTCTTACGAAGAGGTGGACATCGCCCTTTCCGAGGGCGAGACCGCGCGGCTACGCCGCCCGGCATATGCGGTCGGCGACCCGGCCTTCGGCCCGCTCGGGCCGGAGACGATGCTTTCGCCCCGCGTCGCGCCGCCGATGATCGGGCTCGGGCTTCTGGAGGCGATTCCGGCGGCGGATATCCTCGCCGGCGCCGACCCGGACGATGCGGACGGCGATGGGATCTCGGGCGAGGCGCAGATCGTCTGGTCCGAGGAGCGCGCCGCCCCCACGCTTGGACGGTTCGGCTGGAAAGGGGGCGCCCCTTCGGTGCGGGCCCAGGCCGCGGCGGCCTTCTCGAGCGATATCGGCATCTCGACGTCGCTCCGACCTCATGGCTGGGGCGACTGCACGGAGGCGCAATCCGCCTGCCGCGCGGCGCGCGATGGCGGCGACGCGCGCGACGGCGGGCTTGAGGTCGGCGACGAGGCGCTGGATCTCGTCGTGTTCTACAGCCGAAATCTCGCCGTCCCGGCGCGTCGCGATGTCGACGATGCGACGGTCCTGCGCGGCAAGCGGATCTTCCACGAGGCCGGCTGCGCCGCCTGCCACCGGCCGAAATTCGTCACCGATCGGCTGATCGATCAGGATGAGCAGAGCTTTCAGCTGATCTGGCCCTATAGCGATCTCCTGCTTCACGACATGGGCGAGGGGCTGGCCGACGGGTTCAGCGAAGGCCGCGCGAACGGCCGTGAATGGCGCACGCCGCCGCTCTGGGGCGTCGGGTTGACGAAGACCGTGAACGCGCATGAATTTTTCTTGCATGACGGGCGGGCGCGCGGCCTTCTCGAAGCGATCCTCTGGCATGGCGGCGAGGCGGCGGCGGCGCGGGACGCGGTCACGGTGATGCCGAAAGCCGACCGCGCCGCCCTGATCCGCTTTCTGGAGTCGCTCTGATGCGCTGGCTGTTCGTCGCTCTCTTGTCTCTCCTCGCCGCGGCGCCGGCCTCCGCCGACCCGGACTACGCCGCGCTGACGGAGCGCGCCGTGGAGGGCCACGCGGTTCCCGGCTACCAACGGCTCGTCGCCGCGACCGGCGCGCTGACCGAGGCGGCGGCGACCTGCGCGCCGGATCGGACCGAGGCGGCCTACAATGCCGCCTTCGACGCGTGGATGGGCGTCAGCCATCTCCGGTTCGGCCCGGCGGAGGCGGAGGCGCGCGCCTTCTCCCTCGCGTTCTGGCCCGACACGAAGGGCTTCACGCCGAAGACGCTGCGCCGGTTGATTGCGGCGGAGGATCCGCTGGTTGACGACCCGGCCGGCTTCTCGAAGCTTTCCGTGGCGGGTAAGGGGCTTTTCGCGCTGGATTTCCTCCTGTTCGATCCGGAGATCTCCACCATGGGATCGGCCGCGTACAGATGCCGGCTGGCGGTGGCTGTCGCGCGCGACATGCAGGCGATCTCCACCGCTATCCTCGATGGCTGGACGGGGCGGCGGGCCGCGCTGATGGAAAGCGCCGGCGCGCCGGACAATGTCGTCTATCTGTCGGCGTCGGAGCCGGCGCAGATGTTTTTCACCGCCATGCTCGAAGGCTTGCAGGCGACGCTCGATCTTCGCCTCGAGCGGCCGCTCGGGACCGTCGAGCGGCCGCGTCCGAAACGGGCGGAGGCCTGGCGGTCCGGCCGCCCGCTTCGGAATGTCCGTTTGTCTCTGGCGGCGCTGAGCGCGCTTTACGAGTCCGCCTTCGCCCCCGAATTGAGCGCGGCGGAAAACGAGATGCTCCGCGCCGCGTTCGCCGATGCGGAGCAGAAGGCGGCTTCGGCGCCGGCGCCTCTGACCGAGGCGGTCTCCTCCCCCGAGGGGTGGGGCCGGATCGACGCCCTGAGGGCGTCGGTCGCCGCGCTCCGGAACGCCGTCAGCGGAACGGTCGGCCCCGCGCTCGGCCTTCTCGCCGGCTTCAACTCCCTGGATGGAGACTGACGCGATGGCGGAAGGATCGACCCGGCGCGCCGCGCTCGCGGCGCTTGGCGGCCTCGCGCTCGCGCCTCGCGCGGGGTGGGCGGCGCTCGGCGGCGCCCGGTTTCTCTCCTCCGCGCGCCTCGCCGATCAGACCCATGCGCTGATCGGGTTGGACGGGCGGGGCGGGGAGGCGTTTCGCCTCGCCCTTCCCGGGCGCGGCCATGCCGCCGCCGCCCATCCCTTCCATCCGGTCGCGGTCGCGTTCGCGCGCCGGCCCGGAAACTTCGCCATGGCGCTCGACTGCGCGGCCGGGGCGGAGCTGGCGCGGCTGCGCGCGCCGGAAGGGCGGCACTTTTACGGGCACGGCGCCTTTTCCGCCGACGGAGGCACGTTGTTCACCACCGAGAACGCTTATGAGAGCGGCGAGGGGCGGATCGGGCTCTGGGACGCGGCGGACGGGTATCGGCGCATTGGCGAGATCCCGTCGGGCGGGATTGGCCCGCACGATGTGAGGCTCGCCGCCGGCGGCGGCGCGCTGATCGTCGCCAATGGCGGGCTTCGCACCCATCCCGACACCGGCCGCGCGAAGCTCAACCTCCCGGACATGCGCCCGAACCTCGCCTGGATCGGCGTCGAAGACGGCGCGATTCTGGATATCGTGGAGCCGCCGGAGGCGCTCCGCTTCAACTCGCTCCGGCATCTGGCCGCGGCGGGGGATCTCGTCGCGGTCGGCGCGCAGTGGCAGGGCGACATGGCGGCGGCGCCGCCGCTTCTCGCATTTCATCGCCGCGGCGGCGGCCTCGACTGGGCGAAGGCGGGCGCGCGGGAATGGGCGACGATGCGGGGATATGTCGGGAGCGTCGCGCTTTCCGCCGATGCGAGGACGGTCGCGGCGACATCCCCGCGCGGCGGCGCCGTGATGACCTTCGACGCGGCGTCGGGGCGCGCTTCGGGCATGTTCCGCGCCGCGGATGTCTGCGGCGTCGCCCCCTTCGGCGCCGGCTTCGCGACGACGACGGGGCAGGGGGTCTGGGCGCGGCGCGGCGAGAGCGGCGAAATGGCGGAGGAGGCCCGGCGCGGGGTCGAATTCGACAATCATCTCATCGCGCTCTGAGCAGCGCGCCGCGCGCGGCGCTTTCCTCACGACTTGGTGTGGCGGCCGCAGGCCCCGGAGATCCCGCCCGATGGCCTCGCCATGAGGGAAATGCGCCCAACGGATCCCGGCGATCGCTCTTACCATAATTATCTCAATACGTTGGGCGGAGTGGCGCCTCCGCGCGGGCGCGCGTCTCTCTCCCCCGTGGCGGCGATGAAACGAAATTCGCGGCGGCGTGGCGCTTCTTGACGTTCGACGATCCCCGAGGCTACGGTTTTGGTGTATGCAAGATGACGGTGAGGCGGCGCGCAGCGCCGTTCGACCGGTTGCGATAACAAATGGCGACGTGAGCGCAGACTCCCGCCAGCATGGAGGAGATGACTGATATGAGTTCACCAAAATTGGCGCGTCGGAGCTTTCTGAAAGCCGCCGGCGCCGCGTCAGCCGTCTCGGTGTTCGCGATAACCGGTCGAGCGCGGGCCGCGGCGCAGTTGCGTCTGGCCCACCCGGCCGACACCTCGCACCCTGTCCATCTCACGACGGAGAGGATGATCGAACGGATCGCGGAGCGGACCGGCGGCGAAGTGGCGATCACGCTCTTTCCTAACAACATGCTCGGCGCGCCGACCGAGGTCGCGCAACAGACGCGCGCCGGCGCCATCGACCTGACGATCCTCAACCCGGCGAATATCGAAGCGCTGTCGAGCTCCATCGGCGTCGTCAATATTCCCTACCAGTTCGACGGGTACGATCACGCGCACAAGACGCTCGACGACACAGGACGCGCCTGGCTTTCCAGGCAGCTCGCGGACGCGGGCTTCACCTGGGTCTCCAATTACGAGTGGGGGTTCAGGGCGCTCTCCAACAGCCGCCGGCCGGTCGAGACGCCGGAAGACATCGAAGGGCTCAAGATCCGCGTTCCGCCGGAGCTGGCGATCAAGGCGGCGTTCGAGGCCCTGGGCGCCAACACCCAGACCATCGCCTTCCAGGAGGTCTATCTGGCCCTCGCCAACAAGACCGTCGACGGGCAGGACAACCCGATCGGGACCACGTTCGCCGGCAAGTTTTACGAGGTGCAGGACCATATCGCGCTGACCAAGCATATCTACGCCACGACGATGCTGATGGCCAACCCGCGCAAATGGGAGGCGCTGAGCGACGATCAGCGCGCCGTGATCTCCGAGGAGGCGATGATGGCCGGGACCGAGACCCGCCAGGCGGTGCAGGCGGACGAAGAGGATCAGCTCGCGCAGATGGAGAAGGCGGGTCTCCAGATCACGCGCCCCGACGTCGCGCCGTTTCGCGAGCGCATGGAGCCGGCCTACGCCCAGCTTCGTCAGGCGATCGATGAAGACGTGTGGGAGGCCTGGGCCGGGTTCGTCGACGCCGCCCGCGCCTGATCGGCGTCGTTCGGGCTCAGGGCCCATCTTTTCCCGCCGCGCGCCGGCCGTTACGGCCGGCGCCCTTTCAGGGCTTCCGACAGATGCTCCTCGCCGTTCTACTCGTCAGTCTGTGCCTGCTCATCCTCGTCGGAACCCCGATCGCCGTCGCTCTCGGATTCGTCGCGCTCGCGACGATGTACTGGGTCGCCGGGCTGGACCTTTTCTACATTTTCATTCAGCGGCTTTATGTCGGGACGACCTCGTTCCCCTTGCTCGCGATCCCGTTCTTCATTCTCGCGGGCAATCTGATGAACACCGGCGGGGTGACGGAGCGAATTTTCGCCGCCGCCCAGGTGTTCGTCGGGCGCATCCGGGGCGGTCTCGGACATGTCAACGTCATCGCCTCGATGATGTTCTCCGGAATGTCCGGATCCGCGGTGGCGGATGCGGCCGGCCTCGGCATCGTCGAAGTGAAGGCGATGCGGGAGGCGGGCTATTCGCCCCGCTTCGCCGCGACGATCACCGCGGTGTCGTCCACGATCGGCCCGATCATTCCGCCGTCTATCCCGCTGGTCATCTACGGCAGCCTCGCCAATGTCTCCATCGGCGCGCTGTTCATCGCCGGCGTCGTGCCGGGCGTTCTCATGGGCGTCTCGCTGATGATCGTGATCGCGCTGCTCGCGCGCCGCAAGAATCTGCCCATCATGGAGAACAAGCCCGAGGGCCCCGAAGCCCGGCGCATTCTTCTCGACGCCGCGCCGGCCGCCTTGATGCCCGTGTTCGTGGTCGGCGGGATCCTGGGCGGTTTCGTCACGCCGACCGAGGCTGCGGTGGTCGCGACGGCCTATGCGCTCGTGCTCGGGATCTTCGTGAACCGGGAATTGCGTCTGGCCGATCTGCCGGAGGTCCTCTGGCTGTCGGGGAGGCAAACCGTCCAGGTGATGTTCATCATCGCGGCCGCCGCGCCCTTCGGCTGGGTGCTCATCCAGCAGCAGATACCGAACGCGGTCATCGCGTCGCTCTTCGCGCTGTCATCCGAGCCGTGGATGATCCTGGTCATCGTCAATCTGATCCTGCTCGTGCTCGGCATGTTCATCGAAGGGGTCGCGGTGATCATCATCGCGTTCCCGATCCTCTTGCCGGTCATGCTCCATATCGGCGTCGATCCGGTGCATTTCGGCATCATCATGGTGCTCAACCTGATGATCGGCCTGATCACGCCGCCTGTCGGCCTCTGCCTCTATGCGGTCTCATCGGTCAGTGATGTGCCGGTTGGCGACATGGTGCGGGAGATGTGGCCTTATGTCCTCGCGCTCCTTGCCGTGCTGATGCTCGTCACCTTCGTGCCCGACGTCGTGCTCTGGCTGCCTGAAGCGCTCGGTTACGCGGTGGCGCGATGATGATGACGCTTCTCAAATCGCTGGATCGGCTGGTGTTCCTGATCTGCAAATGGGGCGTCATTCTCGGTCTGGCGGCGCTGTTTCTTCTTCTCGGCGCAAATGTGCTGACGCGGACGATCCCCTTCATCACGCTCGCCGGCTATGATGAAATCGTCGAGCTGCTCTTCGCCTGGATGACGTTTCTGGGCGCTGTGGCGCTCTGGCGCGAAGGCGGGCTCTACAAGGTCGCCGTCGTCGCCCAGTCGGCGCCGCGCCCCTTGCGCCGCGTGATCGATCTTCTCATCCGCGCGCTCATGCTGATCCTGGCGCTGGCGATGGCGGTCAAGGGCGCGGAGTTCGTCCGCTATTCCGGAGAGACGACGCCGTTTCTGCGTCTGGACAAGGCTTATTGGTATGCGGCCGTGCCGACGGCGGGCGCGCTGATGACCGTCTACAGCGTCGTGGCCCTGGTGCGCTTCGCGCTTGGCCATGACCTGGAAAAAGAAACCGTAACCGACAATCTGAGCTGATGCGCATCGCGCGATTCAGCTTATCATCAACCCGCCGAAAATACGGAGAACCGACATGAGCGAGAGACTGGCCGGACGAAAGGCGATCATCACGGGCGGCGCCGGAGGCATCGGCGCCGCCACCTGTCAGGTGTTCTGCGAAGAGGGCGCCAGGGTTGCGATCGTGGACCGGGACGAGGAGGCGCTGGCGGCCGCGGCGGCCGATGTCCGCGCCAATGTCCCGGGCGCCGAGGTGCTGGCGATCGCCGCCGATCTTTCAACCGAAGAGGAAGCGATTCGCGTCGTGACCGAGGCGACGGAGGCGTTCGGCGGTCTCGACATTCTGATCAACGTCGCGGGCATCCGCTCCTATGAGCCGCTGGCGGAGGCGAAGGCCGAGACGTGGCGGCGAATTATCGACATCAACCTTCTGAGCTACGCGTATATGGCCAAGGCCGCGCTTCCTGAAATCCGCCGCTCCGGCAAGGGCAGCATCGTCAATATCTCCTCCACCTACGGCGTGAGCGGCCGCGCGGGTATGGGCCAGTACGACGCGACGAAGGCCGCCATCATCGCGATGAGCCGCACGCTCGCCTTCGAGGAGGTCGAGCATGGCGTAAGGGTCAATTCGCTCTGTCCGGGCTACACGATGACGCCGTTCCATATCCGCCGCGGCGAAGCCCGAGGGCTTTCGCGGGAGGAGACGCTGGCCGAGCCGGTCGACGATTGCCTGATGCGGCGCTGGGCGGATCCGCGCGAGATCGCGTTGCCGATCCTCTGGCTCGCGTCCGATGAGGCCTCCTACGTCACCGCCGCCAATTTCATGATCGACGGCGGGCGGCCCATCCAATGAGCCGGCCTCGCGCGTTGAGAGACGTTTCCGTGAACGCCCCGCTTGGCGCGCATGACCATCCACTCCACGTCGACAGTGATCACCGAGGGAGAAAATGACCATGAAGAGCTTCAGGAAAACCGGCTGTCTCGCAGGGCTGCTCGCAATGACGGCTTTCGCGGTTGGCGCCCCGGCGATGGCCGAGACCACCTTGCGTTTCGCCCATACGCAGCCCACCAGCGATACGCACCACGTCGCGGCGGAGCATTTCGCCGAGCGGGTCGCGGAACTGACGGGCGGGGAGATCAGGATCAGCGTCCATCCCGCCGGAGAGCTTGGCAACGATCCGGCGCTCCTCGAAGGGGTGCGCCTCGGGACGATCGACATCGCGCAGACCGGAAACCCGTTCTACACGCGGTTCGCGCCAAAGCTGAACGTGCTCGATCTTCCCTATATCTTTGAGTCGTACGAGCACGCCTACAAGGTCGTTGACGGAGATATCGGCGACGGCCTTCTGAAGGAGCTGGAGCAGAACCGCATGAAGGGGCTGGCGTTCTGGGAGATCGGCTTCCGGAACATCACCAACAGCAAGCGCGCGATCAGGACGCCGGACGACCTCAAGGGGCTCAAGATCCGGACCACGCCGAATCCGGCCCATGTGCAGGCGTTCGAGATCTGGGGCGCGTCTCCGACGCCGATGGCGTTCACCGAGGTTTATCTCGCGCTGGAGACGGGCACGGTCGACGGGCAGGAGAACCCGGTCAACATCATCCGCTCGAACCGCTTCCAGGAGGTGCAGAGCCACATGTCGATGACGGGGCATGCGTACACCGTCTCCGTCGTCTCCATGAATCTCGCCAGGTTCAAGAGCCTGACGGCGGACCAGCAGAACGCGCTGGTCGTCGCGGCGCGCGAAGCGGCCCACTATCAGCGTGAGTTGAACCGCGCTCAGGATGCGGACGGCCTCGCCGAAATCCGCGCCGCGGGCGTCGAGGTGCTCGAAGACATCGATATCGCTCCGTTCCGCGATGCGGTGTTCGACACGGTTTCGCAGACCTATATCGATGAGCATGGCGACGAGATCGTCAAAGCCATCGGCGCGGCGCGGTGAATCCAGCCGCGTTCGTCAGAGTTCTGCGCCGCGGCCTGGATTGGGCCGCGGCGGGGCTGCTCGCCGTCATCCTCGTCGTCGCCGCGACGCGCGTCGCGGCGCGGTACCTTTTTGGCGCCGGGCTGCCCTGGAGCGAGGAGCTGACCCGGCTCCTGTTCGTGTGGCTGGTGCTCATCGCCGCCTCGCGCACCCGGCATATGTCGATCGATTTTCTGCCCGCCGCCGCCCCGCCGCGCGTCGCGCGGGCGTTGAGGCTGTTCGCGACGATGCTGGGCGTCGGGTTGCTGGGGTTTCTCGCCTGGCGGGCCCTCGATCTGATCGAGATCACCGCCTATGACCGTTTCACCGCGCTCGGCGTTTCGGTCCAGTATCTCTACTGGTCGGTGGTGGTCGGCTGCTCGTTCTGGATCCTGCTCTCGCTTGCGGCGCTGGTCTGGCCCGAACCGGAATCGGAGCCGGGGGAATGACCCTGCTGCTGCTTCTGGGCACGATGCTCATCCTTGCGTGCGTCGGCGTGCCGCTTGTCTTCTCGCTCTTGTCGGCGTCGCTCGTGACCCTGCTCGTCGTGCGGCCGGAGCTGCCGCTGGCGCTGGTGCCGCAGCTTTTCGTCCAGGGCATGGATTCTTTCGCGCTTCTGGCCATCGCGCTCTTTTTCCTCGCCGGCGAACTGATGACGGCGTCGGGCGTGACCGACCGGATTCTCGCCTTCGCGCGCTCGCTCGTCGGCCATCTCCGCGGCGGACTGGCCCAGGTCGGGATCTTCTCGTCTCTGGTCATGGCCGGCGTGTCGGGCTCGGCGGTGGCCGATGCGGCGGCAGTCGGGTCGGTGCTGATCCGGGCCATGAAGCGCGCCGGCTATCCCGCCGGCTTTTCGGCGGCGCTCATCATGTGCGCGTCGATCCTTGGGCCGGTCATTCCTCCGTCGATTCCGATGATCCTCTATGCGGTGCTGGCCAGCGCCTCGGTCGGCGCGATGTTCCTCGCCGGGATCATCCCCGGGCTTCTGCTCGCCTTCGGCCTCGGCGTGGTCGCCTGGATGCGGGCGGGGGCGCTGGATCTGCCGCGGGAGCCGAGGGCGACCCGGCCGCAGGTCTTTCGGGCGACGGGCCGCGCCGCGTTCGCGATCCTCGCTCCCGTGATCATCGTCGGCGGCATTCGCGGCGGCGTTTTCACCGCGACCGAGGCGGGCGCGATCGCGGTCGTCTACATCGTGTTCATCGGTGTTTTCCTGTTCGGCGAGCTGAACGCGTCGCAGTTCGGCGGCGCGCTGGTCAACGCCGCGCATGGCACGGCTTCGATCATGGTCATTCTCGGCGCGTCGTCGATCTTCGGCTGGATCATCGCCGATCAGGGGATCAGCCGCCAGTTCGCCGCCGCGATCTCCGGGCTTGGCGCCCCGGATTGGCTGGTGCTTCTCCTGATCAATGTGCTGTTCCTTGCGATCGGCATGTTTCTGGACCCGCTCGCGGCGCTGGTCATCGTCGTGCCGATCTTCCTGCCGCTGGCGCAGGCCATCGGCATGGACACGGTTCAGTTCGGCGTCATGACGGTGTTGAACCTGATGATCGGGCTCTGCACGCCTCCGGTCGGCTATCTCATATACATGGTCTCGGCCATGGGGGAGACGCCGCCGGGGGAAGTGGTGCGTCAGTCATTCCCGTTCATCGGCGTTCTCCTGGCTGTGCTCGGCCTCGTCACCTACGTTCCCGCGGTCACCTTGTGGCTGCCAAATTTCGTGAGCGGGCAATGAGCCCGCAAAAGCTCTGAGAAGGAAACATCGTAATGTCGCGTATTGTGGACCTGTCCGTAACCATCGAGCCGCATTTCCGCTGGCCGATGGAGCGCAGCCTGAGAAGCGATTTCGCCAAGGGCGACGCTTTCCAGGTCACTCAGCTCAATCTCGTCGTGCACGGCTATACGCATATCGACGCGGCCCGCCACATCATGCCCGACGGCCCGACGACCTCGGCCACGCCGCTCGAGGCCACCTGCGGCGACGCGGCGATCATCGATATCTCCGATATCGAACCGAATACGGAGATCACCCGGGAGCACCTCTCCAAAGCGGGCGCCCATGTGCGCGATGGCGATATCGTGCTGCTCAAGACGCGGTGGGATGAGAAGCGCTCTCTCCACACCCGCGAATTCTGGACCGACTCGCCCTATCTTTCGCGCGGGGCCTGCGAGTGGCTTCTCGAAAAGAAGATCCGGGCCCTGGCGCCGGATTTCCCGCAAGACTACCCGATCCGCCTTCTGCTCGATGGCGAGACCGCGCCGATGCGGGACTTCGTCAGCCATGACGTGCTGCTGCGGAACGGCGTCATCCTCATCGAATACACATGCAATTTCGGAGCCTTGAAGGGCGACCGCACCACGCTCTACGCCTTGCCGCTCAAATTGCCGGACTCGGATGGCTACCCCGCCCGCGTCATCGCGGTGGAGGACGACTGAAGGACGGACGGCGAAGCCCCCGCGCGTTCATTTCTCCCGCCGGGCCGCCCGGCTGAACATGACGCTCACACGAACTGATCACAGGTTTCGGAAGGAAACGACTTATGCATCTCGACACGCTTCTGGGCCCGGTCGGAGCGCGCCGGATTGAAGCCGCGCTGATCGGCGCCGGCGAATTCGGCCGCAGCTTCATCTCGCAAATGCGCCTCGCGCCCGGCATGGATGTGCGCGTCGTCTGCGACGTCGACATCGAGCGGGCGATCCAGGCGTTCGCGGCGGCCGGGGTTCACGGCGTCAAGGTGTGCGAGACCGTGAGCGCGGCGCGCGCCGCCTTCGAGGCGGGCGATGCGCTCGTGATTCCGGACGCCGCGATCGCGGTGGAGTTGCCTGTCGATGTGATCGTCGAGGCGACGGGGATCCCGGAAGCCGCCGCCGTCATCGCCGAGCTTGGCCTTTCAGGGGGCAAGCATGTGGTGATGGTGACCAAGGAGGCCGAAAGCGTGGTCGGCCCGCTCCTCGCGCATCGCGCGCGGGCGGCGGGATTGGTCTACACCCCGGCGGATGGCGATCAGCCGAGCCTGCTTATCGGCCTGGTGGCCTGGTGCCGCCTGCTTGGCCTGGAGATCGTGGCGGCGGGGAAGGCCAGCGAATACGATTTCGTCTACGATCCGGCGGCGGGTGAGATCAGCGCCCATGGCCGCACGCTCGCCGCGCCGGATTTCGCGGAGCTCTGGCGCGCGGAGGGGCGCGGCGCCGCGCGCATCGTCGACGCGCGGTCCGAACTGCTGCGAGACTTCTGGCGGCGGACGACGCCCGATCTTTGCGAAATGACGATTGTCGCCAACGCCACCGGCCTTCCCCCCGGCCGGCCGGCCCTGCACGCGCCGGTGGCGCGCGCGTTGGAATTGCCTGACGTGTTCGCCCCGGTCGCCGCAGGCGGGCTTCTCGATGAACCGGGAATTCTCGATATCTTCAACTGTCTGCGCCGGCCTGACGAGATGAGCTTCGCCGGCGGAGTCTTCGTCGTCGCCAATGCGCCCGACCCGGCGACCGGGCGCCTCTTTCGGGAAAAGGGCATCCCGGCGAGCGCCGACGGCGAGCGTTTCCTGATCAGCAATATCGTGCATCTGCTTGGCGCCGAAGCGCCGATGTCGATCCTGTCGGCCTGCCGGTCGGGCAAATCCACCGCCGGAGAGAATGTGCGCCCACGGATCGACCTGAGCGCGCGGACCCAAGCCCCCATCGAAGCGGGTGCGCTATTCGAACTTGGCTGGCGCCATGAGGTCAACGGCCTGACCGCGGAGATGACGCCGGCGCAACCGCTCGGCGCCAATAACGCCGTGCCGCTCTATCTCCTGCCGGGAGCCAGAGCGCGGGTCGATATCCCGGAGGGCGTGACGGTCACCGGCGCCATGGTCGAGCCGCCGGCCGGGTCGGCCCTCTGGAAAATGCGCGCCGAGCAGGACGCCTTGTTCGCCGGCTGAATCCGGCTGGCCGCCCGCGCCTCCGGCGCGGGGGAGAGCAGGGCGGCGCCGTCCGCTAGATGTCGAGACTGCGCGCGCCATGCTTGTCGCTGGCGCCGGATGATCCGAAAACGGAGCCGACGACACAGCCGACAGGCGCCGCCATGACCGACAGCGTTCCCTCTCTTCCCGTCACGCCTCGGCGCGGCGCCCCCGGCGAGGCCGTCATTGCTCAAGGGCCCTTTCGCCAGATATAGGAGATCTCATGAAACTTCCTCTCATCCTCGCCCTGTCTCTGCTCGCACCTCCGGCTATGGCCGACTGGTCGCAGACCCTGGACGCCGCGCGCGGCCAGACCGTCTATTGGAACGCCTGGGGCGGCGATGCGCGCACGAACGCCTTCATCGCCTGGGTGGGCGAGCAGACCGAGGCGCTATATGGCGTCCGCGTCGAACAGGCCAAGCTGAGCAACACCGCCGAGGCGGTGACCCGTGTGATTTCTGAAAAGGCCGCCGGTCAGGATGAGGGCGGCAGCGTGGATCTGATCTGGATCAACGGGCCGAACTTTCTGGCGATGAAGGAGCAGGGCCTGCTCCATGGGCCTTTCGTGGCCGATCTGCCGAACGCGAAATATCTCGACCTGGGGCCGACCTCGCCCGCCTCGGTCGATTTCACCGTGCCGGTGGAGGGCATGGAAAGCCCCTGGCGGCTGGCGCGGTTCGTCTTCACGTACGATTCGGCGCGCGTCGCCGAGCCGCCGCGCAGCATGGCGGCTTTCGCGAAATGGGCGGCGGCCAATCCGGGGCGGTTCACGCATCCCGATCCGTCGAACTTCATGGGAGCGACATTCCTCAAGCAGGCGCTGATCGAACTGGCTCCGGACGCGGCGATCATGCAGCAGCCCGTCACTGAGGCCGCGTTCGCCGCGGCGACCGCTCCGCTCTGGGACTGGTACGACGCGCTGCGCCCGAACTTGTGGCGCGGCGGCGAAACCTACCCTGAAAACCAGTCGGTGCAGCAACAATTGCTGAACGATGGCGAGGTCGACATCGCCATGTCCTTCGATCCGGCCTCGACCGCCGCCGCCATCGCGGATGGTCTCCTGCCCGAAACGGCGCGCGTGTTCGTGCCGGAAGGCGGCAGCATCGGCAATGTCAGCTTTGTCGCCATTCCCTACAACGCCGCCAACGCCGAAGGGGCGGAAGTCGTGGCGAATTTCCTGCTCGATCCGGCGACGCAGGCTCATATGCAGAATATCGAGGTTCTGGGGTCGTTCTCGGTGCTGGACCCGTCACGGCTCGACGCCGCCGCCAAGGCGGCGTTCGCCGCCCTGCCGACCGCTCCGGCGCTGCCGACGCTGGACGAACTCGGCCCCACGCTGCTGGAGCCTCACGCCAGCTGGATGATCCGGCTAACCGAGGAATGGGCGCGGCGTTACATCAAATGAACCGGGATGGCCGCCTGCTGCGCGCGGCCGTGCTGGCGGTGGTCGGGCTCGGCCTGATCGCCCCCATCATCGCCGGCCTCTGGCAGACGGGGCGCGCCGCGTTCGACATCCTGCCCGCGTTGGGGCGGGACGCGGCGTCGCTGGCGCCGTGGCGGGATCTGGCCGGTCTGCCGGGGTTCGCCACCAGCCTGCGCCTGACGCTCGTCACCGGGCTTGGCTCGACCTTGCTGTCTCTGGTGCTGGCGACCGGTTTCTGCGCCGCGGTTCACGCCAGGATAACGCCTTCGGCGGGCGGGCGGATGCTGACGCCCTTTCTGGCGATCCCCCATGCGGCGATGGCGGTGGGGTTGGCCTTTGTCCTGGCCCCGTCGGGCTGGCTCGCGCGTATGCTGGCGCCGCTGGCGGGGTGGGACCGGCCGCCGGACATCGCCACGGTCAATGACGGCTGGGGCTTCGCCCTGACGCTCGGGTTGATGGTCAAGGAGACGCCGTTTTTCTTGCTGGTGATCCTCTCGGCGCTCAGCCAGATTCCCGTGGCGCGCCACATGGCGGCGGGGCGCGCGCTTGGCTATGGCCGCGGGATCGTCTGGATCAAGATCATCATGCCGCAGGTCTGGCCGCTGATCCGGCTGCCGGTCTGGGTGGTGCTTGCCTATGCGCTGTCGGTCGTGGACATGGCGATCATCCTTGGCCCGTCGAACCCGCCAACGCTGGCGGTGGCGGTGACGCGCTGGTTCGGCGACCCAGATCCGACGATGATCCTGCCCGCCTCGGCGGGGGCCGTCCTGCAAGCGGTGATCGTGGCTCTTGCGGTGGCGGCGCTGATCGGCGCGGAGGCCCTGGGCAAGAGGCTGGGCCGCTGGTGGCTCAGGCGCGGCGGGCGCGGGCTGTCGGCGGAGCCGGGGCTCTGGGCGGCCAGCGCGGTTGTGGCTGCGATGATGGCGATAGGGGCGCTGGCGATGGTGTCGCTTCTGGTCTGGTCGCTGGCGTGGCGGTGGTCCTTTCCGCAGATTCTGCCGGAGAGCTGGTCGCTGAAACCCTGGACGGGCGCGCAGAGCGGCTGGATGCGGACGCTGGCGAATACGCTTCTCCTGGCGGGGGCGACGGTCGGTCTGTCGCTCGCGCTGGCGATCGCCTGGCTCGAGGGCGAGGATCGCGCCCGCAGAAGCCGCGCGCCCTGGGCCGAGGCGCTGATCTATCTGCCGCTGCTGATCCCGCAGATCGGGTTTCTCTACGGGCTGAATGTCGGGTTTCTGCAGATCGGCCTGTCGAGCGGGATCTGGGCGGTGACCTGGGCGCAGGCGCTGTTCGTCTTTCCCTATATGATGATCGCCCTGTCGGACCCTTGGCGCGCGCTGGACCCGCGCATGATCCGCGCCGCCGCCGCGCTCGGGGCGGGGCCGGGGCGCAGGTTATGGGCGGTCAAGCTGCCGGTGCTGCTGCGCCCGATCCTGACCGCCACCGCCATCGGCGTGGCGGTCTCCGTGGCGCAATACCTGCCGACCCTGTTCATGGGCGGGGGCCGCGTCGCGACCCTGACCACCGAGGCGGTGACCCTGTCTTCCGGGTCCGATCGCCGCGTGACGGGGGTATACGGGACGCTTCAGGCCGCGCTGCCCTTCGCCGCCTATCTTGCGGCGGTCATGATCCCTGCGATCCTGCACCGTAACCGCCGCGGTCTGTCCGGAGTCGCCACATGAGCCTTGACCTCGACGCGCTCTGCATCTGGCCGGCCAATGGCGCGGCGCTGTTCCAGCCGTTGACGCTGCATGTCGCGGCGGGCGACGTCGTCACGGTGATGGGGCCGTCGGGAGTGGGGAAATCCACGCTGCTCGACGCCATCGGCGGGCACCTGGCGCACGGGTTTCGCCTGTCGGGCGCGGTGGGCCTGAATGGGCGCGACGTGACGGCGCTGCCCGCCGAGGCGCGGCGGATCGGGCTGATGTTTCAGGACGCGCTGCTGTTTCCGCATCTTTCGGTCGGCGACAATCTGGCCTTCGGTCTGCCGCCCGGCCTGCGCGGGCGCGCGCGCCGCCGCGCGGCGGTGGAGGCGGCGTTGCAACATGCGGGGCTGGCGGGGCTTTACGAGCGGGACCCGGCCACATTGTCGGGCGGGCAACGCGCGCGCGCCGCGCTGATGCGCACTCTGCTGGCCGAGCCTGCGGCGCTGCTGCTGGACGAGCCGTTCTCGAAGCTCGACCCTGAACTGCGTGACGAGATGCGCCAATTCACCTTCGCGCATGTGACGTCCCGCGCCGTTCCGACCTTGATGGTCACGCACGACCCCGATGACGCCGCCGCCGCGGGCGGGCCTGTCGTTGCGCTGAAAGGGTTCGGGGCGCCGTGAAGGCTCCGGTCGCAATCGCGGCCTTCCAGGTGACGCCCGCGCGCCTGAGGATGGCGCGCCGCCGGATGGAGTGAGAACGCCGACCTTCGGAACGTCCCGAAGCTGATCTGTGCGCCGCTTGACCTCGCGGGAAGTCCATGGAGGCGCGCGAGGCGTCCACGAAGGCGCCGGGCTCGCCCTGCTTCTCACGCCGGCCGTCCGCAGCGCAGCGCCGCCATTCGCGGCGACTGCGCAACGCCCATTCGATTTGTCTGATTCCCTGATTTGAGAATCTTCAGTGGCTGGCGCCCCGAAAACAGGGGTGAAAGCCCGATCGCGGCGACAGGTTTGCGCTCCGCTGTGTTCATATGGCGCCCAATTATTAGGCGGTAAATTTCTAGCGGACGAAATTTTGTGCATATCCGCGGATGACCGGCGATTTATCGGGACACATTCTTTCGCTGCAGTGCGGGGGGTGATGCTGTGGCGCAGCAAATCGCGCCAGGCGGACTCTCAAAGGGAAGCGGAATGAAACTGATTATCGCTACGATCAAGCCATTCAAACTTGATGATGTGCGCGAGGCGCTGACCGAAATCGGCGTGCGAGGCATGATGGTTTCGGAAATCAAGGGGTATGGCGTGCAGTCGGGCCATACCGAAGTCTATCGCGGCGCTGAATACAGCGTGAGCTACGTGCCAAAGCTCAAACTGGAAATCGCAACCCCCGCGGACATGGCCGAGCGCGTCGTTCAGACCATCGCGTCGCGCGCGCGGACCGGCAAGATCGGCGATGGCAAGATTTTCGTTCTTGACCTCTCAGAGGTGCTGCGCGTGCGCACTGGCGAAACCAATGAAAACGCACTGTAACGCCCCCATTTCAGGAGAATAAGCATGACGAGATTAATCAGGTTGGGCCTTGTCGCCTCTCTTCTCTTCCTTCCGCAAGCCTCCCTTGCGCAAGACCTGGACACGACTCCGCTGAATTCGGACACCGGCTATATCTTCACGACGTTCATGCTCCTCGTCTCTGGATTCCTGGTCTTTTTCATGGCGGCGGGGTTCGCGATGCTGGAGGCGGGTCTGGTGCGTAGCAAGAACGTCGCCATGCAGTTGATCAAGAACATCTCGCTCTTTTCGCTCGCCTCGATCGCATATTACATTCTTGGCTACCACCTGATGTATCCGGGGGACGCATGGACCATTCCCAATGTCCTTGGCGCGCTCTCGATCACGTCGCTGGAGCCTGTGGGGCTTGAAGGAGCGCAGCCGGATTTGACCTACGCCTCCGTCGGGGCGGATTTCTTCTTTCAATTGATGTTCTGCGCGGCGGCCGCGTCGATCGTCTCCGGCGCCTTGGCCGAGCGGATCAAGCTCTGGCCCTTTCTGATCTTTGTCGTGGTGCTCACCTCCGTCATCTATCCCATTCAAGCCAGCTGGAAATGGGGCGGCGGCTTCCTGGACGCCATGGGATTTCAGGATTTCGCAGGTTCGAGCGTCGTTCACTCCGTCGGCGGATGGGCGGCGTTGACCGGCGCGATCATACTTGGGCCGCGCCTCGGCAAGTATAGGCACGGCAAGGTCAACCCGTTCCCGGGCTCCAACCTCGCGCTCGCCACGCTGGGCGCATTCATTCTGTGGATGGGCTGGTTCGGGTTCAACGGCGGCTCGCAGCTGTATATGGATACGGCCGGCAACGTTTCCGACATCAGCCGCATCTTCGCCAACACGAATATCTCCGCCGCTGCGGGGGCGGTGACGACCTTGTGTCTGACGCAGCTGCTCTACAAGAAGCCCGACCTCACCATGATCTTGAACGGGGCGCTGGCGGGACTGGTTTCCATCACTGCGGAGCCTCTGACTCCGTCCCTTGTCGAGGCCACATTGATCGGTGCGATTGGCGGTGTGATCGTTGTGTTCGCGGTTCCGATGCTGGACCGGTTCAAAATTGACGACGTGGTCGGCGCGATTCCGGTCCACCTTTTCGCGGGGATCTGGGGAACCATCGCGGTGGTTTTCACCAACGACGCGGCGAACTTGCTCACTCAAATCTATTCGATAGCCATTATCGGCGCGTTCGTGTGTGTCGCGTCAACGGCCGTCTGGATGGCGTTGAAAGCGACGATTGGATTGCGGGTGGATGAGGAAGCCGAGATCGACGGTCTCGATAAGGCGGAGCTGGGAATGGAGGCTTACCCGGAGTTCGCCTTGCTCTGACGGGGCGCGGAAACGCCCGCGCCGGAGCGCATGGGCGGCGGCGCGCCACTCCCGCGCCGCCGCCTCGGCGCGCTTGAACCGCGCGGCGTGGAGGCTCAGGCCCTAATCCGCGGCGAAGCAATAGAGGAGGCCGTCGCCGCCGGTGCTGCGAAGCGCTTCGAGGCCGCACCCGCGGGAAGGATGCGACGAGTTCCATGACTTCGACGGCGGCGTGTCGTCCAGCCCCATGCGGTCATGATGCCCGACCATCGCCGCCCCGTCGCCGCTGCTGGTCCAGTCTTCGCAGGTCTGCGCCGCGGCGGCGCCGTCCGGAAGCGAGCCGGTGAGAATGTCGTGCCGGTTCGGCTTGTCCCCGCGGCCGTTGACGACGGCGCCGGACTCGTCGAGGGCGGTCTCCTTGGTGATGCCGTTCGCGTCGCCATGCAGCGCCTCGACGCTCGCGGCGATCTCGGCGCCCTTCGCATTGAACCAGGGGCCGGTCCCGATGCGGTCGCGGGCGTTCTCGTCGCTGGTCGAGAGATAGGCGCGCCATGTCTTGCCGGCGACCCCGGCCGCCTCGGCGAGACCCGCGCAATGGGCGTCGGCCCCTTCGACGCCGCCGAAATCCGCGCCCTGACCCGGATTGGCGCTGGTGACGAAGAAGCTCATCGAGGCGTCCTGCGCGGCGGCTGTCCCGGCGAGGCAGGCCAGAGCGGTGAACGCGGTGAAAGCGAGGCTCGTGCGGTGTTTCATGGTGGTCCTTCCCAGATCGAAGCCGATCGCCGCCACCATAGCACGCCGCCGCGGCTGACCGTCTGGAAAAATCCGTCGCTCGCGCTGGCGCCGAGCGTGGCGCGGAGCAGGCGTCTCTCGAGTCAAGTGAAAATTTGTATGACAATGCGCTTTCGCGGCGAAACGTCGAACCCTCAGACATCGCCCGAGCGGCGGACCGTTGTGATCGTCCGGCCGCCATGCCCCTTCATGGCGCCGTTCAGCTTGCGTCCCGCAGCGCCGCCATCTTCACGCCCGGAAGGCTATGAATTGCGTCTCCGAGAGGGGTGAAGATGCGCGCCGCCGCAACGCCGTCACCATCTCGCGCGCCAGGCGACCGTGTCCATCCCGCTACACCGAAACGGGCGACCGTGGCGGGAAGGTCGTCCCGCCGCGCACCCTCTTGTCATACGTTCAACCATCGAGCATGAAAGAGGCAGGCTCTACGTCCGGTTGTGAAAATTTTCGAAAACACGTCAGTTCCGTTGTAAGGTGGATGTAATTTGACCAAGTTCGCATGTTAGTTGAAACCCGGACGCCCGATGTCGTTTCGCTTTCCAATGCTGGTGAAGAGCATGTGGTCAGTTTCACGGATGTCGGCTCAGTAACCATTGAGACGGACGTTTCGAACGTCGTGCGTGCGGAGCGCGCTGGCGAAGATCTGATCATCCATCTGCGAAACGGCGACATTGTGCGCATCGCCGATTATTTCGCAGCTCCCGACGACCTGACTATCCTTTTTGAAGACAGTGATCGCGCGTTCTGGGAACTCACCGATCTCACCGGCGCAGATCAGCTTGTAATGACGGTTTCGCCGATCGAATTGGGCGGAGCCAGCGCCGCCGGTCTCGCTGCGTTCGGCATGACGGCTGGCAGCATTGCGCTGGCGGCTGGCGACGACGCCGACTCCGATGCGGATGCCGACGCGGACGCCGACGCGGACGCGGACGCCGACGCGGACGCCGATGCCGATGCTGATGCGGATGCTGACGCTGACGCTGATGCGGATGCCGACGCTGATGCCGATGCCGATGCCGATGCTGATGCGGACGCCGACGCCGACGCCGACGCTGATGCCGACGCGGACGCCGATGCCGATGCTGATGCAGATGCCGATGCTGATGCTGATGCGGACGCTGATGCAGACGCTGATGCCGACGCCGATGCGGACGCTGATGCAGATGCTGACGCCGATGCGGATGCAGACGCCGACGCCGACGCCGATGCGGATGCAGACGCCGACGCCGATGCGGATGCTGACGCCGACGCCGACGCCGATGCTGATGCAGATGCCGATGCAGATGCTGACGCGGACGCCGATGCTGACGCTGATGCCGATGCGGATGCCGACGCTGACGCTGACGCTGACGCTGATGCCGACGCTGATGCCGATGCCGATGCCGATGCCGATGCTGATGCGGACGCCGACGCCGACGCTGATGCCGACGCGGACGCCGATGCCGATGCGGACGCCGATGCGGATGCTGATGCTGACGCCGACGCTGATGCAGATGCTGACGCCGATGCGGATGCTGACGCGGATGCGGATGCTGACGCTGACGCTGACGCTGATGCCGACGCTGATGCCGATGCTGATGCGGACGCCGACGCCGACGCCGACGCTGATGCAGACGCCGACGCCGATGCGGATGCAGACGCCGACGCCGATGCGGATGCAGATGCCGATGCCGATGCCGATGCAGATGCAGATGCCGATGCAGATGCAGATGCCGATGCAGATGCTGATGCTGACGCTGACGCGGATGCTGATGCTGATGCTGATGCTGATGCTGATGCTGATGCTGACGCCGATACGGATGCCGACGCGGACGCCGATGCCGATGCGGACGCCGATGCCGATGCGGACGCCGATGCGGATGCTGACGCGGATGCGGACGCCGATGCTGACGCTGACGCTGATGCAGATGCTGACGCTGATGCCGATGCGGACGCGGATGCCGATGCCGATGCGGACGCTGACGCGGACGCCGACGCTGATGCAGATGCTGACGCTGATGCCGATGCCGATGCGGACGCTGATGCCGACGCTGATGCGGATGCCGACGCGGATGCGGATGCCGACGCGGACGCCGATGCGGATGCCGACGCCGATGCTGATGCTGATGCGGATGCTGATGCTGATGCTGATGCTGATGCGGATGCCGATGCGGACGCGGATGCCGATGCCGACGCGGACGCCGATGCGGATGCCGACGCCGATGCTGATGCTGATGCTGACGCCGATGCTGATGCTGATGCTGACGCCGACGCCGATGCGGATGCAGATGCGGATGCCGATGCGGACGCCGACGCCGACGCTGATGCAGATGCTGACGCTGATGCTGATGCCGACGCTGATGCCGACGCCGATGCGGATGCAGATGCGGACGCCGATGCGGACGCTGACGCCGATGCTGATGCGGACGCTGACGCCGACGCCGACGCTGACGCCGATGCTGACGCTGATGCTGATGCCGACGCTGATGCCGACGCCGATGCGGATGCGGACGCTGACGCCGATGCTGATGCGGACGCTGACGCCGACGCCGACGCTGACGCTGACGCCGATGCTGATGCTGATGCTGATGCCGACGCTGACGCCGACGCTGATGCCGACGCCGACGCTGATGCAGACGCTGATGCCGACGCCGATGCGGATGCCGACGCCGACGCAGATGCGGATGCCGATGCTGACGCGGATGCTGATGCTGATGCTGACGCCGACGCGGATGCTGATGCTGATGCTGATGCTGACGCCGACGCTGATGCAGATGCTGACGCTGATGCAGATGCCGACGCTGATGCCGATGCCGATGCGGATGCCGACGCCGATGCCGACGCTGACGCTGACGCGGATGCGGATGCGGACGCCGATGCCGACGCTGACGCGGATGCCGACGCCGATGCTGATGCCGACGCTGATGCCGACGCCGATGCGGATGCAGATGCGGACGCTGATGCGGATGCCGATGCCGATGCTGACGCGGATGCTGATGCGGACGCCGATGCCGATGCGGATGCAGATGCGGACGCTGATGCAGATGCTGACGCTGACGCTGATGCAGATGCAGATGCCGACGCTGATGCCGACGCTGATGCCGATGCCGATGCGGATGCCGACGCCGATGCCGACGCTGACGCTGACGCGGATGCGGATGCGGACGCCGATGCCGACGCCGACGCGGATGCCGACGCCGATGCTGATGCCGACGCTGATGCCGACGCCGATGCGGATGCCGATGCGGACGCCGATGCGGACGCCGATGCGGATGCCGATGCTGACGCGGATGCTGATGCGGACGCTGACGCTGATGCCGATGCCGATGCCGATGCCGACGCGGATGCCGATGCCGATGCCGATGCTGATGCGGATGCGGATGCCGACGCCGATGCGGATGCGGATGCCGATGCCGATGCGGACGCCGATGCCGATGCTGATGCAGACGCTGATGCAGACGCCGATGCCGATGCAGATGCGGATGCGGATGCGGATGCGGACGCTGATGCAGACGCTGATGCCGATGCCGATGCGGATGCCGACGCTGACGCGGATGCCGATGCGGATGCTGATGCTGACGCTGATGCAGATGCCGACGCTGACGCGGATGCGGACGCCGATGCCGACGCCGATGCGGATGCGGACGCCGATGCCGATGCCGATGCCGATGCTGACGCCGACGCCGACGCCGACGCAGACGCGGACGCCGACGCGATCGACAACGAGGTCACGCTGGAGCTGGAGGTCACGCCTTCGACGAGCAATCAGCCTTTGCAGACCGAATCTGTCGGAGCGCTTCTTGACGTCGGTTTGCTTGCGGGGACGGTCGACGTGGGCGTGCTTGCCGGCGGCAGCGTGCTTTCATTCGCCGTGGCTGAGAATACGACCGAGCAGGTAAGCGTGGATGGAAGCGGCTCAGCAGCCCTGAACCTGGCGCTTTTCGGCGACGTTGATTTCGATATTCAGGTGTATCGGGCGGAGGAGGGGAGTTCTCAGGCGTCGCTGGTCTATGAGCAGGCGGACTGGCTGGTCGGATCAGGAAGCATATTTAGCGCGTCGTGGAGCGCCGCAGAACTCGCATTGCCGGAGTTTCAGGGCGGAGGCACCTATTATGTGATCCTCGGGAATGATGGCGGGCTTTTGAATGTCTCCTTGCTGGGGGGGCTTTCCGTCAGCACCACGTCCGATGTGATTACCGATTACCGTCCGCCGGCGACGGTTGGCGGAACGATCTCGGGGAACGTGATCTCCGATGTGGGCGCCGGCGGCGCCGACACCGCCCCTCCCGGGACGGTCGTATCCGCGGTGGATGGCGTGGCTGTGGAGATCGGCGGAAGCGATATCGCCGGCGCTCACGGCACTCTCTCGATCAATCCGGATGGAAGCTATACTTACACGCCGGACTCGACGTTCGAGGGAGCCTATGGCGATCAGGAGACGTTCGATTACACGATCACCGCTCCGGGCGGCGCTTCCGACACCGCGCAACTGACTGTGACGCTCGACTTCTCCGGCCCGCCGGAGGCCGCCGCGCGGCTGGCGTTCGCCGCCTTCGAGGCCGGGGACGATCCGGACGCCGTGGATGTTTCGGAGCGCGCCGACGTGGACGACGAGACCGGGGCGACCGCGTTCGATCCAGACGCCCTCTCTCTGGAAGATGGGCCGGACCTGGTGAGCTACGATTTTCTGGAGAAAGAGCCCGCCGCAGATGATGTGACTGTTCCTGACCTCGACCACGACGATGCTGTCGATCTCTCTGAAGCGTTGCCCGAGCCGGCGCCCGAAACTCTCTCCGAATTTGGATCGGAAGAGGAGCGTGACGGCGCCCTCGGCGCCTCTCCGGATCCGCTCGCCGAGAGCGAATTCGCGAATGCGGCCGGCTCCGAAGGGGGGAGCCAATCGCTTGAGGAACTGGAAGAGGGGATGCTTGGGAAACCGTTGGTTTGATGTGATGGAACCTGAGGTTTCACACAGAAAGAAAACACAATGGATGACGGGCGTCGCCTGCGGCCTTTGCTCGTCTTTTCTGATCGCGGCGTGCAGCCCGGAACCGACGCAGGAAATTCGGCGCATCCGACCTCTGACCGAGGATGGCGTCGAGCTCAGCTCCAATGATCTTGCGCGCGTTGACATCAGCTCAAGCGGAGTCGCGCCGTTGATCCTGGGCACGTTGCGAACCCGGGAAGATATCGTTGAAGCCGCGCAGAAGGTGAAAGCCGGACTTGCAAGAATAGATGAAGCGCACGCTGGCTATTACCCTCAGGTTTCAGGGGGGGTGATTTCCGGAATCGCCGGTGACAGGAAGAAAAGCCCACGCCCACAAGTGACTGCGTCTCAGCTTCTTTACGATTTTGGAGAGACCTCCCGCGCCGTATCGCGGGAAGTGCTCGCGTCGCAGAGGGAGCACATGCGCTTCCTTCAAGTCGTGGATGAGGAGCTCGCCGAGACCGCCAAGACCTATTGGATCATGCGGCGCTATGCGGAAGAGCAGGCGGTTTCGGATGAACAACTGCGGACCATGCGGGAGTTGGAGAGGCTGAGCCAATCTCGCTCCAGTGAAGGAGTGAACTCCGCCACGGATCTTCTGGAGGCGCAACGTCGGGTTCAGTCCGCCGAGACGATCCTGCGGCAGGCGCAGCTCGAAATGGCGAGCGCCAATCGCCGCCTGTCAAGATTTTCAGGCGTCAGCGAGGGCGTCTCCGAGGACGCCCTGGGAGCGATCGACCTGATATGCCAGAGCGAAGAAATTGACGATGAGCTGTCACCTCGGATTCAGGTGGCCGCGTTGCAGAAAGCGATCTCCGAAATTGATTTGAAGGACGCTGAAAACGCCCTCCTTCCGACCGTGTCACTGGAAGCTGTCGCCAACCAGGATATTTCCGGCTCCTATGACAGCAATGTCGGGTTGAACCTGAGGGTGGACAGCGCATTATTCAGCGGCGGCGCGCATCGTTCGCGCGAGGTGATCGCGGTGAAGACGGCGGAGGCGGCCGACGCGGCCCTCGAGGCGGCTCGCCAGGATGTCGCGCTCGATTACGAAAACGCAATCGCCGACATAATGACCCGGCGCGCTCTCATAGACGCTTTGGAAGAGCAGGCGGGCATGCTGGACGAAACCCGGCGGCTCTACCGCCGTCAGTTCGTCGAGTTGGGAAGCCGGACCATCGAGGACGTCCTCGATATGGAAGATGAATATTACCGTTCTCTGCGCGATCTGGCCGGGACCCGTATGAATCTTCAGGTCGCCCAGATCGAGTGCATCAAAAGCACAGGTCGGTTGCGCGCCCGTCTCGGATTGGATGGCAAGTTCCTTCATGGTCTTGCGCTGAGCTCATGACCGAAGACGTGATCACCGTGGCGCAAGAGAGCCCGGGCGACGCGGCCTCCGGCGCCGACAGCGGCATCATCTCGGCCTTGCGCCACATCGCGCGCGGCTTTCATCTGAGCTTTTCGGAGCAGGCCGTCCGGGCGGCCATGGATTGGCGAAAACAGGCCGACGCGGTTGAACAGCTTCATGAGATCGCCGGTCGGCTGGGGCTCGAACTCCATGCCGTCAGAGCGGATGCGCGGAAGATCGACCCGCTTCATCCGCCGGTTCTGGTTCTTCAACCCGGCGCTGACGTGCTGGTGGTGGAGAGCGTCTCTCACGCGGATATCGCCACCTTCTGGCGGTTCTCCGGGCGTCTGAGCTACAGGAACGAACGGCCGCTGGCCAAGCTGATCAAGGAAAGCGACGGCGTTTGGCTCGTGCGGGCGAGGCGCAGCCTGCCGGACGCCCGGATCGACGCCTATATCGCGCCGGTCCGGGAGAATTGGCTGCGCCGCGTGCTCTTTCCTTCGCTCCGGCCCTATTTCACCGTCATCATCGCCTCCTTCCTCACCAATGTTCTGGCGCTGGCGGGCATCCTGTTCTCGATGCAGGTCTATGATCGGGTCATCCCCGCGCAGTCCCATCACACGTTGACCGTGCTGTTCATCGGCGTCGCCATCGCCTTTTTTTTCGAGTTCTTTCTGAAGCAATCGCGCTCCGTGCTGCTCGACATTCTGGGACGGAACGCTGGCCTCAGGCTTTCCGAGCAGGTCTTCGGGCGCGCGCTGCGCATTCGCAACGATCATCGGCCCAAATCGACCGGTAGCTTCATCGCTCAGCTTCGCGATATCGACACCATGCGCGAGGTCCTGACGTCGACATCGGTCGGCGTGCTGATGGATCTGCCGTTCTTCGTCCTTTTCTGCTGGCTGTTCTGGATGATCGCCGGTTGGCTGGTCCTGATCCCGGTCGCCGCTCTGGCCGCGATCATCTTGCCGGGGCTTGTCATGCAGCCGAAGCTGCGGAAGTCGGCCCAACAGGCGCAGCGCGAGGCGGCTCTGCGCAACGCCATTCTGGTGGAAACGATCCAGGGGATCGATGATATCAAGGCGTTGCAGGCCGAAGAGCGGTTCGAAAACATCTGGCGTGAAACTTCGGCGGCGACCGGCGAGGCGCAGTCCCAGGAAAGACGGCTGGTCGCGGGGCTCACCGCGTGGACTCAAATCGTGCAGCAGAGCGTCTATGCGGTGACCGTCGCGATAGGGGCTCCGATGGTCATGATCGGCGAGATCACCACCGGCACGCTTGTCGGCGCGTCAATTCTGGGCTCGCGCATGATCGCCCCCATGAGCCAGATTTCGGGGGTGCTCTCACGGCTTCAGCAAGCCCGCGTCGGAGCGCAGGGGCTGACGAAAATCATGACGTCGCCCGTGGATCATCCTTCCGATGAAGCGCGCGTCTCCCTGTCCCGGATCACCGGCCAATATACGTTCGAGAACGCGGCGTTCAGCCATCGCAGCGACCCGCCGCCCGCGTTGACGGTGGCGCATATCCAGATCGAAGCCGGGGAGCGTATCGGAGTGGTCGGCCGCAACGGAGCCGGGAAGTCCACTTTGCTGCAGGCCATGGCGGGGCAATTGATGCCGTCGGTCGGTCAACTGAGGCTGGACGGGGTATCGATCGATACGATCGACCCAGCGGATCTTCGCCGCGACATCGCCTATCTTTCCCAGAATTCAAACCTGTTTTTCGGGACGCTGCGCGACAATCTGCTGCTGGGGAAGCCTTCCGCCACGGACGCTGAATTGCTCGCCGCGTTGTCCCTTGCAGGGGGGGAGGCGTTCCTGAGCCGGTTCTCCAAAGGTTGGAACTACCAGATCATGGAAGGGGGGCTCGGCCTCTCCGGGGGCCAGAAACAGACGATCCTGTTGGCTCGCCTCGTGCTGCGGAATCCATCGGTCCTTCTGTTGGATGAGCCGACGTCTGCGATGGACGATACGACCGAACGCCATTTCATCGAGAAGCTCAGCATCGCGTCGCAGGGGCGGACGCTTGTCGTGGCGACGCACCGGCGCCGGATCCTGCAACTGGTGGACCGGTTGGTGGTGCTGGACAGGGGCCGGGTCGTTCTGGACGGCCCGCGCGAACAGATCCTGGCGCAAATGCGACGAGAGAGGACATGACCTCGTTCTCCTCCGCGACGCCGCCTCGGGGCATTGAAGAGCGACAGGCCCGGACGCAATCCCGGATCATCTGGCTCACCATGTTGCTTTTCACGGTGGCCGTAAGCTGGGCCTGGGCCGCGCGGCTCGATGAGGTGACCACCGCCGAAGGGCAGGTGATCCCGATTCGGCAGGAGCAGGTCGTCCAGTCGCTCGAAGGTGGCTTGCTGCGCGAACTGAGAGTGCGTTCTGACGAGATTGTCGAGGCCGGCGAGGTGCTTGCCCGGCTTGACCCTACGGGGACGGAGGCGAGCGTCGATGAGACCGAGGCTCAGCTTCAGGCCCGTCAGGCGCGGATCGCCCGGCTAACCGCCGAGATCACCGATCAGGCGTTGCAGTTTCCCGAAACCCTGGTGGCCCAGAGGGAGCTGATCGCCACGGAGAGGGCGCTTTATGACGCGCGTCGCGACAGTCTGGCGAAGACGCTTTCGTTGGTTCGGGACTCGCGGGCTCTTCTGGAGGAAGAACTTCAGGCCATGACCCGGCTCTCTTCATTGGGGGCTTCATCGCGAATGGATGCGGTGAGACTTCAGCGCCAGATGGTCGACTTGAACATGAAAGAGGCCGAGATCCGGCATGATTATTATGTCACCGCAAATGAGGAGCTGGCCAAGACCAAGGCTGAGGCCGAGGCTCTGGCCGCGGAGTTGCGTGGCGGGAAGGATCGTCTCGAACGGCTGACCTTGCGCTCGCCGGTGCGCGGCATCGTGAAGGATATCGCCGTGACCACGGTTGGTGGGGTCGTCGCTCCGAATGGGGAGCTGATGACGATCGTGCCGCTCGATGAGGAACTCCTTGTGGAAGCCAGAGTTCACCCTCGGGATATCGCCTTCATTCGCCCGGAGATGCGCGCCACGGTCAAGGTGACGGCCTATGATCACGCGATCTACGGGACGCTGGAGGGCGAGGTCAGGTCGATTTCACCGGATTCCATCCGTGACGAGACGGATCCACAGAAGCGCTACTATCGCGTCTTTGTGCGGAGCGACGCCTTTGAGCTGACAAACAAGGCGGGAAGAAAATTCGCCGTCACGCCGGGCATGGTGGCCACGGTCGATATCCATACCGGCTCCAAGACCGTGTTGGAGTATCTTGTGAAACCCTTCAATCGGGCGGCCGAAGCCATGCGCGAACGCTAGTCTTTCATGCAAAACCCATCCATCTCCCGCATTCTGGATGAGCTCGGCTCGCGGATCGCGCCGCTGCCAGATCCCTATCCGCGGCACATCGTTTTCGTTTCCGGGACCGAGGGCGACAGCCGCGCTCAAGTGCGAACGATCACGGCCTCCAACCTGATAGACCTGCGTGAGAAGCTGGAGGGAGGGGAGCTCGCCCGCTTGCTCGCCGCCCGTCATGTTCGGTTGGATTGGGTGACGGATGTGCGCGCTCTCTCCTTTCGCGCCTACAAGGAAGCGTTGCGAAAGGTGAAGCGAAACTATAGCCGAAAAGGGGTGTCGCTGGACGCCAGCTTCCGGCAGGCGGTGACCGAGGGAGAATTGAACGGCGGCGCGTTGCTCTATAAAGGCTCGCGGGCGCCCCATTGCGAAATCAACCTCAACAATTTCGAGATTTACTGGCGGCGCCGGTTTGGCGCGTCATTTTCACTTCCGCAAGACGGTGATGACATTTTCCTGTTCCAGTCGGAGGGGCTGTTTCAGGATCGCGACAGCGGCGTTCTTCACCCGCTCATGCCGTCGGGCCGCAATGGCGGGCGCCGCGTCTTCGACGTCAACCAGCCCGAAAATCTCGATCTCCTGATACGTGAAAGCGCCGCCTATCTGGCCGCTCAGGTCAAGGAGGACGGGATGTTCCACTATGGCTGGCGCCCAAGCTTCGATCGTCCGATCGATCATTACAACACGTTGCGCCACGCCAGCAGCACCTACGCGCTTTGCGAAGCCCATGGCGTGCTGCAAGACGGCGCCATACGGGCGGCCATCGAACGGTCTCTGAAGAAGATTTCAAAAACTCTGGTCAAACACACCATCGGACGGGCCGGGTCGGCGGCTTATCTGATGGACGCGGGCGGGGAGGTCAAACTCGGCGGAAACGCAGTCGCCATTCTGGCGCTCTGCAAATTTGTCGAGGTGACGGGGGACACGCGTTGGCTGGATCTGGCGCGGCGCCTGGGAAACGGACTCGTATCGATGCAACGCGAGGATGGCGGGTTCCATCATATCCTGGATTCCGAGACCCTGACGCCGAAGGAGGAGTTTCGCACCGTCTATTATGATGGGGAGGCGGCGTTTGGGCTCATGCGCCTCTATGGAGCGACTGGCGAACAGCGCTGGCTCGACGCGGCCCGTCGCGCCGTCGATCATTTCATATCCAGGGAGTACTGGCGCCACCACGATCACTGGTTGGCCTATTGCGTCAATGAACTCTCGAGGCATCGCTGCGACAAGCGGTATGTCCGTTTCGGAATCCGCAACATCGAGGGGTATCTCGACTTCATTCGAGATCGCATCACCACCTTTCCGACGCTGCTGGAACTGTGTTGCGCGACGCGCCTTCTGGTGCGCAGAGCACTGGAGGATCCGACGCTGGTTCCGGTCGTCGATCGGCTGGACCTGACCGCTTTTAAGGAGGCCATGGAAGCCCGGGCGCAATATCTGACGAACGGGTTCTTTTTTCCGGAAGTCGCAATGCACTTTCGAAATCCCGCCCGAATACTGGGAAGCTTTTTCATTCGACACCACGGATTTCGGGTGCGCATTGACGATGTGGAGCATTATCTTTCCGGCCTGATCGCCTATCGCGCCTATCTCGAAGAACGGAGCGAGTTTTCTGAAATCTGCAAGCGGCAAAGACTGCGCCTGAAGCCTGAGGAAAAGCGAATAGATTGGAAATCAACCGATATTCTGGACCTTCTGGAGGATGCGAAATGGCTCCGCCCGCCGGATTCTCCGATCGAGGTCAACGGCGTTTCTCTCTATGCGCCCAGCATGAACGAGGACGATATCGTTTTTGTCCGACAGAAAGAAGGCGATATGGGCGTCGCGCCGTGGCAGTTGGAGACAATCGGCGATACGCCGCGCATCGCGATCGTGAGCGCCGATTGCGGCGCCCCGATAAGGGCCGACGCTGTCTTGCAGGTCCCTGATATGCAGGAGGCTTTGCTCTCCCTCGCGACGAGCGCTCGAGATCACCTTTCCGGCCCGGTCATCGGCGTCACCGGCAGCGCCGGCAAGACCAGCGTGACGTCCATGATCGCACATTGTCTCGACGAGGTGGGAAAGGTTCACAGCACGCGCTTCAGCGCGAACATGCTCCGCGGCATCGCCTGGAATCTCTGCTGCGCGCCGCATGATACAGAATACTGCGTCCTGGAAATGGCCATCGGGCAGATGAAGAGAAACACCCGTCTGGTGCGGCCGGACATCGCCGTCTTCACCAACATCCACCCGGCGCATCTGATCTATCACAAGAACATGTCCACCATCGCGAAGAAGAAGGCTGCGATCTTCGCCGCGATGCCGGAACACGGGGTCGCCATCCTGAATCGTGACATGAACGAATACAAAATTGTCGAGGAGGCGGCCGGAAGGAAAGGGCTCCGAATCGTAACCTACGGGTGGACCGATACGTCGGACATCCATCCCGCCTCATCCGATACGTCGTCAGCCCGGAAGGTCGCACTGGAAGTTTTTGGCGAACGCCACATTGCGCCCATCGTTGGAGCGGGGCGCTCCGCGGTCGAGAACACGATGGCCATCGTGGCCGTGTTACATGTTTTGAACCAACCGATCGCCCCTACCGTCGGACGGCTCGCGACTTTCGCCAGAACAGTCGGTCGTGGCCAGATCATCGATTTGGCGACCTCGGGAGGCTCTGCGGAAATCATCGACCATTCCTATAATGCGAATCCAGCGTCGATGCGCGCGGCGCTGGACGAGTTTTTTGCGACGCCTTGCAGGGGGAGGCGCGTCATCATTCTCGGCGACATGGCGGAACTCGGCGAGGACAGTCGATTGGCGCATATCGAGTTGCTCGGATTTCTAAAGGAGCAATCGATGGATTCCGTCTATCTTGTCGGCGATGAGTTCAAGGCGTGTATGCCTGATGTTCAGGACGATGGCAGGTTCCGGTTCACCACCGTCGGCGACCTCGACGGGATCCTGCTCGGGGAGGCGGATGCGGGTGATGTCTTTCTCGTCAAAGGCTCCAAAAGCACGGGCCTGTTTTCATATCTTGAAAAGTTCAGAACGCTCTCGCCGAGCGTTCACTGATGCGGATGCGTCGCCGGTGACCTGCCTCGCGTGTCAGGGCTGGCGCAGATCCGAGAAGTTCAATTTTGGGAGGACGTGCAGCTTCACCGGTTTTCGGCGCGCCCGAAAGGGCGGGGGGCCTTGCCTTGTTGAGACTCTGGTCGGAGAAAACGGCCGCGATCCCGGTCGCGGCGCCGCGAGGCGCCACCGCGTCTTGCGGTCAGGCTCTCAGCGCCGCGCCGCGGTCCCGAACGTCACCTCGGATCGGTGATCACCACATAGGTCACGGAAGAGCCGCTATACTGAGGCGCATACCAATTTCCTCCGCACTGCTTGTAGCCAACGCCGTCGACCACAATCGTCTGGCAGTTGGGCGGCAGCGTTCTGACGATGGCTCCGATCACCATCGCCGTGGCGACGCCGGCCACGAACCCGCCGCCGTTATGGTAATGATGATCCACATCGACATCGATATGGCGCGAACCGTTCACATTCACGTTCCGGTTCACGTTCCGGTTCCTGTTGGCGTTCACATTTCTGTTCACGTTGGCGTTTCTGTTCACGTTGGCGTTCCTGTGAACATTATGCTGCCCGCTGCTGCGGACATGTCCGCCGCCGCCCCGGCGCCCGCCGCGCGCCTCCGCTGAATCCGCCGCGAGAGCGAGAACGACAGGCGCTGCAACGGCCAACACGGCCTGCACGCTGGTGGTGATCTGCGCCGCGGGCAAAATCATCGCCAACGCCGTGACCGAAGAGACAAGAATGCGCATAATCTGATCTCCGATTTACTTGTCGGCCTTGTGGGCTTTTGCAGTCGCGAACGGGATCGGTATCGCGTCCTCGGGCGGCTTGAATGTGAAGCGATTGTCGGCGATCTCCAGCTCCGGCGTGACAGTCACGGTCGCATGGAAGGTCGGGCGCGCATCGTCCGTCAGGTCGACGATCGAATAGCCGCAGGGCAGTCCTTCTTCAGTGTCTTCGATCCAGATCTGCCAGTCCACATCGGGCTGTCGCAGGGCGAACTGATCGCAGACCCGGTTTCCGAGCCGCGATCTTCCCAGATACCGGGCCGACGTGATCGCCTCGAAATCGTCGTCGTCCGCGCCCCAGAGGAAGAGGTCCGCGAGCGGCACCTCGAACTCATATTTCGAAGCGACCTCAGCCACCAACTCGCTCAGAGAGCCATTGTATGGCACTTGCGTGTAATAGCGGAGGATCGGGGCCCAGAGCGTCGCGCTCTCCCCATCGAAGTAGAAGATCCTCTCGCGATCCGGTGACGACCGGCTGATCCGCAGGCCATGAGGCGGGGCCGCTTCGGCGGTAACCTGTTCGATGATCATGGTTTTCTCGCCGGAGTCGAGAACCTCTTCCCAGGCGAGAGTCCCACGAATTGAGAACGCAGGCAGCGCGCGCAATGTCGCGCCCATGTCCTTCACCGCCTGAACCACATCGGGATCGACGGCCGGCGCCTCGTCGTCCTGGCCGAACGCGGCTCCGGCGAGGAATGTCGCGCCTATCGCCACTGTGGCGCTGAACTTCAGGCCGCGCATAACAGAATTTCCGATCATAATCAGCCTTCCAGTTTCAATATATGCGCAAGAGGCGTTTGATATGCTTGAGTTTTTCACGCCTGTTGTCAATGGCGCAGGAAGAGCCGGCCGCGTGGCGCCCGGCCGAAAGGTCGCTGGCCGATATCGGGCGCGGCGCTTCGCCGAAGGAGGCCGGCCACGCTACTCGCCCTCCGGAGCGAAGACCGTCGCCCAGTCGTCCTTCATGCTGATCACGCGCCAGCCCTTGTCGCCGGCTTCATCCATCAGGGACTGCGTGAAGGCGCCGAAATGGGTGTCGGCCTCGCCGTTCGCCGGGCCATAGGCGTATTCGCGCGTCGCATCGTCATGGAACACCAGCATCATCAGGCGCGCGCCGTCGCCCGCGGCGGTCCATTCGAGCATCTGTCGGTCGCCGTCGGAATTGCCGAAGGCGGCGATCGGGCGCTTGCCGATGAACTGGTTGATTGAGACGGGCTTGCCGCCCTTGTCATTGTTGAAATTGAGCTCCGGCAGACGCAGGAGCGTCGGAGTTCCGTCCACGATCTTGTATTCGGTCTTGATCGACGAGCCGATCACCTGCTGCGCCGGGACGCCATAGGCGTCCATCGTCACCGGCCGCATGAATTCCACGCCGCCGCCCGAGACGATGTAGGTGGCGAACCCGTTCCCACGCAGATACTCGAGGAGCTCCACCATGGGTTTGTAGGTGAGTTCGGTGTACGGGCGCTCGAACCGCGGATGCTTGGCGGTCTGAAACCAGTCGGTGACGACCTTCTCGAAGCCCCCCGTGCTCATCCCGGCATGAGTGACCATCATCACGTCGATGAGGCCCTTCTCGCCCGCCGCGCCGAGCGCCTTCATGTCGCCCTCAAGAACGGCCTTGAACGGTTGCTCGTCCTTCCATTCCGGGTGCTTCGGCGCCAGCGCCTTCACGCGGTCCAGCGCGAACGCGAGCTGGGTGTAGATCGGATGCTCGGTCCAGAGCGTTCCGTCATTGTCGAACGTGGCGATCCGGTCCTCCGGCGCCACATAATCCTTGCTCGAAACATCGGTGACGGTCTCGACGAATGTGACGATCGCCGCCTTGGCGTCGCCGTCGTTCCATGACGGCAGGGGGGTGTCCTCAGCCAGCGCTGGAAAGGCGAACGCCAGCGCGGCGGCGGTGATCAGGGCGATCCTGGCGCGCATTTTGATCTCCAAGCCTGAATTGTCTCGCAGCCCGGTCCGGGCCGTTCAGAAATCGTGAGGCCGGGCCCGTTTCCGGGCCCGACCAGATCGCGACCCGGCGTCAGTTGCCGCTCGGCAATCCGAGGGTGAAGCCGTCCTTCGCCAGCGCGTCGCGGACATACTGGAACCGCTGGTACTGGGTGAGGGTGATCGGCCCGGCGTAGCTGTCGCTCTGCAGCTTGCGCGGCGGATACTCGACATATGTCTTCACCTTGTCGGTGATCGCCGTGGTGGCCGGAACCAGCGCCCAGGTGCTTTCCGTGAAGGTCGTCATGAAGATGTCGTAGCGCTCCTGCGGATCCGCGGCGAGGTCGAAGACCTGCGGCACGGTGGCGACATAGGCTTCCGCGCCCTTCCAGCCGAGGTTGGTGTCGACGGCCAGGCCGCCGGTCTCCTGGCCGTTGTCGCCGCGAAGGTTGAAGACATACTTGTAGTTGCCGACGCGCGCGGCGCCGGGGGACAGCTCGTTCTCGGTGTAGTAGAACCACTCGTTGCGCTTGTAGTCGCCTTCGCCGGTCATGATCGGGGTCATGTCGAAGCTGTCGAAGATGATCGGCTTGTCCTCACGGTCCTTCGTGGGCAGGTCGACGCCGGCGACGGACGCGAAGGTCGCCATCAGGTCGAGCCCGCCGGCGATCGCATCGCTACGCGAGTCAGGTTGGATCTTGCCCGGCCAGCGGGCCAGGGCCGGAACGCGGTTGCCGCCTTCGCGCACGGTTCCCTTGGTGCCGCGGAACGGGGTGTAGCCCGCATCCGGATAGACATCCTGCCAGGCGCCGTTGTCGACGGTGTAGAACACCAGGGTGTTGTCGGCGAGCCCGAGCTCGTCGAGCTTTTTCAGAACGTTCCCGATCCTTGTGTCCAGCTCGACCACGGAATCCGCATATTTCGATTTCGAGATCGAGGAGTTGATGAAGTCCGGATGCGGCAGGTTCGGCTGGTGGTTCTTCATGAAGTTGACGTTGATGAAGAACGGCGTGTCCTTGTCCTTGGCGGCGTCTTCGAGAAACTCATAGGCGGTCTCCTGGACATAGGCGTCGAGGTAGGGAATGCCGACCACGCCCTTTTCAGGCGTATCGACATACTGACCGTTGACCTTGAAGTCTTCCTTGGCCGTCTCGCCAGCGAGGCCGGAGAGCGACCCTGTGGTCGACTTCACGAAAATATCGCGCAGGTCGGCCGGCATCTGCGGGAACCATTCCGCATCCGTATAGGTGTAGGCGTTCAGGTGATAAAGGAAGGCGTTCTTCATCACGTCATAGCCCTGCGCGTTCGGCAGCGCGTAATCCGACTCGCCCAGATGCCATTTGCCGGTGAAATACGTCTTGTATCCGGCGGTTTTCAGCACCGAGGCCAGCGTCCATTCCGCCGCCGGCAGCCCGCCGCCTTGGCCCTGGAATGCCACCGTGGTCATGCCTGAGCGGTTCGGAATGCGCCCGGTCTGCATGGCGGCGCGGCCCGGCGTGCAGCTGGGCTGGCCATAGAAATTGGTGAAGAACATGCCGTCTTCGGCGAGCTGGTCGATGTTCGGCGACGGCATCCCGCGCGCCTCGCCGCCCATATAGGGGCCAAGATCGCCCCAGCCGGTGTCGTCGGATACGATCAGCAGGATGTTGGGCTTGCTCTCCGCCGCGCTCTTGTCTTGCGCGAATGCAGGCGCTGACAACGCCGCAAAGCTGACGGCGAAGGCCGGCAGCGTGGTCAGTAATGCGTATCTCATAGCTTCTCGCTCCTCAGTGTCGATTTCGATCTGATTTCCAGATCATTGGATTTTCGCGCTGCGTCTCGGTCGTTGTCGCCATATCGGCCGATCTTCTGTTGTCGTGATCCGGCGGCGGCGCTGGTTTCGCTGCTCTGAGAATTCAGCCCCGCTACCGTGGGAGACGCGCCAGATATGTCGAAATCTCCTCACGGATGTCGGACTCGATCTCGTCGAGAATGACGCGGTACTCCCTGGCCCGTTCGACATGGCCGGCTCCGGCCTCCTCCCAACGCCGAAGCGCCGCCACCGCCTCCTCGTAGTCTTCGCAAACCCCCATGAAGTCTGGCTCCTGGCCGCACAGCCTGTGGATCACCAGCTCGTGCTCGGGAAACCTGTTGAAGACGGCCGTGAGCTTCGCCACTCAGATCGTCCCCGATAATGCTGCGGCCGCTGTTCCTGTTGTGGGCCCAAGTGTCCGCGGGGGCTGCGAGGCCTGCAAGTCCGGTACGGTACGTACCCTGGAGGGGAGGGGCCGGCGCCGAGGGAAATATCAGCTTCGCATTCCTGACCTTGCGCGGTATTCTCGGGGCATCGGGCCGGCCGTATCGGGGACGCGCCGCCAGACGGAGAGCATGTGGCTGAGATGATCGACGCGACCGCTCAAGCCAACGCCGCATCGGCCGTCGGGCCTTCCGCTGACGCGGTGCGCGCCCAACTCGCCCGCATTCTCGACAGCGCGGCGCTGCGAGGCAGTCAGCGGCGGCGTGAACTTCTGACCTATCTGGTCGACGAGACGCTGGCTGGCCGCGGCGGCAAGATCAAGGGCTACTCCGTGGCGCTCGCCGTCTTCGGCCGCGACGAGACGTTCGATCCCAGCGCCGATCCCGTCGTCCGGCTTGAGGCCGGGCGCCTGCGCCGCTCGCTCGACAGCTATTATGTCGACGCCGGCGCGCGCGACGCGGTGCGCATCACGATCCCGAAGGGCGCCTATGTCGCGCATTTCACCTGGCGGGAGCGAGACGGCCCCCTCCCGGAAGAGGAGGGCGCCCGCGTGGAGGCGCCGCCGTTCCGGCCCGTCGAGACGCCTCTGACGGGGCCGAGCGATGCCGGCGCCGCGCGCATCAGGCGCCAGGCGCGCGCCTGGAGCGGTTGGCGGCCGGCGGTTCTCCTGGCCACGCTCTTTTTCCTGGCCGGTCTTTTTTGGATCTGGCTTCGGGAGGATGCGCCCGAGGCGGCGGGCGTCCACATTCCCGAAATCATCGTCCTGCCCTTCGAGACGCTTGGCGACGGGAACAGCTTTCTCGCGGATGGACTGACGCAGGAGCTCATCACCGACCTGATGCGGTTCTCCGCGTTCCGGCTCTATTCCATTCCCGCCAGTTTTCGCCAGAACGCCGAAGCGAATCCGGAGGAACTGGGGCGCGGGCTTGGCGTCTCCTATGTGGTCACCGGCAGCGTCCGCTCCGACTCCGGCGCCGTCAAGATCAACGCCCGGCTCGCCGATGCGGATTCCGGCCGGATCATCTGGAGCGAGACCTACGACCGCGGCCTCACGCCGGGCGCGCTCCTCGATGTGCAGGGGGAGCTGGCCGCCGGCATCGCCTCCGCGCTCGGGGAGCCTTATGGGATCGTGCATCGCGACGTGGCCGACCGCCTGCAAAGCGGCGCGATCCCCAGCATGCCGAGCTATGAATGCGTGCTGCGCGCCTACGCCTACCGGCGCACCTTCGCCGACGATCTCCGCGCGCCGACCTTCGCTTGCCTTGAACAGGCGACCCGCCGCGATCCGGGATACGCCGCGGCCTGGGCGCTGCTCGCCTGGCTGCATCTCGACGCCGCCCGGTTCGAGGCGTCGCCGGGCGAGGACCTGACCCCTGCGCTCGCCCCGGCGCTGGAGGCGGCGCAGCGCGCCGTCGTCATCGCGCCGACGAGCGTCGTCGCGCTCCAGGCCCTCGCCGCGATCAACTACTATCTCGGCGACTTTGACGAGTCCGAACGCATCCATCAGGAGGCGCTCGCCCTGAACCCCGACGATCCCGAGACGCTCGCGCAGTTCGGCTGGCGGCTGGCGGCGCGCGGCAGATCCGCCGAAGGCGTCAGCTACGGCCAGCGCGCCATCGACCGAAGCGTCAGCCCGCCTGGCTGGTACTTCAACGCCAGCGTGCTCGACGGCCTCGTGCGGGGCGACTACGCGGAAATGCTCGCCAGCGCGGAGCGCGCCAGCGTCGATGGATCGGGCATGAGTCAGGCCTTCATCGCCATCGCGCAGGCTGAACTCGGCGGCGCGGCGGCGGCCCAGGAGGCGCTTGCGCGGATGGCGGAGCTAGCGCCGAGGCTCGCGCGCGACCCCGCCGCAGTCTACCGCATGCACGGGGCGGCCGACGACATCGTCGCGTCCCTCGTCAACGGTCTGCGCAAGGCGGGCTGGCGCGAGCCTGCGACGCCCTGACCGGGCGGCGACGCAGGAGGAATGCTGGTTGAGGCGCGCCGAATTCCGGCCAGGATGAGACGCCCTCGACCCGGCTGGCGCGAAAGGCGCGTTCAGCCCTGGTTCAATTGACGGTGCAGCGCCAGCAAGGCGGGGGCGTCCGGATTGGCCTGCAAGGCGAGGCGCGCGGCCTGGCGCCCGGCGTCGGCGCCGTTGAACGCGGCCTCGATACGGATGATCATCACCCAGGCGTCGACAAGCTGCGGGTCCAGCCTGACGGCCTTGCGAAAGGCCTCGTTCGCCGCGGCGAAGTCTCGCGCCACAAGAGCGGAGCCGCCCAGAACCAGATGCGTTTCGGGAAAATCCGCCCGGTTGGACAGGGATCGCCGCCAGTCCGTGATCGCCTCGTTCAGATCGGCCGCCATCGCATCCGGCATATGCGCGATCGGCGCCGCCAGCAGCGCTTGCGCCACGTCGAAGCGCACGGGCCGCGCCGGATCCGTCAGCATGCCAACCAGCATCTGCGCCATGCGTTGCGGATCGCCCGCTCTTTGCAGCCGCACCGCCGACGAGCGCGCCAGAGCGCTCTCGTCCTCCAGAAAAGGAGCGGTCGCGGCGACGATATCGGCGGTCGCGGCGGGCTGCATCAGATGCAGGGCGGTGGCGCGGACGATGTCGGCGTGATCCTCATCCCGGGCAATGGCCAGCAATGCGGGCGCCGCCCCGGCCGGGTCCGATGCGGCCTGCGCAAATACCGGGCCGAAATGAGGGCCGCGCTTGTCGGACTCCGGATACCAATCGGCGATCTTCGCGGCCGCCCAGTCCGGCGTCTCGTCCTTGTGGCATGTCGTGCAGGCGTCCGGGGCGCCGGTCTTGCCGGTCAGATCGGGGCGCGGGATGCGAAAGCTGTGATCGCGGCGCGCGTCGACGCCCATATAGATCTGCGTCGTCATATGGCAGTTAACGCATCGCGCGCCTTCCGAGCCCTCTGAGTGGAAATGATGGGCGGGGCTATCGAACGCCTTCAGCGGCAGGCTGGGAAAGTCCGGATCGCCCGCCGGCGAATGGCACTGGGCGCAGACCGCGTCGCCGTCCGCGACCAGCTCCGCCGTGTGCGGGTCATGGCAATTCATGCAGCTGACGCCCTTGGCGTACATCCTGGATTGCAGGAAAGAGCCGTAGACGTAGACCTCTTCCTTGATCTGCCCGTCGGGGAAATACAGATCCGGCGTCAGCAGCGCCAGGCGATAGGCGTCGTCATAGGGGGTTCCGGGGATCGGATCGCCATCGTTGAAGGCTTCTCTGCGGGAATGGCATCCGGCGCATTGCTGGATCCAGCCCTCGGGGCCGGCTTCAGTCGCCATGGTGAACCCATATGCGTCGAGGCCTGACGGAACGGGCGGCTCCAGCGTCCGGGCCCAATCGAGATGCGCCGATCCCGGACCATGGCAGGCCTCGCACCCCACGCCGATTTCGGCTTGCGTCGACTGGTAGTGGCGCGCCTCGGCGTCATAGTTCTTCTCGAAGCCGGTCGCATGACATTCAGCGCAGCGCGCGTTCCAGTTCTTGTAGGGGCCGGTCCAGTGCAATCCGTCGTCGGGCGGCAGGTCCTGATCCGGATAGAGATGGAACCAGCGCTTGCGGTCGGTGTCCCAGACCACGTCAAAGCTCTGCAAGCGGCCGGGTTCCGTTTCGAACAGATATTGCTGCAGCGGCTCTATGCCGACGACCGAATGGACATCGCGGACGGTCGTCTCGCCGCCGCGTTCGGTCACTTTGGCGTGGTGGCCGCTCTCGTCCCGCGAAAACGCGACCGAGAGGCCGCCCCCCTGAAAGACCGCGCCGTCAAAATCCGCAACCACGGTCCCGTCGGAGGGAAGGGTCCAGGCGAGGTCGTGATGCGACGTCTTCCAAAGCTCGGCCTGCTCGAGATGGCAATCGGCGCATTCGGCGGACCCGACATAGGATGGCGCGTCCTGCGCGGCGGCGGTTGAGAGGCTTGTGAGCGCCAGCAGGATAAAAATGCGGAATGTCATCGGTTTGGTCGCCCTGATGTCGGCGCCGACGCCGTTGATGGGCGCATTCCAGCTCATGTCGCACACGCCCCTGTTCAAGCGACTATGTCTCGACGCCCCGCGTATGACAAGAAGAGTTGATGAGCGTTGAGGTCTGACCTGGCGCTGGAGTCCGCCTTCGGGGGGGGGGCGGTGATTGAGCGGCCCGATGTCCGGAGCTTCTCTGGGCGTTCCCCTGTCGCAGCCGATAGTCCCGCCGATTTCAGATGAAACCGGCGACGAGAGCCGGCGCGTCAAGATCCGCGCGTGACTTGGGAGCCTGCCGGCCCGATCCGCCGCCCGGATATCCGACGATCGGCGCGGAGCGGTCTGAGCCGGCGTTCGGGGCCTGCTGACCATCGCTTCGATTTCGATGGAGAAAGTAAATTCATTTATTTCAGGTAGTTATGACTTTTATCCCGATTAAATGCAGCCAATTTGCGACAGGGTGCATTTGAATCGAACTTCACCTCTTGCGCCTCTTCCAAAAGTCGTTATCTGGCGCGATGCTAAATGGATGTGGCGGCGTCGGTCCCGGGCCACGGGGACCAAGGGAGGCTGAGATGAATCATCAGGATTTCATGCGTCAGTATCGTCACAATATGGGCTCATGGCCCGCCCTTGTGCTGGTCTACTCCATCCTTGTCGCGGGCTTTCTCGCTTCAGGAATGGCGCTGACCTGACACGCGCGCCGAACTCGATCAGAGGTCGGCTTTGCTGGTTTGGCGTATCTCAGCCTTTGGTTGATGGGCGGTCGGGCGTCTAAGGCCCGCTCGGCCTTTTCCCGCGCGTTGGCGCCGCCCATCTCGTCTCATCGCCAGGCTCGACGATGCCGCATCAAACCTTCGCGGCCTCGCCGATGTTGTCGACGCCGCGTTCGTCAAGCACGCCGGTGAGCCAATCCGGGTCCATCTCCGGCACCGAGGAGAGCAGAAGGTCGGTATAGGGATGATGGGGCGGGGCGAACATCTCCGTCTTCGGGCCCTGTTCGATCACGCGGCCTTCCTTCATCACCACCACTTCGTCGGCGATGGCGCGCACGGTCGCCAGATCGTGGGTGATGAACATATAGGCGAGGTCGAACTCCTTTTGCAGGCGGTCGAGCAGCTTGAGGATCCCTTCGGCGACGATCTGGTCGAGCGCGCTCGTCACTTCGTCGCAGATGATGAAGGTCGGCTCCGCAGCCAGCGCGCGGGCGATGCCGATCCGCTGCTTCTGCCCGCCCGAGAGTTCGGGGGGATAGCGGTGGAAATATTGCGCCGGTTCGAGCTCGATCAGGTCCAGCAATTCATCGACGCGGTTTTTCAGCGCGACGCCTTTCAGGCCTGAATAGAACCGTGCGGGCCGCCCTATTATCTCGTGGACCTGCACTTTCGGGTTCAGCGCCGTATCGGCCATCTGGTAGATCATCTGAATTTGCCGAAGCTGGTTCTTGCTCCGATTCCGGTACTTTGGAGGCAATTCCTCGCCGTTGAACAGAATCCGCCCCTCGGTCGGAGGCAGCAAACCGGTGATGCAGCGCGCCGTGGTGGACTTTCCGGACCCGGATTCTCCGACGACCGCCACGGTCATGCCGGCGTGAATGTCGAATGAAACATCCTCCAGCACTTTCGTGGAGCCGTAGGATGCGTGGATGTTCTGGACAGAGACGACGGGCGTGGCGCCGCCGGTCGGACGTTTTTTCTCCTCCCGGGTGAAGCTGCGCACCGCCCAGAGGCTCTTGGTGTAGTCCTCCTTGGGATTGTCCAGCATTTCGGCCGTGGCGGATTCTTCAACCTCGTCGCCTTTGAGCAGGACTTTTATCTTGTCGGCCATCTGGGCGACCACCGCCAGATCGTGCGTGATATAGATCGCGGCCGTGTTGAACTGATCGACGATGTCGCGGATCGCGGAGAGCACTTCGATCTGCGTGGTGACGTCCAGCGCCGTGGTCGGCTCGTCGAAGATGATGAGATCGGGCCGGCAGGACATCGCCATCGCCGTCATCGCGCGCTGAAGCTGGCCGCCGGAGACCTGATGCGGGTAGCGAAAGCCGATCTCCTCCGGATTGGGGAGGCGAAGGCGCGCGTAAAGCTCCATCGCGTCCTCTTCGGCTTCGGCGCGCTTGCGGAATTTATACTGAAGGGGCGCCTCCACATGCTGATCGATCAACCGGTGCGCGGGATTGAATGACGCCGCCGCCGATTGCGCGACATAGGCGATCCGCGAGCCCCACAGCGCCCTCAGATGCGCGTCGGAGGATGTCGTCAGCTCCATTCCGTCAAACTCGATGGAGCCGCCCGAGATTCGGCAGCCGTCGCGGGCGTACCCCATGGCGGCGAGGCCGATCGTGGATTTCCCGGCGCCGGATTCGCCGATGAGCCCCAGCACCTCGCCTCGATTCAATGTGAAATTGACGCCATGAACGATCTCGATCCAGCTCTCGTCGCTGTAGCCCTCGATGCGAAGGTCCTGAACTTTCAGCAGGAGGTTCGGGTCTTTTCTCGACATGTCCTACTCCTTGAGCCCGGCCGACTGCCACAGCATCCAGTCGACCACGAAATTCACGGCCACGGTCAACATCGCGATCGCGCCGGCGGGGATAAGCGGCGTTATCTCGCCGAAGGAGATCAGGGTCGCGTTCTCCCGCACCATCGAGCCCCAGTCCGCGGTCGGCGGCTGTATTCCGAGCCCGAGGAAGGAAAGCCCGGCGATGAGCAGAAACACGAAACAGAACTCAAGGCCGAATTCGGCGATCAGCGGCGCGGTCGAATTCGGCAGGATCTCCCGCCGGATCAGGTACCAGTCTCCCTCGCCGCGAAGCCGCGCGGCCTCCACATAATCCATCACCACGACATCGCCGGCGACCGCCCGTGTGAGCCGAAAGACGCGCGGCGAATAGATGATCGCGACGATGATCACCAGCACGAGGACATTGGTGCCGAAGATCGACAGCAGCAGAAGCGCGAAGATCAGCGATGGAATGGACATCACCACATCGGCCACGCGGCCGAGGGCCTGATCCAGCCACCCCCCTCTGATCGCCGCGATGAGGCCCCCGAACGCGCCAATGAGAAAGGCGAGGAGCGTGGCGGAGAGCGCCAGTCCGACCGTGTTGCGCGCGCCGAAGACGAGCCGGCTGAAGAGATCGCGCCCGAGCTGATCGGCGCCGAGAAGCATCACCGAATCCGGCGGCGCGAAAGAGGAGGAGATCACCTCCGCCTCGCCAAAAGGCGCGATTATCGGCGCAAACGCGCCCATTATGGCGTAAATCAGGATCACGAGCATGCCGAACGCCGCGGTGAGCGGCGCGGTGCGCAGGAACCTGGCGGTCTGCGGCCTCACGAGATTGATCAGAAATTCGCGGAACGAGTAGGCGGCGCCCACCGCGAAAGCCAGGAGACCGGCCAGAATGGCGAGGGTCCTGAGAGCGCTTTCGCCGCCGAGGACGCCCAGGACGAGAGACGCCAGCGTCAGGCTGAACAGCGGCATGAAAACCGCGCGCTTCTCCAGATAGGCGGCGAGACAGGACGCGCCGATCAGGACCACGAAATAGGTGATGACGAAATAACTCATCTCCGCCCCCTCACTTCGGATGCCGGAGGCGCGGATTGGTCAGGATCGCCCCGATATCGGCCGAAAGGTTCAACAGGATGAAGGTCGCCGCGAAGATCAGACAGACCGCCTGCACGACCGGGAAATCCCGTTTGCTCACGGCGTCGACCAGCAACTGCCCGATGCCCGGATAGACGAAAACGACCTCGACCAGCACGACGCCGGTGATCAGATAGGCGAGATTGAGCGCGACCACGTTGATGATCGGCGCCCAGGCGTTCGGCAGCGCGTGATGCACGATCACCTTCCATGCGGGGACCCCTTTGAGCCGAGCCATTTCGATATAGGGCGACGCGAGGAGATTGATGATCGTCGCCCGCGTCATCCGCATCATGTGCGCCGTCACCACGAGCACCATGGTCAGCGCCGGCAGGAAGGTGCGGTACAAGAGGTCCGGGAAGGACATGCCCTCGGAAAGGCTTGCGATCGCCGGGAAGATCGGGGCTTTCACCGCGAGATAGAGAATGAGGATATAGCCGAGGAAGAATTCCGGCGAGGAGATCGACGTCAACGTGAGGATGTTCGCGATCCGGTCGAACAGCGTGTTCCGGAAAAGCGCGACGATCACGCCGAGAGCGATTGCGAAGGGCACGGCGATGATGGCGGCGTAGCTGGCGAGGAACAACGTGTTCATCAGGCGCGGCCCGATCTTGTCGCTCACCCGCTCGGCGGAGATCAGCGACTGGCCGAAATCGCCCTGGATGGCGCCGCCCAGCCACTGGAAATAGCGAATCGCCGCAGGCTGATCGAGCCCGAGTTGCACGCGCATCGCAGCCACGGTTTCCGGCGTCGCGCTCTGACCCAGAACGGCCTGCGCGACATCGCCCGGCAGAAGTTCGACCGCGCCGAAAATAAGAACTGAAATCACGAAGAGGGTCACGACCCCCAATCCAAGGCGTTTGAGGATGATGGTGATCACATCGCCCATGCTTCTCCTCCTGCCGGCCGCGCTTGCGGCGGCTCTGTTTGTTGCTTTTGATCAGTCGGACGCCCGCTGAGCGCCATGGCTCAGCGGAAGCACTGACATGGTCGCGTCGCCCGACTGGGGCGACGCAACCCTTTTACTTGATATCAGGCAAACCACCAGCGCGTTGGCGCGCGCCCGCCATCACATTCCCAGTTCGCAGCCTGATCGGCCCCGTGCTGAACCTTGCTCGAACGGGCGTAGACGAAATTGTTGAAGAACGGGATGATCGTGCCGCCGTCGTCACGCATCAGCATGCACATCTCATGGTACATCTCGGTGCGCTTCGCGTCGTCGAGCTCGGCCTTCGCGATCGGCAGCAACTCGTTGAACCGTTCGTTCGCCCAGTGGCTCTCGTTCCAGACCGCGCCCGCCTTGTAGGCCTGCGTGAAGATCACGTCCGGCGTCGGCCGCGCGCCCCAGGATACGGCGGTGAAGGGCTCCTTGAGCCAGACATCGGCGTAATAGCCGTCATTCGCCTCGCGAACGACTTCGATGTTGATCCCCGCCTTCTTCGCCTGCTCGGAATAGAGCACGCACATGTCCACCGCCCCGGAGAACAGGCTGTCCGCGGTGTGGAGCTTGACCGACACATTCTCGGCCCCCGCCTTCTTCAGCAGAAACTTCGCCTGCTCCGGGTCGTATTCGCGCTGCGGAATGTCCGCGGGGAAATAGGGCTGCGACGGCGCCAGATGGAAATCATTGCCGATCGTGGCGGCGCCGTAGGCGATCTTCTCGACGATCTCCTCGCGGTCCATCGCCAGCTTCAGCGCCATGCGCACATCCACATTGTCGAAGGGCGCCCTGTCGCAGAACATCGGCAGGGTGATCGCCGCGCCGGTCGGCACGTTGTCGATCTCGATGTTCGGCGCGCGCTGCAGCAGCGAGAGCGTCTTCAACTCGACGAGCGAAATGCAATCGACGTCGCCCGTCATCAGCGCGGTCTGGCGCGCGTTCGGGTCGTTGAGCACGAGCATCACGACCTTGTCGAAATACGCGCCCTCGCCGTGCCAGCCGTCGAACCGGCTGAGGTCCCAGCGCACGCCGAATTCGCCGTTGTCGATCTTGTAGGGGCCGCTGCCGTCGCCGGAGCGCCAGTCGATCGTGCCGTCGGTGTTGGCCGGGCAGACCACGAAATGATAATCCGTCAGCAGCCACGGCAGGTCGGCGTTGCCGCCGGAGAGCTTGATGGTGACGGTGTGCGCGTCATCGGCGACGATCTCGGTGACGTCGGCCAGCAGCGCCTTGGCGGCGGATGTCGATTTCTCGCCCCGGTGATGATTGAGCGAGGCGACGACGTCCTCCGCCGTCAGCTTCTTGCCGCTGTGAAAGCTGGCCTTGTCGGTGAGCTTGAAGGTCCACTCCGTCGCGTCCGGCGTCGCGCTCCATTCGGTCGCGAGGTCGCCGGCGAGCGTGTTGTCCGGCGCGATCATCGTCAGATAGCTGCGGTGCTGGGCCGCGAGATAGATGCCCTGCCGCGTCACATAAGTGCCCGGATCATGGCTGTCGGCGGTGTTGCCGTCATGGATCCCCCACCGGAAGGTCCCGCCGCGCTTCGGCTCGGCGCGCGCATGGGTCGCCCAGAGGCCGCTTGCGGTCGCCGCGGTCACGCCGGCGGCGGTCGCGCTGCCGAGGAAGCCGCGCCGCGAGAGCCTGCCCGCCTTCGCCGCCGCCGCCAGTTTCTCCATGAGTTCTGAATTGTTTCGCATGTTTGCGATTTCCCTGTTGTTTCAAAAGTGATCGCCTGTTTATGCGACAATCTCGTGATGTTCAATAGTCTTTATCATCTGTAATATTACAAATAAAACTATACCATCAATAGCAGATCGCAAATTCGGTTTTCTTGCAGTCAGGCAAGTGATCGAGTATTATTCGATTATTACATTGTGGATCATGTAATTATGTTTTACATATCGGAAACGGCGCGCGCGAGTTCTTCGGTGCGCCCGCGTTTCATCGCGATGGCGCCGCGGCGCCTGAATCCGGCGCGCCGGACGCCTCGCCCGCGGCCTGATCGGTCCAGCGGAGTGGACGGGCGCGCGGCATGGCGGCCCGGCGCAGGTCTTTCTTTGCTTGACCCGCCGGAGGGCGGCGGACAGGCTGAGCGGATACAAGAGGACAGCGATCATCCATGCATGTTTACACCCCCCGGGAAATGCTTGAAAAACTGGTGAGTTTCCCCACCGTGTCCCGCGACTCGAACCTTCCGCTCATCGACTTCGTGGAGGATTATCTGACCGGGTGCGGCGTCGCATGCCGGCGCGTCTATGACGAGACCGGGACCAAGGCCAATCTTTACGCGCTGATCGGGCCGGAGGTTCCGGGGGGCGTCGTGCTTTCCGGGCATACCGATGTCGTGCCGGTCGATGGTCAGGACTGGACCAGCGATCCTTTCACGCTGGTGGAGCGGGACGGGCGGCTCTACGGGCGCGGCGCCTGCGACATGAAGGGGTTTGGCGCGCTGGCCCTGGCGCTGGTTCCCGACATGCTGGCGGCCGGGCTGAAGCGGCCGGTGCAGATCGCGCTTTCCTATGACGAGGAGGTCGGCTGCCTCGGCGCGCCGGGAATGATCGCCGAGATGCGCGAGACCATGCCGCCGGCCTCGGCGGTGATCGTCGGGGAGCCCACGATGATGAAGGTGGTGACCGGGCACAAGGGCTCTGTCGGGACCGTCACAAGGGTGCATGGCTTCGCCGTTCACTCCAGCCTGATGCACAAGGGCGTCTCGGCGGTGATGACGGCCGCGCGCCTGGTGACGTGGATGCACGACCGGGTGCAGGAGAACATGGCGAAGGCCGATCCGGCGTCGCCCTTCGTCCCCCCCTTCACGACGCTTCACGCCGGTATGATCAAGGGCGGCGAAGCGGGCAATATCACCGCGGAACTCTGCGAGATCACGTCGGAATTCCGGGTCTGCCCGCCTGAATCCGTCGATGGATGGCTGTCTCGCTACAAGGAGCGCGCCGCGGAGGTGGAGCGGGAGATCAAGGCGATCAGGCCCGAAGCGCGGATTGAGGTGATCACGCGGATGATGGTTCCACCCTGCCTTCGCGAAGAGGGAGGGGAGGCGGAGGCTTTGGCGCGCGCGCTCACCGGCGACAATGGCGAACATGTCGTCTCCTACGGCACGGAGGCGGGCCAGTTTCAGGAGGGGGGCTATTCGACCTGCGTCTGCGGGCCGGGGTCGATCGAACAGGCGCACCAACCGGACGAATACATCACCGTCGCGCAACTCGACGCGGGCGAAGCCTTCATCCGCCGGTTGATCGAGAGGCTCGCGCGCTGACGGCGGCGCCGATCTTGCGGCCCTGTCGGCGCCGGTGACGCGGATGACGGCCCATCCCCGGGAATTCTCGCGCGCCAGGCCAGGCGCCCACCTCCACCTCTGAACGACGGTCGAAAGGAAAGACCAAATGCCCACGATCAATCGGTTCGCCGACCTGCATGATGAAATCACCGCCTGGCGGCGGGATCTGCACACGCATCCGGAGCTTGGCTTCGATGTTCAGCGCACTGCGGGGATCGTCGCGGAGAAGCTGCGGGAGTTCGGCTGCGACGAGGTTGTCGAGGGGATCGGCCAGACCGGCGTCGTCGGCGTGATCCGGGGCAGGGGGGCCTCGGGCGAAGTGATCGGTCTTCGCGCCGATATGGATGCGCTGCCGATGGATGAGACGTCGGGCGTTCCTCACGCCTCGAAGACCCCTGGCAAGATGCACGCCTGCGGCCATGACGGCCATACCGCGATGTTGCTCGGCGCGGCGAAGTATCTGGCGGAGACCCGGAACTTCAACGGCGCCGTCGCGCTCATCTTTCAACCGGCGGAGGAAGGCGGCGGCGGCGGGCGGGAGATGGTCGCGGATGGGGTGATGGACAGGTTCGGGATCAGCGAGGTCTACGGCATGCACAACATGCCGGGAACGCCGCTCGGCCATTTCGCGATCCGCCCCGGCCCGCTGCTGGCGGCGGCGGATCTTTTCGAGATCGACGTTGTCGGCAAGGGAGGGCACGCCGCGTTGCCGCATCTGACGGTCGACACGACGCTGGCCGCGGCGGAGATCGTGGTCGCGCTGCAATCCATCGTCTCGCGCAATCTCGACCCGGTGGAGACGCTGGTGATCTCCGTCGCGTCGTTCCGGACCGACTCGGAGACCTATAACGTGATCCCGGACACGGTCCGGCTGAAGGGCACGGTCCGCACCTACAAGAAGGAGGTGCAGGACATGGCGGAGGCGCGGATGCGCGAGGTGGCGGAGAGCATCGCCCGCGCCTTCGGCGCGACCGCGACCCTCAGATACATGCGCAATTACCCGGCGACGGTGAACGCCGAGGCGCAAGCGAAAAAGGCCGCCGACGTCGCCGCGCGCATTGTCGGCGAGGAGCGGGTCAACCGCGACACGCCGCCGCTCATGGGGGCGGAGGATTTCTCGTTCATGCTGAATGCGCGCCCCGGCGCTTTCATTTTCATCGGCAATGGCGACACGGCGATGGTTCATCACCCGGAATACGATTTCAACGATGAGGCGATCCCGTTCGGCTGCTCGTATTGGGCGAAGCTGGTCGAGGAACTGTTGCCGGCGGCCTGACGGAGGCGGCCTCCGTTCTCGGCGCCATCGTCATGAGCGGGGGCGCCACCCTCGCGGCGCCGAGCGCCGCCAGGCGTTCGATCCGGCGCGCGGCGCCGGGGCTTGGCCTTGCGCCCTGACCGCTTCGCCGCCGGACGCTGGGCTACCGGTTCAGGGCCGCCGCCGGCCCAGCGCCGCTTATGCGGCTTTTGATGAGGCGTTCGTCATCGCGGCGACGGCGAGCGCGGCGCTCGCCGCCTCTTCGCCTTTCCGCACGAAATGCTCCTTGAAGAATGTCGTATGCGCCGCGGTGTCCTGAAACTGATGCGGGGTGAGCACGACGGAGAAAATCGGCGCGTCGGTCTCGAGTTGAACCCGCATCAGGCCGGAGACCACGGCTTCCGCGACGAATTCGTGCCGGTAGATTCCGCCATCCACCACGAAAGCGGCGCCGACGATCCCGTCATAGAGCCCGCTTCGCGCCAGCCTCTGGGCGAGAAGCGGTATCTCGAAAGCGCCGGGCGCGTCGAAGACATCCGTGACCGTTCCGCCCCCGGTTTGGCGCGCGATCTCGTCGAGAAAGCCGATGCGCGCCTGATCGACGATGCAAGCGTGCCAACGGGCCTGTATGAATGCAAAGCGAAGCGAGGCTCCGCCGGTTTGAATGTTTTGATTCATAGCCTGCTCCATCCACTTCAAAAGCGTTGAATCAGGGCGGCGAACGCGCGCGCGGGCGCGGATTCAGCTCCCGGCGCGGCGCTCGTTCTCTCTCATCCGGACTGTCACCGTCGGCCCCGGGGTCTCACCGGGTCTGCTGACCCCTTGAGCTCCGGTGGGAGCTGACAAGGGCGCTCGCGGGCTCAGATCTCACGCTGTTGCAGCCGCAAGATCAACACCGCCGGTGGGGAGTCGCACCCCGCCCCGAGAACGCATCGTCCGAAATCAGACGACGGAATGCTCTCTAGTCCACGATGCGCGCCCTGTCGAACGCTTCGGGCGGCGCGCCGTCGGGGCGGCGGGGTCAGTCGAAGGCGCCGGTGACCCGCGCGATGATCATGAAGGCGCGCCCGGTGCGGCTGTCGGCGGCGTCCAGGATCATGGGGTCGGCGCCGAGCTCCCGCGCCATCCGCCCGATCAGCCGGTCGAAGCGGCGGAGGAAATGGAGCGCGCTGTCGCGGAAGATCACGTCGCTCCGCATCCGGCCATGAACGATCGTGAGCGTCTCCTCGTCGACGATCCCGCCCACCGCCGAGACGTCGGCGCCGCGCGCGCCGCCCGCATAGGCGATCCAATCCTCGACGCGCGCCGGCTCCAGCGCGAAATCCTCCATATAGATCCCGTCGGCGGACAGAAGCGTCAGCACATCTTCGGCGGCTTGAAGGAGGTCGGCGAACTCCCGCTCCTTCAGCGCCGCGCGGAGCGCGGCGAAGCCCTTGCGGTCCTTCTCATCACGCGGAAAGTCGAGCGCGCGCACGACGCTGTCCCAGCGGATCCCGGCGGGCGGCGCGGTTTCGGGCTCCAGCGGCAGCGCTGGCTGCGCGCCATCGGCGCGGGCGGGCGGCGCGGTGGTCTTGCCGGTTCGGCGGGCCTCGCTCTCACGTCCCTCGATCCGGGTCAGCATCTCCTGCGCGGCGCTGAGCGCGGTGTCGAGACTCTGGAGCCCTTTGGAGAGTGCGGCCTTTTCTTCTTCGAGCGCGGCGCGCGTCGCTGCAGTCAGGGTCGCTGTCAGATCCGCCTCGTCCAGAGCCGGACGCGGCGCGGCGGCGCTCTCCATCGCGTCGAGCGCGTTGGAGAGCCGCCTCGTCTCGGCGCGGATCTCATCGGCTTTCTCGGCCAGAAACGCGCCGTAGAAGAAGAAGGTGAGCGGCGCGAGCGCGGCGAGGATGAAGAGTGCGATCTCCAACGCCGACGCGCCGCTGGGCGCCGCCTCGAACAGGCCGAAAAATCCGGCCGCGTAAGCGACGGCGCCGCCAAGCCAGATGATGGAAAGCCCGGTCGCCGCGGCGAAGGCGCGGCTCTCTCGCGCCCATCGGCGGAACGCGGCGAGGCGCCGTTCGATCAGCGGTCCCTCGTCCGGCGTCGCCATGGGCCTGCTTTCAGCGTAGTCGCGCGGTCATTCGAACGCGACGGAGAGGACTTCATAGCTCTTGCCGCCGCCGGGCGTCATCACCTCGACGCTATCGCCGGCTTCCTTGCCGATCAGCGCGCGCGCGAGGGGCGAGCGGATATTCAGCTTCCCCGCCGCGATGTCGGCCTCGGTCTCTCCGACGATCTGATAGGTTTTCTCTTCGTCGGTGTCTTCGTCGGCGACGGTGATCGTCGCGCCGAACTTGATCGAAGAGCCGTTGAGCTTGGCCGGATCGATCACGTCTGCGCGGGCGATCAGGCTTTCCAGCTCCTTGATCCGGCCCTCGATGAAGGACTGACGTTCACGGGCGGTGTGATACTCCGCGTTCTCTGAGAGGTCGCCATGTTCGCGCGCCTCGGAGATTGCGCGGATCACCGCCGGGCGCTGCGTGGACTTGAGGTCCTTCAGTTCCTCGTTCAGCGCGGCGTATCCCGCGATCGTGACAGGCACCTTCTCAACCATGATAGCTTCTCCATTTCCCTATATGGCCGCGTACCCGGCTCAAAAGCATGGCGCGCCCGTTGCGGTTTCCCGCAGAGGACGCGCCTTGTTGACCGAGAAGAACATATGAGCGCGGATTTCAGGTTGCAAGCCGGCGCGTGTTAACGCGCCTGAAATGGTTCTTCCGCATTTTCTGAACGAGAGATTAACGACGATGAGGGGCCGGTGGCGGCGAAGCGGAACACGGATGGAGCGGCCTTGCCCGGACTCGAGCCCGAGCGCGGCGCGCCCCCTCAGCCCGATCACGCCCGGCACCGCCAGCGGCTCCGGGCGCGCTTCGACCGGGCGGGGACGGAGGCGCTGGCCGATTACGAGCTTCTCGAGCTGCTGCTGTTTCGGGCGATCCCGCGGCGGGATGTGAAGCCGTTGGCGAAACGGTTGCTGGCGGAGTTCGGGGATTTCAATCACGCGATCTCGGCGCCGGCGTCACGGCTTCTGAAGGTCAGCGGGCTTGGCGACGCGGCCGTGCGGGAGCTGAAGATCGTCGAGGCGGCGGCGCATCGTCTCGCGCAGGCGCGGGTCATCGGGCGCGAGGCGCTTTCCTCATGGGCGGCGGTGATGACGTATTGCAAGACCGCGATGGCGCATCGGGAGACGGAGGAGTTTCGGATCCTGTTTCTCGACCGGAAGAACGTGCTGATCGCGGATGAGGCGCAGGGCCGCGGCACGGTCGACCATGTGCCGGTCTATCCGCGCGAAGTGGCGAAACGCGCGCTCGAATTGAACGCCTCCGCGATCATCATGGCCCACAATCATCCCTCGGGCGACCCGACGCCATCCCCCGCCGATATCGAGATGACGCAGCGGATCGAAGCGGCTCTGGCGGCGGTGGACATAACCCTGCACGACCATGTGGTGATCGGAAAGGAGACCGACGCGAGCTTCCGCGCCTTGGGCCTCATCTGAGTCGGGCGGGCGCCGGGGCCGCGCGCTCAGACGCCGAACGCGCTGAACGGGAGGAACGCGACCGGGTCGCCCGGCGCGATATCCGGCCCGCCATCGGGCAGATCGACCAGCCCATCCGCCCAGACGAGGCCGCGCGTGAGGCCGGAGCCCTCGTCGCCGAAGGTCTCGACCCGGCCATCGGCTGCGAGCCGGGCGCGAAGATATTCCCGCCGTCCGGGCTTTCTTCGTTTGGCGAAAGCGGCCGGGCGCATCTCCGGGGCGGGTTCGAGCCAGCCGGCGCCCGCCATGGCGAAAAGCGCCGGGCGCGCGAAGATGAGCGCGCAGACGAAGGCCGCGACCGGGTTGCCCGGCAGACCGAAGACCGGAACCCCGCGCCAGCGCCCGAGCGCGAGCGGGCGCCCGGGTTTCATCGCGATCCGCCAGATCGCGCGGGTCCCCTCGGAGCCGAGAAGCCGCGAGAGCCAGTCCTCGTCCCCGGTCGAGGCGCCGCCGGAGGTCAGGATCGCGTCCGCCCCGGCAGCCCCGGCGTCGAGCGCGACGCGGATCGCCGCGGGATCATCCCGGACGCCGCCAAGATCGATGAGCGAGAATCCCCATGCGCGCGCGAGGCTGGCCAGCATCGGCCGGTTGGCGTCGTGGATCTGACCGGGGCCGAGCGGCGCGCCGGGCTCGCGGAGCTCATCTCCGGTGGAGAGAACGCCGACCCGGAGCCGCGGCATGACCGGAAGCGCTCCGAGGCCCGCCGCCGCGGCGTGGGCGAGGGCCTGAGGCGTCAGCCGCGCGCCGGCGGTGAGCGCCGGCGCGCCGGCCTCGGTATTTTCGCCGGCGCGCCGGCGGTTGGCGCCGGGTTTCAGCCCGGTCGGGCAATGGAGCAGCGCCCCGTCGCGGCGCGCGTCCTCGTCCAGCATCACGGTGTCGGCGCCCGCCGGCAGCTGCGCCCCGGTGAGAATGCGGAGCGCCTCTCCGGGGCCGAGCGCGCCGGGGAAGGGCGCGCCGGCCGCCGCCCGCCCCTCGATCACCCGGAGCGGGCCGGACAGATAGCTTGCATGCGCAAAGGCGTAGCCGTCCACCGCCGCGTTCGCCGCCGGCGGATTGCTGACGCGCGCCGCGACGTCCGCCGCGAGCACGCGCCCGAGCGCCGCGTCGAGCGGGATCGTCTCGCGCCCGCCGATCGGCGAGACCGACGCCCGAAGCGCCCGAAGCGCCTCATCCACCGGCGTCCAGGCGACGCCGGGCGGGAGCGCGAAGCAATCGTTGATCGGGCGGCGCGAATCCATCAGCCGGCCTCGAGGTCGGTGAGGATGAAATCTGCGATCGCGGCGACACCGTCGAGCGGAAGGACGGGCCTGTCCGTCTCCACGGCGTCGTTGCTGGCGATGGCGTGGATCGTCGGGTCGTCCAAAGCGATCAGATCATGGCCGGTCTGAGCGCGCCAGACCTCGATCTTCGGATGGCGGTCGCGCTTGTAGCCTTCGACGAGCACCAGATCGACCGGCGTCAGGCGGGCGATGAGCGCCGCGAGGCTCGGCGGCTCCTCCTCCCTGAGTTCATGCATCAGCGCGTAACGCATGCCGGACGCGACCAGCACCTCACGCGCGCCGGCGATGCGGTGGCGGTGGCTGTCCTTGCCGGGCCGATCCACGTCGAAGCCGTGATGGGCGTGCTTGATCGTCGAGACGGAGAGTCCGCGCCGGGTGAATTCGGTCACCAGGCGCTCCACCAGCGTGGTCTTGCCCGCGTTCTTCCAGCCGGTGACGCCGTAGATCTTCAAAGCCCGTGCTCCGCTGCGATGGTCTCCGCGACGGCGATATCATCGGGCGTGTTCACGTTGAAGAAGGGATCGTAGGGGTGCGCCGGAAATTCAACCGTCGCGGCGCCGTGCCGGTCGGTCCAGAGCACCACCTTGCGCACCCCCTCGCCGAGCGCGGCCCGCAGATCGCCGCGAAGCGCGACCGGCCAGAGCCCGAAGGTCGGATGCCGGGAGAGCCCGCGCCGCGGATCCGGCGTCGCCGCGAGGGCGATGGGCGCCTCGGCCGTCACCGCCGCGCCGAGCCGAAGCGCGAGATCGGCGGGAAAGAACGGCGTGTCGCCGGCGACGGTGAGGATATGCGTGGCGCCGCCCGCCGCCGCCCAGTCCATCCCCGCCAGAACCCCGGCGAGAGGGCCGGCGTGGCCGGGGACGCCGTCGCCGATGACCGGCGCGCCGAACGCGGCGAGGCGGGCGGGGTCGCCATTCGCGTTGATCGCCATCACCGGGGCCTGCGGGGCGAGGCGCTCCATCACCCGCGCCATCAACGTGCGCCCGGCGACGCGCCGCAGCGGCTTGTCGCCGCCGCCCATCCGCCGCGCCAGCCCGCCGGCGAGGATCACCCCGAAAGGCGGGGTCACGCCGCGCCCTTTCTGTTCCGGCCCGGCGCTTCGTCCGGCGCCGCGTTCGGGTCGGCGTCGAGGATCAGGCGCTCCGCGCCCGAAAGGCAGATGAAACGCTTGCCGCGCATCCGCCCGATCAGCGTCAGGCCGACCCGCCGCGCGATCTCCACCCCCCAGGCGGTGAAGCCGGAGCGGGACGCGAGGATCGGCACGCCCATCAACGCGCTCTTGATGACCATCTCCGACGTGAGCCGCCCGGTGGTGTAGAAGATCTTGTCGGCGCCGGTCTCGCCCTCCATCCGCATCCAGCCGGCGATCTTGTCGACCGCGTTGTGGCGCCCGACATCCTCCATGTAGACCAGCGGCCGGGCCTCCCGGCAGAGGACCGCGCCGTGGATCGCGCCGGCTTCGAGATAGAGGCTCGGGACGGTGTTGATCGTTTTCGCCAGCGCGTAGAGCCAGGATGCGCGAAGCGGCGCCTCGGGCAGGCGCACGCCGTCGAGCGCCTCCATAACGTCGCCGAAGACGGTGCCGACCGCGCAGCCGGAGGTGCGGGTCTTTTTCTTCAGCTTCTCCTCGTAGTTCGTTCGCCGCGTGGTTCTGACGACGACGGCCTCCACCTCCTCGTCGAAATCCACGCCGGTGATCTCATCATCCGCCAGCAGCATGTTCTGGTTCAGGAGGTAGCCGATCGCCAGATATTCCGGATGGTCGCCGATGGTCATCGCGGTGACGATCTCCTCCGCGTTCAGGAAGATCGTCAGGGGCCGCTCCTCGACGACGCGCATCTCCTCCTCCCGGCCCTCCTGGTTGACGCCGGTGACGCTGCGTGTGAGTCGAGGGTTCGTGGGGTCGGGGGCGATGATGAAATTCCCGGCTGATTTCGCGCCCATGGCGACTCCTGCTCTTGGCGCGGCGGCGCCTCTGTGGTCTCTGCGGGCCCAGAGTTGCGGAGAGGAGCGGCGATGTCCACCGATCAGAGCGGCCGGATGTTTCGGCGCGGTCTTGTCGACGGCGCGCCGTTCAATCTCGCCTCGATCCCATTCTCGCTGCTTTTCGGTGTCGTCGCGGTCGAGGCGGGATTCGACATGGCGCAGGTCATGGGGATGAGCTTCATCGTCATCGCCGGGGCGTCGTCGCTGACCGCGATCCAATTGCTCGGCGATCAGGCGCCGGCGTTGATGGCGGTGCTGGCGGGGGCGGCGGTCAATCTGCGGATGGCGATGTATTCGGCCTCTCTCGCGCCGCATATTTCGGACGGGCCGCTCCTCTGGCGTCTTGGCGCGGCGTATTTCCTCGTCGATCATGTTTATGCGATGGCGCTCCGCGACTATCAGACGACGCCGCGCGCCATGCGGGAGAAATTCGCCTACTTCTTCGGGCTGGCGCTGTCGGTCTGCCCGTTCTGGTATCTCTTTTGCTGGCTCGGCGCCCTGCTGGGCGAGGCTATTCCGCCGGACTGGCCGCTGGATTTCGCCGGGGCGATCATGTTCACCGCGCTCGTCGCGCCGATGATCCGGGGCGCGCCGGCGCTGATCGCAGCCGGGGTCGCGTCGTTGACGGCGCTGGCCGCGTCCGGGTTGCCGTTCTCGCTCGGGCTTCTGGTCGGCGGCGTCGCCGGGATGGTGGCTGGCGCGGCGGCCGAATTGGGGCTGGAGCGGCGCAATGCCTGACAGCGCGACGATCTGGACCGTGATCGTCGCGCTTGGCGTGGTCACCTATCTGATCCGGTTCTCGTTCATCGGCCTGATGTCGGGGCGGGAGACGCCGCCATGGGCGCTGCGGTTGCTGCGCTACGTGCCGGTCTCGATCCTGCCGGCGCTGGTCGCGCCGGCGATCCTCTGGCCGCCGGCGACCGGGGGCGAGCCGGATCTCGCGCGGGGGCTCGCCGCGCTTGTCACGCTGGCGGCGGGGGCCTGGAGCCGGAGCGCGCCTCTCGCCTTCATCGCCGGGCTCATCGCGCTTTTGTTGCTGCTCCGATTCATTTGAGCGACGGAACGCGCGCGCCGGCGCGTGAAGATAACAGGCGCGCGAGTCGTATGCGCACCGCGCCCGGCCAATTCGTGGACCCCTCTCCCCGATGGCCGGGCGCTTTTCCAGCATGACGCGCCGCGCTCCGGCGCGAAGAAATTCGGCGGGGCCGGACCCGTCAGTCGGTTTCGACCTTCAATCTCATCAACTCGTCCAGATTTCGCACGCCAAGCTGCACCATCACCGTGCGGACCTGCATCGCGAGGAGATCCAGCGCCGCCGCCCCGCGCGCGCCGAGCGCGGCGCAGGCGAAATAGGGCAGGCGCCCGACCATCACGAAATCCGCGCCAAGGCGCAGCAGCTTGAGGATGTCGAGCCCGTCGGTGACGCCGCTATCGGCGAGGATCGCGGTCTTGCCTTTCACCGCGTCGACGATCGGCGGCAAAAGCTCCGCCGTTCCGGGCGCGGCGTCGAGCTGTCTTCCGCCATGATTGGAGACGACGATCCCGTCGACGCCGATATCGACGAATATCTCCGCGTCTTCCGGCGCCATCACCCCTTTCACGACCAGCTTTCCGTCCCATTTGTCGCGAAGGCGCCGGATCTCCTCAGGGCCGATCGGCCGGAGGCAGTTCTGAAGCAGCCATTTTTCCGCTTCCGCCGTGCCGCCGCTGGCGTAGGGCGCGATGTTCGGCAGGCCCGGCTTGCCGTAGAGAAGCGTCTCCACCGCCCAGCGCGGCCTGAACGCGAGATCGCGCGCGATCACGAAGGGGGAGGGCTTCGCGGCGACGCCGGCGCGGATCGTGCGCTCGCGCCATTGGTGGCCCGGAATATCCAGCGTCGGCATCAGGACGGTGACGCCGAGCGCCTTCATCCGGGCGATGATGTCGTCCTGCACGTCGGTCGGGCGCGGCCAGTAGAACTGATGCCAGGGCGCCTTGCCGCCGGCGGCGGCGCGGATCTTCTCGACGCTGTGCGACGCGACGAAGGAGAGCGAGAACGGCAGGCCGAGCGCGGCGGACTTCTTCGCCAGAGCCGGCGCGCTTTCGGGATGGAAAAGGCCGCCCATCCCGACCGGGGCGACGCCGAAGGGAAAAGCCGCCCGCTCCCCGAGGATGTCCACCGCGGTTTCCGGCTCGATCCCCTCATCGACGGTCCGGGGGATCAGGCGCACGTTGTCGAGCGCGGAATAGTTGCGAGCCAGACCGATATCCCGCCCGATTCCGCCGTCGAGATACTCGAAGGCGAAATGCGGGATTCGGCGCCGCGCGCCTTCGCGAAAATCGGCGAAGGACGCGAAGCGGGCGGGAAGGTCGGGCTTGTCTAGCGGCTGCGCCATGCAGGATCACCTCTCTTGAAAGTCACGACAAGCTGCGCTGGCGCAGTGCGAAAGAAAAGCCCCGGCGGCGACGCCGGGGCCGTGGTCTCAGGCCCGCTTCAGTCTCAGACCTTCTTCGCGAGAAGGTCGCGAATTTCGGCGAGAAGCATTTCCTGCGTCGGGGCGGCGGGCGCGGCGACGGCTTCTTCCTTTTTCGCGAATCTTTCCTTCGCCTGATTCATCGACCGGATGATCAGGAAGAGGATCCATGCGACGATCAGAAAGGAGATCACGGCGTTGATGAAGACGCCCCATTTGATCACGGCCGCGCCGGCCTCTTCGGCTGCGGCGAGCGAAGCGTATTCGCCTTCGCCGAGCACAGTGAAGATATCCGTGAAATCGACGCCGCCGGTGACGTAGCCGACGACGGGCATGAGAATGCCGTTCACGAGAGTTGTGACGATTGTGGTGAATGCGGCGCCGATGATGATGCCGACGGCCATGTCGAGCACGTTGCCCTTCATGGCGAATTCCTGAAATTCCTTTAGCATGTCCGGCCCTCTGATGCTGTCGGCCCGTCAGGGCCGGTTAAGGTTTCTGCACTCGTCGTCATAGGGTGGAGTATGGCGCAAAAATGGCTGAAAGCGAACGACGGCTCAGGCCCGGAGCGCGCCGCCGGTCGCTTTTGTCACCGCGCTGACGATTTTCGCGGCGACGGCGTCGATCTCCTTGTCGGTCAGGGTGCCGGCGGTCGGTTGCAATCTGACGGTGATCGCGACGGATTTTCGGCCCGCCCCCATCTGCGCCTCCGCTCGCTCGCCGGAGAAGACGTCGAAAACGGCGGCGCTCTCGATCAGGTTCTTCTCCGCCATCCGCGCCGCGCGGAGGATCGTCGCGGCCTCCACCCGGTTTTCGACGACGAACGCGAAATCGCGCTCGACGGCCTGATAGGCGGACAGCGCGAGCGCGGGGCGTGTGCGCCCTTTCGCCCTCGGGAACGGGGCGTTTTCGAGATAGACGACCATGGCGACGGCGGGGCCTTTCACCTCCAGCGCGCTCAGGACTTTCGGATGCAGTTCGCCGAAGACCGCGAGTGTGGTTTTCGGCCCGAGCGTCAGCGCGCCCGAGCGGCCGGGATGCAGCCACCCGGGCGCGTCCCGCGTGACGGTCAGCCGGCTGGTTGGCGCGCCGATGGCGTCGAGCACCGCTTCGGCGTCGGCCCGCGCGTCGTAGACGTCGACCGGTCGGCGCGCGCCGCTCCAGTGCCGGGGCGCGGTCCCGCCGACGCGGATGGCGGCGGCGACATCGCGCTGCTCGCCCGGCTCGGCGCCGAAATATTCCGCGCCGACCTCGAACAGCCCGAGATCGGGGATGTCCCGGGCCTGATTGCGCGCCGCCGCCGCGAGGAGGCCCGGAAGGGGCGAGGGCCGCATGTCCGAAAGTTCCGACGAAATCGGGTTCTCAAGCTTCAACAATGGGTCTCCGCCGCCGAAGAGCGCGGCTTCGCGGCTCGAGACGAAGGAATAGGTCACGCATTCGTTCAGCCCCGCCGCGGCGAGACGGCGGCGGGCCATCGCGGCGCGCTTCTGCATCGGCGTCAGCACCGGGCTCTGGACGCCGGGCTTCACGGGCCGCATCGGCTGCGCCTCCAGCCCGGAGAGGGAGACGACGCGCGCGACCTCCTCCACAAGATCCGCCTCGCCCTTCACGTCCGGGCGCCATGAGGGAACCCCCACGTCATAGCCCGCACCCTGCGTGGCCGGGACCGGCGTGAAGCCGAGCGCTTCGAGGATCCGGACCTGTTCGACGGCGGGAACATCCATGCCGACGAGATTCAATGTCCGCGCCGGGTCGAGCCGATAGCTCCGGGCGGCATCCGGAACGGCGCCGGCCGTTGTCATCTCCGAGGCTTCGCCGCCGCAGAGGTCGATGATCATCCGGGTGGCGAGGTCGAGCCCCTCCGGCGTGAAGGCCGGGTCCACTCCACGCTCGAACCGATAACGGGCGTCGGAGTTGATCTTCAGCTTCCGGCCGGCGGCGGCGATGGTGACAGGCGCCCAGTAGGCGCTTTCGACGAAGACATTCGTCGTCTCGGGGGTGCAGCCGGTGGCCGCGCCGCCCATGATCCCGGCGATGCTCTGGGGGCCCGCCTCGTCCGAAATCGCCAGCATCGACGACTCAAGCGTATAGTCCTTGTCGTCGAGCGCGGTGATGGTGGAGCCGGTTTCGGCCCAGTGCACGCGAAGCGCGCCTTTCACCTTGTCCGCGTCGAAGACGTGAAGCGGGCGGTTCCGATCGTAGGTGAAGAAATTCGTGATATCGACCAGGGTGGAGATCGGCCGCAGCCCGATCGCCCGAAGCCGCTTCTGCAGCCATGCGGGCGAGGGGCCGTTGACGACGCCGCGGATCAGCCGGCCGCAGAAGACCGGCGCCTCCGGGAGCGCGTCCGCGTCGATCGTCACCGCGACCGGGCAGGGGAAGCCGCCTTCGACCGGCTGGGCGGCGGGGGTCTTCAGCCGCCCGAGCCCCCGCGCGGCGAGATCGCGCGCGATGCCGGCGACGCCGAGCGCGTCGGGCCGATTTGGCGTCACCGCGATTTCGATCACCGGATCGGCGAGGCCGGCGTAATCGATGAAGCGCGCGCCGAGCGGCGCGTCGGCGGGCAGGTCGATGATCCCGTCATGATCGTCGGAGAGCATCATCTCGCGCTCGGAGCAGAGCATGCCGTTCGAGGCGACGCCGCGGATCACGCCGGGCTTCAGATCCAGCCCGGTGCCGGGGATATGCGTCCCCGGCGGGGCGAAAACGCCGATCAGCCCGGTCCGCGCGTTTGGCGCGCCGCAGACGACCTGGACCTCTTCCGAAGGGGCGTCCGGCCCGTTCGGCCATGTCTCCACCCGGCAGAGGCGCAGCCGGTCCGCGTCCGGATGCTGGCTGGCCTCGATCACTCGGGCGATGGTGAAGGCGCCGAGCGTCGCGGCGGGATCCTCGACGCCTTCGACCTCGAGGCCGAGATCGGTCAGCGCCTCAAGGATCGCCTCCAGCGGCGCCTTCGTCTCCAGATGATCCTTGAGCCAGTTCAGCGTAAATTTCATGGGTCGCAATCCGCACGGTCTTCATCGGCCGCGGGTGTAGCGGAATTCCGCCGACGGGCAAAGGGGCCGCGGCTCAGGCGACCTGAAGCGCGGCTTCCGCGGCGTCGTTGATCCGGTAGCGGACCCGGTCTCCGGGCTCGGGAACGCGGGTGCGGATCACGGACCCGGTGATGACCACATCTCCGGCCCGAAGCCCGGCGCCGGCGCGGTTGAGCACGCCGGCCACCCAGGCGAGCGAGCCGAACGGGTCGGCCTCGCCAATCCGCGCGTCGACCGGGGCTTCGTCGTTCCAGAGCAGCGCGCCGCGCCATTCGTCCACATCGGCGTCCCGCCAGTCCGGGAGCGCCGGGCCGAGCACGATCCCGCCGCTCCAGGCGTTGTCGGCGGCGATGGTGAGCGCGTTGAGGGCGCTGTAATCGGCGTTCCTGTCGATGATCAGCTCGAAGGCGGGATGCAGCGCGGCGATCTTGCCGCGGATCGAGGCCGCGTCATGCGCGTCCGAGCCGGGAGGGATATCTTCCGCCATCACCGCCGCCAGCTCGAATTCGAGGCCGAGTCCGTGAAAATCCGCGAGCCGGATCGTGGCCGGGCTCTGCAGGATCTCACGGGCGTAGACGCCGCCGGCGATCGGCTCGTTCACGCCGCAGAGCGTCTGCAACGGTTTCGAAGCGAGCGCGATCTTCCGCCCGCCGAGCGGCCCCCGGCCGCCTTCGGCCTGGATCTCGTGCTGGCGGAATTGCGCGGCGTAGGCCTCCGCCATGTCGCGGGGCGCGAGCTCGCCATCGAGATTGCGAAAGGTCTCGCGCGCGCGGTGCTGACGGATGATTTCGCGCGCGATGGCGTCCGGTCTGTCGTTCATGGTCTGATTCGCCTTCTGGATCGTTCACGTGATTTCGGGAGTGAGGTCGGGGGCCGCCGCGGCCGGCTGGACCTGGCGGGGTGAAGCGGCTCCCGCGCCGATCGGCGGCGGGGCGGGAGCGCGCCGATCGGTTCGCTTGCCTGGCGTGGTTTCGGCGCCTCGCGTGATCATGATCCTGAAGATGACCGAAGCGGCGGGCGAAGGCGAGGCAAAATGCTTTGACCCCGATGAGGAATTCGGCCTAGCTCGCCAATATGCGCGCAAACCCCGGCACCCACGCTGAAAACATACTCGGCGCCACGTTCATGATGGCCTCGGTCGTGGCGTTCGTGGGCAATGACACATTGATGAAGACCCTGTCCGGCGAGGTGCCTCTCTTTCAGGCGGTGCTCGTTCGCGGGGCGCTCGCCTCTCTCCTGATCGGAGGGGTGGCGATGGCGCGGGGCGAGGCGCGGCTCGCGGCGCTCTCGGTCAAGGACAGGCGGACCGCCGCCCTGCGTTCGCTGGCGGAGGTGGGCTCGACGGTCTGCTTCCTGACGGCGCTGTTCGCGATGCCGATCGCCAACGCCACCGCGATCATGCTGGCGGCGCCGATGCTCATCACGCTTCTCGGGGCGGTGTTGCTTGGCGAGCGGGTGGGGTGGCGGCGCTGGTCCGCGATGATCGTCGGCTTCCTTGGCGTTCTCCTCATCGTGAGGCCGGGCGGAGACGCGTTCAACGCCGCATCGCTCTGGGCGGTGTCGGCTGTGGTGTTCGTCTGCGTCCGGGACCTCTCGACGCGCCGGCTTTCACCGGAGACCCCGTCGCTTCTGATCTCGCTGATGACAGCCGTGGTCATCACCGCGGCGGCCGGCGTCGTCGTCGTCGTGGACGGCTGGACGCCGATGGGCGGAACTGAAGTCACGCGGCTTGCGATCGCGGCGGTCTTCGTCTTCGTCGGCTATGTGTTCAGCGTGAAAGCGATGCGGGTGGGCGATGTGGGGTTCACGTCGCCGTTTCGCTACACAATTCTGATCTGGGCGTTGATTCTCGGCTGGGCGGTCTTCGGAGACGCGCCGGAGCCGCTGACGCTGGTCGGCGCCGGGTTGGTCGCGGGCGCCGGCGTCTATACCTTTTTGCGCGCCGGAAAGAAGCTGCGTTGAAGGTCAGGCGCGCCGCTGCGCCATCCAGATCCCGCCGATCACCAGCGCCAGAGCCAGCGCGTGGTAGAGCGCGAACATCTCGCCGAGAATCAGAATTGCGAAGATGGCGGAGAAGATCGGCACGAGGTTGATATAGACGCCGGCGCGGCCGGGGCCGATCAGGTCCACGCCGCGCAGAAAAAAGACCTGCGCGAGGCATGACGGAAAAATGGCGATGAGCGCGGTGTATCCCAGCCCCTTCATGGTCGGCCATGGATAGCCGGGCTGCGCCGCCTCCCACACCGCCAGCGGCAACGCGCTGATCGCGGCGATCACCGTGAAGAACGTGAACAGCGCCTCGCCCGGCATATCCGGCCGTTGCCTCAACGCCACCGCGTAGGTCGTGTAGAGCGCGCAGGCCGCGAGCAGGATGAGATCGCCCTTGTTGAAGGCCAGCGCCGCAAGCCGCGCGGCGTCGCCGCCGCTGGCGACCAGAATGACGCCGAGCAGCGTGAGGCCGACGCCAATCATCTGTTTCGGCCCCACCCGGTCGCCATAGGCGAGAAAGGCCCCGATCAACACCATCGCCGGCATGACGCCCTGCAGAATTCCGACATTGATGCCGGTGGTGTGGGCCGACGCGACGTAGAAAAGCGTATTGAACCCGGTGAAGCCGCCCACCCCGGCGATGAGGACGAACCAGGGCCGGGTCCGGAGCAGGGGCCAATATGCTCTGACCTGTCGCCCATAGAGCGGCCACATCACCGCCACGACCAGAAGCCAGCGCACAAGAACGACCGCGAAAGGCGTGATTTCCCCGACCACAAGCTGGCCGAGGATCGCGTTCAACGCCCACATCGCGGCGGTCAACGTCATCAATGCGGTCGGGGTGCGATAGAGAGCGTTGATCATGATGCCCGACTTGGTTGCATGAGGCGCCCCGCGGAGCAAGATGAAGAGCCCTCAGCGCATCTTTTCCGGCAAGAGCCCTTTCGGGCTGAAACGGAGGGCGAGGAGCAGGATGACTCCCATCAGCACCATGCGCATGAAGGCCGCGCTGTTGATCAGATGCGCGCGGATCGGGCTCGCCTCGTCCATGCCGGAGGAGAGGATTTCCATCATCCAGCGCCCCGCCGGCTCGGCCTCGACCCAGACGAACCAGATCAGGAATCCGCCGAGGACCGAGCCCCAGTTGTTGCCGGAGCCGCCGACGATCACCATCACCCAGATCAGGAACGTGAAGCGGAGCGGATTGTAGGTGCCGGGCGTGAACTGCCCGTCGAGCGTGGTGAGCATCGCGCCCGCGACGCCGCAGACGGCGGACCCGAGGATGAAGGTCTGGAGCCGCCGCGCCGTCACATTCTTCCCCATGGCCTCCGCGGCCGCCTCATTGTCCCGGATCGCCCGCATCATCCGGCCCCAGGGCGAATTGAGCGCGCGCTCCGAGAGCCAGAGCAGACAGAGAAGAACGACGAGAAACAGCGCCGCGTAGCAGAGCTTCACCACGATGGTGGAGGCCTCCGACGGGTCGAGGCCAAGCGCGGCGGCGCGGGCGACAAACCAGTCCGCCTGCTGCAGATCGATCTCATAGGGAACCGGGCGCGGCAGGCCGGTCACGTTTTTCACGCCGCGCGTCAGCCAGTCCTCGTTCTTGGCGATGAAGACGATGATCTCGCCGATGCCGAGCGTCGCGATGGCGAGATAATCCGATCGGAGCCCGAGGGAGACCTTGCCGATCAGCCAGGCGACCCCAGCCGCCATGACGCCGCCAACCGCCCATGAGAGGATGATCGGCAGGCCGAGGCCGCCAAGATAGCCGGAGAGCGCGGGATCGATCGACTCGATCCGGTCGACCGCGGGATCGAACGCCTGCCGCGTGAGAAAATACCCGATGATGACGGCGGCGGCGATGGAGAGGTTCCGCGCGCGGCCGCGGGGAATCCTGGCGCGGATCGCGAGAACCGCGGCGACCGTCGCGACGATCGCCAGAAAGGCGAGGAGCAGCCCGATCCCGCCCGCGCTCCAGGCTTCGCCGACGGGGGAGGCGGAGACAAGCACCGCCGCGACGCCGCCGACGGCGACGAATCCCACCGTGCCGACATTGAAAAGCCCGGCGTAGCCCCACTGGATGTTGACGCCGAGCGCCATGACCGAGGAAATCAGACAAAGATTGATGATGCCGAGCGCGACCGACCAGCTTTGCGCGTAACCGACGCCAATGAGCGCCGCCGCCATGATCGCGAAGAGGACGGGGCCGCGGGCTGACACGCTCATATCACCTTCCCTTTGAGAACGCCTGTCGGCCGGACGAGCAGCACCACGACGAGGATCACGAAGGAGACCGCGAATTTATATTCGGTGCCGAGAAGCTGTACGAGCGTGTCGGGCGCCCAGGCCTCCGGCATGAGATAACCGAGGACGCGCTTGTACGCGTAGGTCACCGTCACCTCGGAATAGGCGATGATGAAGCCGCCGACGATCGCCCCGACCGGATTGCCGATGCCGCCGACGATGGCCGCGGCGAACATCGGCAGGAGAAGTTGGAAATAGGTGAAAGGCTTGAAGGTCTTGTCGAGCCCGTAGAGCACCCCGGCGACGGTGGCGAGCGCGCCGACCAGAAGCCATGTGACCATCACCACCCGGTCCGGATTGACGCCGGAGAGCAGCGCCAGATCCTCATTGTCCGCATAGGCGCGCATCGCCTTGCCCATACGGGTCTTCTGCAGGAACCAGAACAGGAACGCGACCACCAGAACCGCGATGACCAGCGTGAGGAGCGCCGAGGATTTGATCGCCAGCCCCTCGGCCAGCCCGGTCATGCTCTTGAAGTCGCGGGCGCTGATGAGAAAGCGCGCGCCGTCGGCGAAAGCCTGATCGCCGGGGCCGATGATGAAGCGCACAAGGCCGTTCATCACGAAGGTGACGCCGATCGACACCATCGCCAGGACGACCGGCGCGCTCCGGCGCTGGCGATAGAAGCGATAGATGTACCGGTCGGTGAGCAGGACGAAAGCGGCGGTGGCCGCGATGCCGACAGGCAGCGCCAGAAGCGCGGTGGGCAAGGGCGCGATGCTCACCCCCGCCGCCTGCAGCCACCAGGTGATGAGCACCGTCACCATGGCGCCGAAGGCCATCGTGTCGCCATGCGCGAAATTGGCGAAGCGCAGCACCGCGTAGATCAGCGTGACCCCGAGCGCGCCGAGCGCAAGCTGCGCGCCGTAAGCGGCGCCTGGCACCAGCACGAAATTCGCGAAAACGACGAGTGCGTTGAGAGCGTCGGTCATCGCCGCGCCGTCCTGTGAGCGCGGGCGCGGAGCGGGATGCTGGCCTCGATCGGCCGGGTTCCGGTCGGTTCCATCATCATCCCCCCAGAAAGCTCCGCCGCACGTCCGGATTGGCCAGAAGCGCGGCGCCGGTGTCCGTATAGCGGTTTTCGCCCGTCACCAGAACGAATCCGTGGTCTGCGATCTCCAGCGCCTGGCGCGCGTTCTGCTCGACCATGAGAATCGCGATTCCGGTGCGGCGGATCTCGATGATGCGGTCGAAAAGCTCGTCCATCACGATCGGCGAGACGCCGGCGGTGGGTTCGTCCAGCATCAAGAGGGAGGGTTTGGTCATCAGCGCCCGGCCGACCGCCACCTGCTGGCGCTGCCCGCCGGAGAGCTCGCCCGCGTTCTGAGCCTGCTTTTCGGCGAGAACGGGGAACAGCTCGAAGACCTGCTCCATCGTCTCGGCGATGCCGTCGCGCCGGAGAAAAGCGCCCATCTCGAGATTTTCGCGCACCGTCATGCCGGTGAAGACATTGGCGCTCTGGGGCACGAAGGCCATGCCCTCCGACACCCGAGCCTGCGGCGAGAGGTGCGTGATGTCGCGGCCGTCGAGCCGCACCGTTCCCTCGCGAAGCTCCAGCATTCCGAAGATCGCCTTCATCGCCGTGGATTTTCCGGCGCCGTTCGGGCCGACGATCACCGCGATCTCGCCGCGGTCGACGGAGATGGTGCAGCCGTTCAGGATGGTCGATCCGCCATAGCCGCCGACCATCGCCTCGCCGATCAGGAAGGGCGCGGCGCTCATGCGCCGACCTCGGCCTTGTTCTTCAGGCCGGTGCCGAGATAGGCCTCGATCACGCGCTCGTCCGCCTTCACCTCTTCGGCGGTTCCCTGGGTCAGCACCCGGCCTTCGGCCATGACGATCACCGGATCGCAGAGCCGCGAGATGAAATCCATGTCGTGCTCGATCATGCAGAAAGTGTAGCCGCGCTCCTTGTTCAGACGGAGGATCGCGTCGCCGATGGTTTTCAGCAGGGTGCGGTTCACGCCGGCGCCGACTTCGTCGAGAAAGACGATCTTCGCCTCGACCATCATCGTGCGCCCGAGCTCCAGCAACTTCTTCTGGCCGCCAGAGAGATTGCCGGCGCGCTCGTCCGCGACATGGCCGATGCCGAGAAAGTCGATCACCTCTTCGGCCCGCTTCCGGTTCTCGCGCTCCTGCGCGCGCACCTTCGCGGGGGCGAACCAGGCGTCGATCAGTTTTTCGCCGGCCTGCGCCGGCGGCACCATCATCAGGTTGTCGCGAACCGAGAGCGTGGAGAATTCATGCGCGATCTGAAATGTGCGGAGGAGCCCGCGCGCGAAAAGCTCATGCGGCGGGAGGCCGGTGATATCGTCGCCTCCGAGCAGGATTTTCCCCGATGTCGGCGGAAACGCCCCGGCGATGCAGTTGAACAGCGTGGTCTTGCCCGCGCCGTTGGGGCCGATCAGTCCCGTGATCGAGCCTTCGGCGATCTCCAGCGTCGCGCCGTCGACGGCGTGGACGCCGCCAAAGTGCTTGTGGACATTCTCGCAACGAATCATCGGGCCCCCCGGCGGAGCCGCCCGACGCCTCGCGCCGGACGGCTCGGTTTCCATCTTGTGTCCGATCAGCGATAGCCGACCGTGGTGATCTCACCGTCCTTGATCTCGATCTCACGGAAAGCGCCGGCGCTTTCGCCCGGTTCGATCAGTTCGACCGCGGCGGCGCCGACATAGTCGACATCGCCGCCGCTGCGGATGATCTCCAGCGCCTTGCCAAGCTCGCCAGGCAGGATCTCCTCGCCGGGCGCATTGGCGATCTCCATCACCTTGCCCTTGAAATCGGCGCTGTCGGATGAGCCCGCGGCCTCCATCGCCAGCATGATCAGCGCGGCGGCGTCGTAGCTTTCGGGGGTGTACGCGCCCGAAGTGAAGCCGTCGGCTTCGGCCATTTTCGCGAGCGTCGCCGCGCCTTCGCCGGCGGCGCCCGGAACGGTGCCGTAGGAACCGTTGAGATCGGAGCCGATCGCCTCGATGAGCGAGGGGCCGACCATGCCGTCGGGGAGGTAGAACGTGTCGAAAGCGCCGGTGTCGAGCGCGGCCTGGATGACGCCCTTGCCGCCCTGGTCGACATAACCGGCGACGACGAGAACTTCGCCGCCCGCCGAGGCGAGCGCGCCGACTTCGGCCGAGTAGTCCGCCTTGCCGTCCTCATGCGCGGCGCTGATCGTCACCTTGCCGCCGGATTCGGTGAAGCTCTGTTCGATCGAATCCGCGAGGCCCTTGCCGTAATCGTTGTTGGTGTAGCTGATCGCGATCTCCTTCACGCCCCTGTCGTTCAGGATGTCGGAGATGATCTGACCCTGCCGCGCATCCGAAGGGGAGGTGCGGAAGAAAAGTCCGTTGTCTTCGATGGTCGAGAGCGCCGGCGAGGTGGCCGAGGGCGAAATCATCACCACGCCGTTCGGCAGCGCGACGCTCTGCAGGATCGACGTGGTGACGCCGGAGCAGTCGGCGCCCATGATCGCGGAGACGCCGTCGGAGGTGATCAGCCGTTCCGCCGCGGCGTTTGCGGCGGCGGCGTCGATGCAGGTCGAGTCGGCCCGGACGGGGCTGACCATGCGCCCGCCGAGGATGCCGCCGGCGGCGTTGACCTCCTTGATCGCGAGTTCGGCGCCCCCCGCCATCGGCGGGGCGATGGATTCGAGCGGGCCGGTGAAGCCGAGAATGACGCCGATCTTCACATCGTCGGCCGCCGAAGCCGCGCCCGCCAAGGCGCCCGCAAGCGCGAATGTCGCCGCAGCGGCGGCGATTGTGGTCTTTCTCATGTTTCCTCTCCCATTGAGGCGCATAGCGATGCGCTCATCTGCACAAGCCGCGGACCATGCGCCAGCGGTCCTTCCTGAATATGACGACATTGAATGCCCAGATTCAAGCGGCGCGGCGCGTTCCGTCGCCGGAGGCCGAACCGCTCATCGGGGCGCGCGGAATGAAACGGGTTCATAATGCGGCGAACGCCGGAGCGGCTCACCAGTCCGCGGTCGGATGAAACCGCCCGGCGGGGGATAACGTAAAGATCTCCGCGCCGTCTTCCGTCACGCCGACGGAATGCTCGAACTGGGCCGAGAGCGATCTGTCGCGGGTGACGGCGGTCCAGCCGTCGGCGAGCACCTTGGTGTCCGGCCGGCCGAGATTAACCATCGGCTCGATGGTGAAGATCATGCCGGGGCGCAGGACCGCGCCCGTGCCGGGGCGGCCGTAGTGAAGAACGTTGGGCGCGTCATGAAACACCCGGCCGACCCCGTGGCCGCAAAAATCCCTGACCACGCCGCATCGCTCACCCTCGACATAGCGCTGGATCGCATGCCCGATATCGCCGAAGGTCGCGCCCGGGCGCACCTCCGCGAGGCCGAGCATCAGCGCCTCATGGGTGATGTTGATCAGCCGCTCGGCCTTCCGGTTCGGCGCGCCGGCGACGTACATCCGGCTGGTGTCGCCGAACCAGCCGTCGAGAATGACGGTGACGTCGATATTGAGGATGTCGCCCGGTTTCAGCGCCCGCGGCCCGGGAATGCCATGGCAGACGACGTGATTGATCGAAATGCAGCTCGACTTCGGGTAGCCGCGATAGCCGAGGGTGGCGGGAACGGCGTCATGCGCGATCATGAAATCGTGCATCAGCTGGTCCAGCTCGTCGGTGGTGACGCCGGGCGCGACATGCTCCGCGACCATGTCGAGCACCTCCGCGGCCAGGCGCCCGGCGGCGCGCATTCCGTCGAAGTCCCGCTGCGAATACAGCCTGATACCTTCCGGCGTCCGGTCGCTTGTCGTGCGCTCCACCTTGTCTGATCTCCGTCGTCGGTAATGCTGCACGCAGCGTCATGGTCCGTATTCTCGACCCTAATGCGCCGGCGATCAACCCGCGAGCGGTCCCGAACGGGCGCCGGCCTCGCTTTTTCGCTCCGATTCGCTATATCGCGCTGAAAGACCGCATGATCGGAAGGACATTCGCATGACCGTTCGCGTGAGCCAGCCCACCGCCGCGATGGTGGTCATTGGCGACGAAGTGCTCTCCGGCCGCACCCGTGAAGGCAACGCCTGGCGGCTCTCGGTCATGCTGACCGAGATCGGCGTCTCGCTCCGGGAGGTCCGCATCATCGCCGACGACAGGGAGGCGATCGTCGAGGCGGTGAACCAGCTCCGCGCGCGCGTCGATCACGTTTTCACCTCGGGCGGGATCGGGCCGACTCACGACGACATCACCGCGGACAGCATCGCCGCGGCGTTCGGCGTCCCCATCGACGTGCGGGAGGATGCGCGCGCGATCCTCGAAGCGCATTACCGCGAAGGGGAGTTGAACGAGGCGCGCCTCCGGATGGCCCGTATTCCCGAGGGCGCGACCCTGATCCGGAATCCGGTCAGTCAGGCGCCGGGGTTCACGCTCGGAAACGTACACGTCATGGCGGGCGTGCCCGCCGTGTTCGACGCGATGATGGAGGAGCTGCGCCCGACGCTGAAAGGCGGCGCGCCGCTCCTGAGCTGGAGCTTTCAGGTCGCGGCGCCGGAGGGGGAGATGGCCACCCCGCTCGGCGAGGTCGCGCGCCGCCATCCCGAGGTCTCGCTCGGCTCCTACCCGTTCTTTCGCGCCGGCCCCGGCTGCACGCTGGTGGCGCGGGCGCAGGACCGCGCGGCGCTTCTCGCCGCGGTGGCGGATCTCCGGTCGATGCTGAAGACGTTGGGGGTCGCGGACGTGACCGAGACGCCGCCGGACTGAGGGGTGGGGCCGCGCGCACCCGGCCCGCGAGCGGCGATCAGGAAATATTTCAGCTTCGGCGCTGATCGGCGCCGGCCGTGTGGTTCTGGCCGGGGCGGCCTGAAAAAAAGCCGTTCCAGCCCTTTCCCGGCTGTTCGCCCGCCGGCTGCATCAACGAGCCGCCCGGCGGCGAGATTGCGGGCCCGGCCCTGCGCTTCGAACAGCCATGCCTCGCTTTCAGACATCTGAAATCCGCAGCGTCCAAACGGAAGAAACCCTTGGCCGACGTCGTTCAGAATGGAATGTCGTCCGCGGCCGAGACGAAACTTGCGACCACCTTTTTCGTCCCGGCCTTCTCGAAGACGACGGTGAGCTTGTCGCCTTCGATGCCGGTCACTTCCCCATACCCGAACTTCTGGTGAAAGATCCGGTCCCCCTTCCGGTGCGCCACCGTCGCATCGACCGCGGCGGCGCGGGCCTCCGCCGGGCTTCTCAGGCCGCGCCGCCCCGCGCGCGCCTGCATCCGCGCCCATCCGGGGGAGTTATAGGCCGAGGCCTCCACCGCGCGGGCTTCGAGAACCGAGCCCCGCGCGCCCGCCGCCGCCGCGCCGTAAGCCCCGCCATAGAGGCCGGGCGCCGTCAGCACCTCGACATGTTCCTTCGGCAATTCATCGATGAAGCGGGAGGGCAGGGCGGATTGCCATTGGTTGTAGACCCGCCGGTTCGCCGCGAAGCTGATCGTCAGGTGCCGCCGGGCCCGCGTCAGGCCGACATAGGCGAGCCGGCGCTCCTCCTCCAACCCCTGCTTGCCGCTCTCGTCCATCGACCGTTGCGAGGGGAAAAGCCCGTCCTCCCAGCCGGGGAGGAACACGCAATCGAACTCCAGTCCCTTCGCGGCGTGATAGGTCATGATGGAGACCTTCGGCGCGGCGTCCTCCTGCTCGTTCTCCATCACCAGGCTGACATGTTCGAGGAAGCCCTGGAGGTTCTCGAACTCTTCAAGCGCCTTGACCAGCTCCTTGACGTTCTCCAGCCGCCCCGGGGCCTCCGGAGACTTGTCTTTTCGCCAATGGGCGAGATAGCCGAAATCCTCCAGAATCTGCATCGCGCCTTCGACGTGATTGAACCCCTCGGCGCGGGCGCGCTCGATCCAGGTGTCGAAGAGGTCCACCAGCCGGCCGAGCGCGCCGCACGCGGCGGCGCCGATCCGCTTCTCCGCGATGCAGATCCGCGCGCCTTCGAGCGGGCCGACCCCGTTCTCCCGCGCCGCGATGTTGATGGCCTGCTGCGCCTTGTCGCCGAGCCCGCGCTTCGGCGTGTTCACGATCCGCTCGAATGCGAGCCCGTCATCCGGCGAGGCGACGACGCGGAGATAGGCCATCGCGTCGCGCACCTCCATCCGCTCATAGAAGCGCGGCCCGCCGATGACCCGGTACGGGAGCCCGATGGTGAGGAACCGGTCCTCGAACGCGCGCATCTGGAACGACGCGCGAACCAGCACGGCCATCTCGTTGGGGGAGACGGGCGGATTGGCGCGGGCGCCCCGCTGATAGCTTTCGATCTCCTCGCCGATCCAGCGCGCCTCCTCCTCTCCGTCCCAGACGCCCATGAGGCGGACGCGCTCGCCTTCGCTCTCCTCGGTCCAGAGCGTCTTGCCGAGCCGCTCCTCGTTGGCCGTGATCACCGCCGAGGCGGCGGCGAGGATATGCGGGGTGGAGCGGTAGTTCTGTTCCAGCCGGATCACCCGCGCGCCAGGGAAATCCTTCTCGAATTTCAGGATGTTGCCGACCTCGGCGCCGCGCCAGCCGTAGATCGACTGATCATCGTCGCCCACGCAGCAGATATTCCGATGCGTTTGCGCGAGGAGCCGCAGCCAGAGATACTGCGCGACATTGGTGTCCTGATATTCGTCAACCAGGATATAGCGGAACCAGCGCTGATAGCGCGCAAGCACGTCGGGATGATTCTGGAAGATGCGGACCGTGTGCAGCAACAGATCGCCGAAATCGCAGGCGTTGAGCGTTTTCAAACGCTCCTGATACTGGGTGTAAAGCGCCGGGCCGTGGCCGCCATAGATGTTCGCGTCCGCCGCCGGAATCCGGTCCGGCGTCACCGCGCGGTTTTTCCACCGGTCGATCGCGGCGGCGAGTTGGCGCGGCGGCCAGCGCTTGTCGTCGATCCCGGCCGCGCGGATCAGCTGCTTCATGAGCCGGAGCTGGTCGTCAGCGTCCAGAATGGTGAAATTGGATTTCAGATCCACAAGTTCCGCGTGCCGGCGGAGGATCCGCACCGAGAGCGAATGAAACGTGCCGAGCCAGGGCATGCCTTCGACCGCCCGTCCGATCAGCCCGCCGATCCGGGCCCTCATTTCCCGCGCCGCCTTGTTGGTGAAGGTGACCGCCAGAATCTCGTTCGGGTGCGCCCGCCCTGTGGTCAGAAGATGCGCGATGCGGCAGGTGAGGGCGCGGGTCTTGCCGGTGCCGGCCCCCGCCAGCATCAGCACGGGCCCGTCCAGCGCCTCCACCGCTTCTCGCTGAGGCGGGTTCAGACCGTCGAGATACGGCGGATTGGCGCGCGCGAGTTCGGAGAGCGGCCGCGGCGGCTCCCACGCGTCGAGCGCGTCGTCGAAAGGGTTGTCGGAGACTGGATCGTTCATGGTCGGGGAGGATAGCCCGGTTTCACCGGCCGGGGAAAGGCCTGTTCATGCAATGTTCCAGTCAGCGAGGGCTTTCCGCGGCGATGAGACAGCTTATATGATCGCGTAGAGGAAAAAGGGGACGCGCCATGTTCAATCTGAGAGAAAAAGCCGCGATGCCCGCGCCGGGAACGATGCTCCCGGGGCGGGACACGCCGATTCCGACGGCGGAGACGCATTTTCTCAATGGCCGGCCGTTGGCGGATATTCCCGCGAAATATGAGAAGGCGGTGTTCGGCATGGGGTGCTTCTGGGGCGTCGAGCGGATGTTCTGGGATCTGCCCGGAGTCTGGATCACCGCGGCGGGATACGCCGGCGGCGAGACGCCGAACCCGACCTATCGCGAGGTGTGCAGCGGCGCCACCGGCCATACCGAGGTGGTGTTGATCGCGTTCGACCCGGCGGTCATCTCATACGACGCGCTGCTGAAGATCTTCTGGGAGGGGCACGACCCGTCGCAGGGGATGCGCCAAGGCAATGACGTCGGCACGCAATATCGCTCCTGCGTCTACACCTTCACCGCCGAGCAGAAGGCGGCGGCGGAGGCGTCTCGCGCCGCGTTCCAGCCCCGGCTCTCCGAGCGCGGCTATGGCCCGATCACGACCGAGATTCGGGACGCGCCGCCGTTCTACTACGCGGAGGATTATCATCAGCAATATCTGGCGAAGAATCCGAACGGCTATTGCGGCGTCAGCGGCACGGGAGTCTCCTGCCCGATCGGGACCGGCGCGTAGGCGTTTGGCGGATTTTCGTTTCGCTCGCTTTTCCCGCAAATGCTGACAGGCCTGCGCCGCATGCGAGGCCGGACTGGCGGCGTCGGTTTTTCCGCCGTCGCGGCTTCTTGAGAGGATTTCAGGCATGACGACATTCAGCGCGATCACGACGCTGGCCGGCCTGAAGCCCGCCGAAGCGCTGTCCGAAGCGGTGGAGCGGATGACGCCGGCGCCGTGCGGCGTCGGTTATCTCGAGATCGAGGACGGCTCGGGCCGGTTCGAGGTGGCCGGCTATTTCACCGAGCCTCCCGACCCGGGGCAGCTTTCCCTCTGCGCGGCGGCGTTCGATGCGCGGCCCTTCGTCGTCTCGGAGATTGGCGAGCGCGATTGGGTGAGCGAGGTGCGGCGCGAACTGACGCCGGTCTCCGCAGGGCGCTTCCTCGTTCATGGCGGCCACGACCGGGCGGCGGCGCGGACCGCCCGCCATCCGCTGGAGATCGAAGCTGCGATGGCGTTTGGAACCGGCCATCACGGGACCACGCGCGGCTGCCTCCTCGCTATTGATAAACTGGCGCGGTCCGGGTTTCACCCGCGCAGGATCGCCGATATCGGCTCCGGCACCGGGGTGTTGGCGATGGCGGCGGCGACGGTCTGGCGGCGGCGCTGCATCGCCACCGACATAGATGAGGTCGCTGTGGAGACGCTCCGCGCCAACGCGCGGGCGAACCGGCTCCGGCCCTGGATCTTTCCCCTCCGCGCCGCGGGCTTCGCCGCCCCGATGATCCGCGCCGGTGGGCGCTTCGATCTGATCCTCGCCAATATCCTCGCCAATCCGCTGAAGCGGATGGCGCCGGCGATGCGGACGCATTTGAACCGGGGCGGCGTCGTCGTGCTTTCGGGGGTGCTGAACGAACAGGCCGCGGGCGTGGAGGCGATCTACCGCGCGCATGGTTTCGCGCGGATCAGAATCGGGCGGGACGGCGACTGGTCTACGCTGACGTTGCGGGGCTGACGCGGCCGTCTCGGCGGGCTGTCGGAGGGCGCGGCGCGCGCGAGATTCGAAAGGTCCCGGCCGTTGATTCCGAAATCGCGAAGCTGGCTGCTGGAGAGCCGGCATGGCTTGTCGCGGCCCGTGCGGCTTCGGACCTGGCGCGGGCCGATGAGCGCTTGTAAAGGCGGGGTGCGGGAGGTGTCTCGACGCCGTTCATGGCTGAATCCCGCAATCGGAAGCATAGGCGACCCCGCCTCCGCAGTCGCGTCTATGACTATTGATTCCGTTAAGAAAATCGGCTCTGACCATGCTGGTCTCCTATGCGCGGCGCGCCCCCCGGCGATCTGCCGGATTCAGATGCATGCGGGGCTCTTGCGGTCTTTTCCCTGTCTTCCGTTCACCCTTCGTGCTAACGGCGGTGGGCAGGCCATGAAAAAGAGTATTGCAATGCGCGTTATCGGGATCGACCCGGGGTTGCGGCGAACCGGCTGGGGCGTGATCGAACGACGGGAGGGAGGGCGCCTCGCGCATATCGGGAGCGGCGCGATCGCCACCGAATCGGGCGATCTCGCGCCGCGGCTGGCGATCCTGGCGGCCGGGTTGCGGGCGGTTCTGGCGACGTACCGGCCCGGCGTCGCGTCTGTCGAGAAAACCTTCGTGAACCGCGATCCGGCGGGCGCGCTGAAGCTCGGCCACGCCCGCGCCGTGGCGCTTCTGCTTCCGGCGGAGGCGGGCCTTCCGGTGTTCGAATACGCGCCGAACGTGGTGAAGAAGACCGTGGTCGGCGTCGGTCACGCGGATAAAGCGCAGGTGGAGCATATGGTGCGCCTTCTTCTGCCGGGCGCGGCCCCCGAAAGCGCGGATGCGGCGGATGCGCTGGCGATCGCGATTTGCCACGCGCAACATTCCGGCGCCATGACGCTGAGGCTCAGGGCATGATCGGCAAGATCGCCGGGCGGATCGATTACGTCGCCGAGGATCATGCGCTGATCGAAGCGGGCGGCGTCGGCTATGAGCTCTGGTGCTCGGTGCGCACGCTCGCGGCCTTGCCGCCGCCCGGCGAGGTCGCGGCGCTCTACACCACGCTCCTGGTGCGCGACGATCTGCTTCAGCTTTTCGGCTTCGAGACGCGGGAGGAGCGCGAGTGGCATCGCTTGCTGACCTCGGTGCAGGGCGTGGGCGCGAAGGTCGGACTGGCGATCCTTGGCGCGATCGGGCCCGATGGCGCGGCGCGGGCGATCGCGCTTGGCGACGTGGCGGCGATGAGGAAGGCGCCGGGCGTGGGCCCCAAGCTCGCGCAGCGGATCGTGATGGAGCTGAAGGGCAAGGCCCCGGCGATGATGGCGATCGGCGGCTCCGCGCCGGCGGCGGCGCCCGGCGCCGCGCCGCGCGCGCCGTCCCCGGAGAGGGAGGCGTCCGCCCGCGCGCGCGCGGACGCGCTCTCGGCGCTGGTCAATCTCGGCTATCATGAGGGAGAGGCGGCGGCGGCCGTCGCGGCGGCGGAGGCGGATCCGGCGGCGGCGGACGCGGCCGCGTTGATCCGCGCCGCGCTCAAGATTCTGGCGCGGGACCGATAGCATGATCGGGCGGCGCGGCGCGGTTCCGGTTTTGCGCCGGGCGGCGGTTTTCTGTAGGGGCGAGCGATGACCGATCCTGACCCGACGCTCCGGCCCGAGCCGCTGGCCGAGGACGCGCCCAACCGCGCGCTTCGCCCGCAAAGCCTTGGCGAGTTCATCGGCCAGCGCGCCGCCCGCGCCAATCTGGAGGTTTTCGCCCGCTCCGCCCGCCAGCGCGGGGAGGCGATGGACCATCTGCTCTTCTACGGCCCGCCCGGGCTCGGCAAGACGACGCTGGCGCAGATCATGGCGCGGGAGCTCGGCGTCGGCTTCCGGATGAGCTCCGGGCCGGTGATCGCGCGGGCCGGGGATCTGGCGGCGATCCTGACCAATCTGGAGGCGCGGGACGTTCTCTTCATCGACGAGATTCACCGGCTCAACCCGGCGGTCGAGGAGGTGCTCTATCCGGCGATGGAGGATTTCGAGCTCGACCTGGTGATCGGCGAGGGGCCGGCGGCGCGCTCGGTCCGGATCGAGTTGCAGCCTTTCACGCTGATCGGCGCGACGACCCGGCTCGGCCTTCTGACGACGCCGCTTCGGGACCGGTTCGGCATTCCGACCCGGCTCGAGTTCTATGACGAGGCGGAGCTTGTCCAGATCGTCGAGCGCGGGGCGCGGCTTCTGAACGCGCCGGCGACGCCGGACGGCGCGCGCGAGATCGCGCGGCGCTCCCGCGGCACGCCGCGCGTCGCAAGCCGGCTCCTGCGCCGGGTGATCGATTTCGCGCTGGTCGAGGGAACCGGCGAGGTCGACCGCGCCATCGCCGACATGGCGCTCACCCGCCTCGGCGTCGATGGGCTCGGCCTCGACAGCGCCGATCTCCGCTACCTCACCATCATCGCCGAGAATTACGGCGGCGGCCCGGTCGGCGTCGAGACCATCGCCGCCGCCATGGCCGAGGTGCGCGACGCCATCGAGGACGTGATCGAGCCCTTTCTCCTGCAACAGGGCCTGATCCAGCGCACCCCGCGTGGTCGGATGCTGGCGGCGAAAGGCTGGAGCCATCTCGGCCTCGCGGCCCCGCGCGCGCCGGGCGTGAGCGACCTCTTCGAGGACGGCTGATGGCCGAGCCGCGCAAACTCGTCGATTTCGGGGAGTTGACCCCGGCCGAGCAAAAGGTGCTCGACGAGCTTGATAGCGGCGAGGCGACGATACTTGGCGACGGCGAACGGCCGGAGGCCGGCGCCGGACCTGATCGCCGCATCCGCCCCGCCTTCCTGCGCTGGTGCGCGCTCGGCGCCGGCGAGGGGCGCCGGGTGCATGAGGCCGGGCTGCGAGTCGAAGGCGCGCTGATTGCAAATGGCGAGGCGGCGAGCCGGGCGGGCTGGAAGCCGCATCTCGATCTCGATGGGTGCTCGCTCGGCCATGATCTCGTGTTGGTCGCGTGTCGTTTCATAGAGGCGCCGCGGCTTCGAAGCACTTCACTGCAGAACCTCATTCTCAACGAATCGGCGCTGCCCGGTCTTTTGGCCGACAGGTTGCACGCGAAGGGCAGCGTTTTCATGAGACGGGTCGAAACGGTCGGAGATGTGCGTCTCCTCGGCGCGGAGATCGGCGTCGATCTCGATTTCACGAGCGCGAAGCTGTCGGGCGCGAAGCGCGCGGCGCTTTACGCTGACGGTCTGCATGCGGAGGGTGGTATTCTCCTGGGAAAGGCCGAAACGGCGGGAGAGGTGCGTCTCGTCGGCGTAAAGATCGGCGGTGATCTCGTTTGCGAAGGCGCGAAGCTGTCGAATCCGGACGGGCACGCGCTCAACGCGGGGGGCGCCCAGGTGACTGGCGTCTTCTTTCTCCGCCGGGAAGCGGAGATAGAAGGCGCGCTCGATCTGACCGGAGCGCAGTTCGGCGCTATCAATGACGATCCATCCTGCTGGCCGGCGCCTGGTGAATTGTCGCTGAACCGGTGCCGCTATGGCGCCTTCACCGGCGGCGGGATCGACGCGCCGACGCGCATCTGTTGGCTTGGGCTGCAAGACCCGGCGCGCTACAGTCAGAATTTCTGGCCTCAGCCGTGGGAGCACTGCGCGCAGGTGCTGCGCGAGATGGGCCATGCCGAGGACGCCCGCGCGGTCCTGATCGACAAGGAGCGATTGCAGCGCGCCGCCCGGCGCCGGAAGATCGGCGCAAGATGGCGGCGCTGGCCGCGTTTCGTCATCGACAAGATCCTTGATGCGACCGTGCGCTTCGGCCACCAGCCTCTACGCGCATTCTGGTTGCTCTTTCTGCTCTGGGTGCTCGGCGTCGCGACTTTCTCCGCCGCCTCGCACGCCGGTGCGATGAAACCGAACAACGCCGACATTCTCCGCGCGCCCGAATGGGTCGGATGCGCCGAAAGCGCGCCGCCATGGATGGATCGGGGCGGGAGCGAAAGAGTATCGCAGCTCGATTGTTTTCTCCGGCAGCCCGAGGCGCAGGGTTTCCCCGCGTTCAACGCCCTGATCTACTCGGCGGACGTGCTGTTTCCGCTGGTCGATATCGAGCAGCAAAGCTATTGGACGCCGAACGAGGACATGGCCGTGGGCATGATTGCGAAAGGCATGATGTATTTTTACATCATCCTCGGCTGGGCGCTTTCCCTGCTGGCGGTCGCCGGGTTCTCCGGGCTGGTGAAATCGGACTGAGGGGTCGCATGAGCGAAGACATAGAACGCATTCGCAGGCTCTTTGGCGGGGCCGATGGCGGGGCCTTCAAGTTTGCGCGCTGGGGCTGCCCGATCGCTCCGGCGGTGATCGGGCTGGACGAGACCGGCGCGCGGCTGTTCACCGAGGCGGTTCGCGCCGTCGCCGAGATCGCGCGGCATCCGACCGAAGATCTCGACCCGGAAATGGGCGCCAATTTCCTGATCTATGTGATGCGGGATTGGGCGGATGCGGCGCGGGCGCCGAATCTGCCGAATTTCCTTCCCGCGCTGCCGGGCCTGATCGAGCGGCTGAACGCCGCGGAGGCGAACCGCTACCGGGTTTTCGCCTTCGACGATCAGGGCGCGATTCGGGCGGCGATCACGCTTTTACGCTATGATGAGCAGATGCGCGCCGCGCCGGTGGACTATATCGCGCTGAGCGAAGCCGCGCTCGGATTGCTGGTCTATGACGAGGCGGGCGTGGCCGCCGACCGGCCGGTGGTCATGAAGGCGTTCGGCGAAGGGGATGCGCGGGCGGTTCTCTCCCCCTGGCACGCGGGCCTTCTGAGGGCGGCTTATGATCCGGTGATCCCGGCGGGCTCGAAGGATCCGGCGCTGGCGCTGCGGCTGGCGGCGCGGCTCGGCTTCAATGCGGAGATGGGCGCCGGGGAGGTGGATGACGATGGCGCATGAAGCCGAATTCCGGGTCTATTACGAAGACACCGACATGGCTGGCGTCGTCTATTACGCCAACTATCTCAAGTTCATAGAGCGGGCGCGCTCGGATGCGCTGCGCGCGGCCGGCGTCGATCAGAGAGCGATGCGGGAGGCGGGATTGGTCTTCGTCGTGGTGCGGCTGGAGGCGGATTACATATCGCCGGCGCGCTATGACGACGTGATCCGGGTGGCGACCGAAGCGACGGATGTGAGGGCGGCCTCCGCGACCCTCTCTCAGGTGGTGACGCGCGCCGGCGCGCCGCTTTTTCGCTCGCTCGTGCGTTTCGCCTGCATGACGGTCGAGGGGCGGCCCGTGCGCCTGCCGGCGGAGACGCGCCGCGCGCTCACGGCGATCTGACGGAAGGTTTCAGGCCTCGACGCGCTCATTGACGTTCTCCTCGCAAAACCTCACATATCGCTGGGATCTGGCCGCGCTCCGCGTCCGGTCTGCTATAAACACGCCGCACGAGACGGCGAGAGCGAGGCGAGCATATGGAGACGGAAGTGATTGCGGCGACCGGCGCGGCGGCCGCAAGTGTGGATTTTTCGCTGGCGGCGTTGTTCTTGCGCGCGACCTTCGTCGTGCAGGTCGTGCTGGTGATCCTGATCCTCGCCTCGTTCTGGTCATGGGCGATCGTCATCGACAAGCTGATCAGTTTTCGCAGGCAGCGGCGCGATGCGGGAATGTTCGAGGACGCGTTCTGGTCCGGGCAGCCGCTCGACCAGCTTTTCGATCGATTGGGGGGGACGCCGCGCTCCGCGATGGAGCGGGTCTTCCTCGCCGGAATGACCGAGTGGCGGAAATCCTTCGGCCCCGACGGCGCGGTCGCGCCCGGAGCGCAGCGGCGGATCGACCGTGCGCTGGCGGTGGCCATCGCGCGGGAGGAGGAAGAGACGACATCCCGGCTCGGCTTCCTCGCCACGGTCGGCTCGATTTCTCCCTTCGTCGGGCTCTTTGGCACGGTCTGGGGCATCAAGACGGCGTTTGAAGAGATCGCGATCCAGCAGAACACCAATCTCGCCACGGTCGCGCCCGGGATCGCGGAGGCGCTGGTCGCGACCGCGCTGGGGCTTCTGGCCGCCATCCCCGCGGTGATCTTCTACAACAAGCTGACCGGCGACGCGGACCGCCTGACTGGCGCGCTGGAGAATTTCGCCGATGAGTTCGGCGTGATTCTCTCCCGGCAGATCGACCGGAAGCCCGATTGATGGGCGCCGGATTATCCTCCCCCAGCGCGCGCGCAGGGCGCCGCCGTCGCCGCAATCGGCCGATGGCGGAGATCAACGTCACCCCCTTCGTGGACGTGATGCTGGTGCTGCTGATCATCTTCATGGTGGCGGCGCCGCTTCTGACGGTCGGCGTGCCGCTGAAGCTGCCGGAGACGGACGCGCAGGCGCTTCCTGCCGAAGCGGAGCCGCCGCTGACGGTGAATCTCGCGACGGACGGCAAGATCTATCTTCAGGAGACGCCGATGGATTTCGGCGAATTCACGGCGCGGCTTCCGGCGATCGCGGCTGAGCGAAAGGACGGGCAGGTCTATCTTCGCGCCGATGCGGGGCTTTCCTATGGCGCGGTGGCGAAGGTGATGGGGGCGTTGAATGCGGCTGGATTCGGCTCGATCGCGCTTGTGACCGACGCGGCGCCGCCGTCGGCGGAGCGGTAAGATGAAAACCGGCGCCAGCATATCGGGCGGCGCGCACGGGGCTCTGATCGCTCTGGTCGTTCTTTCCGGCGCGTTTTTCTCCGGCGGGCGAGAGCGGCCGGTCAATATCGCCGAAGTGACGTTGATGAGCGGCGCGGAGTTCGAAGCCGCGATGTCGGCGGCCCCGAAATTCGATCCGGACCTTCCCGCGGCGCCTGAAGCGCTGAATCCGGGGGAGGAGCGCGCGGATGTGAAGATCGCCGAGGAGGACGCCGCGCCCTCGACCCAAGCCGCGCCGGCGCCGCCCGAGGCGCCTGCGCGGGGCGAAGTGGTGACCCCGCCCACGGTGGAGGCGCCGACAGCCCATATCGCCGATGTCGGGGAGCGCGCGGCGGGCCCCGCGGCGCCGGAAGCCGAGACGCTCGTCGCGGCGGCGGACGCCTCTCCCGAACTCGCGCCCGTCGCCGAGATGGCGACAGCGCCGGCTCCGGCGCCCCGCCCCGCCGCGCCCGAAGTGGAGGAGACGACGCCGGAGCCGCCGCCGGTGGAAGCGGTGGAGCCCGCGCCGGCGCCCGAACCCGAGCCCGAACCCGAACCCGCGCCCCAACCTGAACCCGAACCTCAGCCTGCGCCCGAACCTGAACCGACGCCAGCGCCGGCGCCGGCGGAGGAGACGCCCCCGGAACAGGTGGAGGAGCCGACGACCCCGGCGCCGAAACTGAGCCCGCCGCCGCCGACCAAGCCGAAGGATCTGGCGGAGGCGCGAAAGGCCGAGCGTCTCGCCCGCGAGGCGAAGACGCCGGAGGAGACGGGCGCCACGAAGGCCGCGGACGCGCCGTCGGGCGGCGGAACCACGCGGACCGTCGGGCAGCTGTCGTTCCGGGACAAGGACGCGCTCCGCATCGGCATCAAAGGCTATTTCAGCCCGCCGACCGGGCTGGCCAACGCCGACCAGCTGATGGTCAAGCTTCGGATCGAGGTCAGCGAAGCCGGCAAGATCGTCTCGGGCCCGACGGTGCTGGAGCCGAGCGGCGCGCTCGACCCCCAGCATGAAGCGCTGCGGCGCGCCGGGGCGTTGGCGCTTCGCAAGTCCGAAGCGGCGGGGGTGTTTTCCCGGTTGCCACGCGATAAGTATGAGCGTTGGCGCGTCATGAATGTCATCTTTACGCCAAGGGAGATCCAGTTCCTATGAACCGATCCGTTCTCACGAGCCGAATCGCCATCGCCCTGCTTTTCTCGCTGCTCGCCGTAATGGGCGCGCGCGCGCAGAGCGGCGACGGAGCGCTGGAGATCACCGTGGCGGGGGGCGAGTTCCGGCCGATCCCGCTTGGCGCGCCCGGGTTCTTCGCGCCTCCGGGCGAGGCGGCGACGCTCGCCGCGCAGATCCGGGAGGTGGCGCTCGCCGATCTTGCGGGCTCCGGTCTGTTCCGCATCATCCCGCCGGACGCCTATATCGAGAAGATCGACGATTTCGACGCCGAGCCGCGCTACGCGGACTGGCAAGCGATCAACGCCGACGCGCTGGTCACCGGAAGCGCGAATATCGAATCCGACGGGCGCATCCGGGTGCGGTTCCGGCTCTTCGACAGTTTTGCGTCGGGGCAGGTTGAAGGGCTGCAATTCTTCGCGGACCCGGCGGATTTCCGCCGTATCGGCCATAAGATCGCCGACGCGATTTACACGCGCATGACGGGCGAGGGGCCCTATTTCGACAGCCGCATCGCCTATGTGCACGAGAGCGGCCCGAAGAACGCGCGGGTCAAGCGCCTCGCGATCATGGATCAGGACGGCGCAAACAATCGCTTCCTGACCGATGGGCGCCAACTGGTGATGACGCCGCGGTTCTCGCCGAACGATCAGGAGATCATCTATATTTCCTTCGAGCGGGGCGAGCCGCAGATCTTTCTCTACAATATCGCGACCGGACAAAGCGAAATCCTGGGTAACTTTCCGGGCATGAGCTTCGCTCCGCGGTTCTCGCCCGACGGACGGCAGGTGGTGCTGTCATTGTCGGAAGGGGGCAACACGGATATCTATTCGATGGAGCTCGCGACGCGCCGCCTTCGGCGGCTGACGGATTCGCCGGCGATCGAGACCGGCGCATCCTATTCCCCCGATGGGCGGCAAATCGTTTTCGAGAGCGATCGCGGCGGCGGGCCGCAGATCTATGTGATGAGCGCGCTCGGCGGACCGGCGACCCGGATCAGCTTTGGAGACGGTCGGTACGGCACGCCGGTCTGGTCGCCGCGAGGGGATCTGATCGCCTTCACCAAACAGGGGGGCGGCCGTTTCTCGGTCGGAGTGATGCGGGTGGACGGCTCGGAGGAGCGGATTCTCGATTCGAGCTTCTTGTCCGAGGGGCCGACCTGGGCGCCGAACGGCCGGGTTCTGTCGTTTTTTCGCGAGAGCGCCGGCGCGAACGGCTCCGCGAGCCTCTGGAGCGTAGACATCACCGGACGGAACCTGAAAAGGTTGGACGCGCCGGGGGCGGGCTCGGATCCGGCCTGGTCGCCGATCCTCCCATAGACCGGCGCGCGCGCCGGGGTTGAGAAACACGTGGAACCATGGAGCGGCAGGCGCCGTTCCTCACAGGCGGAGACGAGACATGCTGAATAAACTCACACTGACGATTGCGATGGGCGCGGCGCTGATGCTGGCGGCGTGCTCCGACGAGCCGCCGACGGCGGCGGCGCCGGGCGGCTCGCCGACCTCCGGGAGCAGCCTCGACCCTTCGTCCACGGCTTACTTCCAGCAGACCGTGGGCGACCGGGTGTTTTTCGAGACGGACAGCAGCCGCATCACGCCCGTCGGCCAGCAGACGCTGGCGCGGCAGGCGGAATGGCTGGCGGAGAACCCCACGGTGAACGTGGTTATCGAAGGCCATGCGGATGAGCGCGGCACGCGCGAATACAACCTCGCGCTCGGCGCAAGGCGGGCGGACGCCGCGCGCGTCTATCTCGTCTCTCAGGGCGTCTCCGCCAGTCGGATCAGGACCATCAGCTACGGCAAGGAGCGGCCGGAGGCGTTGTGCTCGGCCGAAAGCTGCTGGTCCGAGAACCGGCGCGCGGTCAGCGTGATCACTGGCGCGCCGATGAGCTGAGCGACCAGCGGCGCGGCGGCGGACTGTCGCCGCGCCGCATGCCGGCGAGAGTGCGAAAGGAGATGGCGACATGAATTTCACGCTGCGTTTCGGGGTTTTGGCCGCCGCTCTCGTCGGGCTTTCGATTGGCGCCTGGGCGCCGGGCGGCGCGGCCCAGGGGGTCGACCGCTATGAGTTTCTGGAGGTCCAGAAACAGACCAAAGCGCTCGCCGAGGACGTGGCGCGCCTTCGCGGCGCGGTGGGCGGCGGCGTGCTCGCCCCCAGACTCGATGCGGTGGAGAGCGAGATCCAGCGGTTGACCGGGCAGATCGAGCGGCTCGAGTACGCGCAGCGCCAGCATGAGGCCGCGGCGCGCCAGAAATTGCAGGATCTCGAATACCGGATCATCGAACTCGAGGGTGGAGATCCGAGCGTCCTGTTCGAAAATCAGGACGACGCCGGGCGCGCGCCCGGACCGGGCGCGCCGATTTCCGAGGGCGACCGCGCGGGGTTTGACGCTGGCGTCGCCGCGGCGCGGGACGGCCGGACCGAAGAGGCGCGGAGCCTGCTCAGCGAATTCCTCTCCGACCATCCGGAGAGTCCGCTGGCCGGCGACGCTCATTTCTGGCTGGGCGAGGCGTATTTCGCCGCCGGCGACTACCAGGCGGCGGCGCAACGCTATCTCGACGGAGCGACGCTCGGATCGGGCTCCGACAAGGCGCCGGAGAGTTTCCTGAAGCTGGGCGTCACGCTTGATCTGCTCGGCAAGACCGATGTCGCCTGCTCGACGCTTCGCGAGGTGCGCGAACGTTACGCCGAGGCGACCGACATCGTCGAGCGGGCCGCGCGCGAGGCGCGCCGGATCGGCTGTGAATGAGCCGGAATGAAACCGCCTGAACCCGACATCGTCGCCGCCGAGAGCTTCGCCGCCCTCGACAAGGCGCTGGTCGGGGCGTCGCGCCCGCTCGGCGTCGCGGTGTCGGGCGGCGGCGACAGCATGGCTCTCCTTCATCTTGCGGATCGATGGGCGCGCGCCCGCGGTCATGCGCTTGAGGTCGCCACGGTCGATCACGGGCTTCGGGCGGAAAGCGCGGCCGAAGCGCGCCTTGTCGGCGGAGTCGCCGGAGCGCTCGGCCGCCGACACGAGATTCTGGAATGGCGCGGCTGGGCCGGCCACGGCAACCTTCAGGCGGAGGCGCGCAAGGCGCGCCAGCGGCTGCTCTCGGACTGGGCGGCGCGCCGGGGCCTGGCGGCGATCGCGCTTGGCCATACCATGGACGATCAGGCGGAGACGGTGATTTTGCGGCTTGGCCGGGGTTCGGGCGTCGACGGGCTTTCCGCGATGGCGGCGCGCGCCGAAGCGATGGGCGCGACCTGGATTCGCCCGCTCCTCGGCGTGAGGCGCGCGGCGCTGCGCGCCTGGCTGAGGGCCGCGGACGCGCCGTGGATCGAGGACCCGTCGAATGAAGACGCGCGGTTCGATCGGGTGCGGGCCCGACGCTCGCTTTCCGCGCTGGCGCCGCTTGGCGTGACCGCAGAGGGGCTCGCCGCGACGGCGGCGCGAATGCGGGGGGCCCGCGACGCGCTTGATCACGCGGTCGCCTCGTTGGCTGCGGAAGCGGCGCGGTGGGGCGTCTGCGGCGACCTTCACCTGACGCTGGCGCCGCTTCGCGCCGCTCCGCGCGAATTGGCGCGGCGGTTGCTGCGCGCCGGGCTGACGCGCGCGGCGGGCGCGGATTACGGGCCGCGCGCGGAATCTGAGGCGCAGTTGCTGGACGCGATGCTCTCCCGCAGGCTGGGCGGCGGGCGTAGTCTTCACGGGTGTCTGATCCGCCCGGATGGCCCGCTCCGCGTCGTGATCTCACGCGAGGCGGCGGCTGTGGATCCGACCCCGGCGCCGTTGAGCGCTGATGGAACGATCTGGGACGGCCGATTCCTCGTTGCGGGAGAGGACGCGGCGGAGATTGCGCCGCTCGGCGAGGCCGGGGCGCGCCGCCTCGCCGAGCTTTCCGGCGCGGGCCTCTGGCGCGCGCCGAAGCATTGGGAGGCGGCGCCCCGCGCGGCGCGGTTGACGACGCCGGCGCTCTGGCGGGAGGGCGCGCTCGCGGCCGCGCCGATCGCCGGTTACGGAGAGCGGGCGAACGCGCGCTTTATCGTCGCGGATGAAGGATGGCTCGACTGAAGCCGATTCGGCGTCACAAGTGACGGATTGAACATCAGCCGGAAAGCATTATCTTGACCCTGAACGGGCGCGCGGTCCGCATTCGTCAGATGAGAGGTCTCCTTCTAGTGGGTAACGCCAGAAATTTCGCCTTCTGGGCCGTCGCGATTCTGCTTCTTGTGGCTCTTTTCAACGTGTTCAGCGACAGCGGATCGCGCGACTCTGGCAATCAGATCGCTTTTTCCGATTTTCTTGACAGGGTCGATCAGAGACAGATCGCCGAAGTCTCGATCGATGGCGAAAAGCTCACCGGACGTACGAATGATGGGCGCGCATTCACCACATATCGGCCGCTTGGCGCCGATATCGTGCCTGAGCTTCGCGCCGGCGACGTGCGGGTGACGGTGGAGCCTCAGCAGGAGGGCGGGCTTCTCTCGACGCTCGGGTTCTGGTTGCCGATGCTGATCATCTTCGCGGTCTGGATCTTCTTCCTGAACCGGATGCAGGGCGGCGGACGCGGAGCGATGAGCTTCGGGAAATCGAAGGCGAAGCTCCTGACCGAGAAGACCGGAAAGGTCACCTTCGAGGATGTGGCCGGGATCGACGAGGCGAAGGAGGAGCTCGAGGAGATCGTCGAGTTTCTGAAGGATCCGCAGAAATACACGCGCCTCGGCGGAAAAATTCCGAAGGGCGCGCTCCTTGTGGGGCCGCCGGGCACCGGCAAGACGCTTCTCGCCCGCGCCATCGCCGGCGAGGCCGGGGTGCCGTTCTTCACCATCTCCGGGTCGGATTTCGTCGAGATGTTCGTCGGCGTCGGCGCCAGCCGCGTCCGCGACATGTTCGAGCAGGCGAAGAAAAACGCGCCCTGCATCGTCTTCATCGACGAGATCGACGCCGTCGGGCGCCATCGCGGCGCCGGCTATGGCGGCGGCAACGATGAACGCGAGCAGACGCTGAACCAGCTCCTCGTGGAGATGGACGGCTTCGAGGCGAACGAGGGCGTGATCCTGATCGCCGCCACCAACCGGCCTGACGTGCTCGACCCGGCGCTGCTGCGCCCCGGCCGGTTCGACCGGCAGGTGACGGTGAACAATCCCGATGTCGGCGGGCGTGAGAAGATCCTTCAGGTCCACGCGCGCCAGGTGCCGCTCGGCCCCGATGTCGAGCTGAAGATTATCGCGCGCGGCACGCCGGGCTTCTCCGGCGCCGATCTCGCCAATCTGGTGAACGAGGCGGCGCTTCACGCCGCTCGCGCCGGCAAGCGCCTGGTGACGATGGAGGATTTCGAGAAGGCCAAGGACAAGATCATGATGGGCGCCGAGCGCCGGTCGATGGTCATGACCGAGGATGAGAAGACTCTGACCGCCTATCACGAAGCCGGCCACGCCATCGTCGGGCTGCATGTGCCCGAGCATGACCCGATCCACAAGGCGACGATCATCCCGCGGGGGCGGGCGCTGGGCCTGGTGATGAGCCTGCCGGAGCGCGATCAGTATTCCGTGACCAAACGCAAATACACGTCGAAAATCGCAATGGCGATGGGCGGAAAGGTCGCCGAGGAGCTGAAGTTCGGCGAGGAGAGCGTAACCTCCGGCGCGATGTCGGATATCCAGCAAGTCTCCAAGATCGCCCGCGCGATGGTGACCCAGTTCGGCTTTTCCGAAAAGTTGGGCAACATCGATTATGCGGAGCAGAGCGACACCTATCTCGGCGCATATGGCGGCAACCTGCGAATTTCGGGCCCGACGCAGCGCATCATCGAGGAGGAGGTGCGCCGCATCATCGACGAGGGGTATGCGACCGCGAAACGGATCCTGACCGAGCATGGCGAGGAATGGGAGCGGTTGGCGCAGGGGCTGCTGGAATACGAGACGCTGACCGGGGACGAGATCCGCAAGGTGATCGCCGGCGAGCCGCTCGACCGGTCGGAGGATGACACTCCGCCGCCCGGCGACGGCAAGCCGAGGCTCGCATCGATCCCGAACGCGGGCCGCAAACGCGGCGGCGAGGCGGGCGGCGGAATGGAGCCCCAACCCAACTGATCCTTGCGCCGGGGAGCGACGGCGGCCCGCACGCGCGGCGGGTCGTGGCGCTTCCCGCCAATCGGTGGATCAGGCCTGCGCCGTCAAGGCCCAGGAACATGCATGTGGGATGAGGACGCCGTGTGAGTTCCGATTGGAACGGGCGGCGTCGAAATTGAAATGGCCGCCCCAATTTCAGGGGCGGCCATTCTCGATTTCAAGGCCTCGCAGCGTCGAGGCCGCCGAGCTGTCAGGCGCGGGGCTCTTCGGCCTCATCCGCCGGGGCGTCTGCGGTGAGACGCTCCGCGTCCTCGTCATCCTCGAAGAGCTGCGCGACGTCGAAGGCCTCAGCGGCCTCTTCCTCGGCGCGGAGCTCCGCGATGGACTTGCCTTCGGCCTGAAGTTCGGCCTCGTCGGCGGAGCGCGCGACGTTGACGGTGATCGTGGCGTCGACCTCCGGGTGCAGAACCACGCGGATATCGTGCAAGCCCAGCTCCTTCACCGGAGAAGAGAGCACGACCTGCGTGCGCGCCAGGCTGAAGCCGCCCTCGGTCGCCAGTTCGGCGATATCGCGAGAGTTGACCGAGCCGTAAAGCGCGCCACCGTCCGAAGCCTGCCGGATGGCGATGAATGTCTGACCGTTGAGCTTGGCCGCAACGGCTTCCGCCTCTTTCTTCAGATCGAGGTTACGCGCCTCAAGCTGAGCTCGTTCGGCCTCGAACCGCTCCAGATTGCTCTTCGTCGCTCGAAGCGCCTTGCCTTTCGGCAGGAGGAAGTTGCGGGCGAAGCCATTTTTCACGGCGACGACATCGCCCATCTGGCCCAGTTTTTCGACGCGCTCGAGAAGAACCACATCCATGATCGTTCTCCTTACTTGATGGCGTAGGGGAGAAGCGCGAGGAAGCGGGCCCGCTTGATGGCGCGGCCGAGTTCTCGCTGCTTCTTTGAGGAAACGGCGGTGATGCGCGAAGGCACGATCTTGCCTCGTTCGGAAATGTAGCGTTGCAGCAGCTTCACGTCCTTGTAATCGATCTTCGGCGCGTCAGGCGCCGAGAACGGGCATGATTTGCGACGACGGAAGAAGGGTTTGTGGGCCATAATCTATCTCCTCTGGATCAATCGTCGCGCCGGGGCGGGCGGGAGCCTCTGGAGCCCCTGGAGCCGCGGTCGTCACGGGAGCTCTTGGCGCGCACGACGGCGCTGTCGCCCTCTTCATGCGCGTCGACCTTGATGGTCATCACCCGCATCACATCGTCATGATGCCGCATCAGGCGCTGCATCTCGTCCACAGCCGCGGACGGCGCGTCGGACCTGAGAAACGCGTAATGCCCCTTGCGGTTCTTGTTGATCTTGAAGGCCATCGTGCGGAGCCCCCAATACTCGAAGTTGACGACGTCGCCGCCGTTGTCCTTCAGAACCTGGGTGAAGTGCTCGATCAGCCCTTCGGCCTGCGCGTTGGAGATATCCTGACGCGCGATAAACACATGCTCATAGAGAGGCATGGATCATCCTTCATGTCATGCGCGCTTCAAAATGCGGGGGGTGGACCTCTCGGCCCGCATACGAGTGGCGTCGCGTCCAAACGTTCGAGAGAGCGCGCCATATACGAGAGAATGGGGAAGCGCGCAAGCCGCCCGGCTTGGGAACGCCGCCGCGCCATCGGCGAGCGGAGTCGGGTTTGACGATCGGGTGGCTGCGGGATGAGTCGTGGAGGCGTGGTCTCTCTGCACGGTAAATGCAATGACGGGTGGCCCTTCGTTCCGTCGAGCGGCTTGACTTCGTGCGGGGCGGCGGGAATTGAGATCGAAACTGGCAGGAGTGATCGTGATGAGCTGGGCATTCGTATTTCCGGGGCAGGGCGCGCAGACGGTGGGCATGGGCCGCGATCTGGCGGCGGCGTATCCGGCGGCGGCCGCGGTTTTCGCCGAGGTTGACGAGGCGCTTGGAGAGCCGTTGAGCGCGCTGATCTGGGAAGGGCCCGCGGAAAAGCTGACGCTCACTGCGAATGCTCAGCCGGCGCTTATGGCGACCTCTCTGGCGGTGATGCGAGCGTTGGAGGCGGAAGGCGTCACGGCGGCCGACGCCGCCTTCGTGGCGGGCCATTCGCTTGGCGAATATTCCGCGTTGGCGGCGGCGGGGGCCATATCGCTGGCGGATACGGCGCGGCTTCTTCGGCTTCGCGGCGAGGCGATGCAGGCGGCGTCCCCTGTCGGCGTCGGGGCGATGGCGGCGATTCTGGGCCTTGATTTCGCGGCGGCGACGGAGGTCGCGGAGGCCGCCGCAGAGGGTGAGGTCTGCCAGGCGGCGAATGACAACGACCCCGGGCAGGTGGTGATTTCCGGGCACAAAGGCGCGGTCGAGCGGGCGGTGAATCTGGCGAAGGCGCGCGGCGCGAAGCGGGCGGTCATGCTGCCGGTGAGCGCGCCTTTTCATTGCGCGCTGATGCAGCCCGCCGCCGATAAGATGGCGGCGGCGCTGGCGGAGGTCGAGATCCGCGCGCCAAGGCCGGCGCTGGTCGCGAATGTCAGAGCGGAGGCGGTGTCGGATGCGGATACGATCAGGACGCTTCTGGTCGAGCAGGTGACGGGAGTGGTGCGCTGGCGCGAAAGCGTCGCCTTCATGGCGTCGAACGGCGTGACGGGTCAGGTCGAAATCGGCGCCGGCAAGGCCCTTTCCGGCATGGCGCGGAGGATCGACAAGACGTTGAAATGCGTCGCCGTGAGCAGCGCAGATGATGTGCGGGCGGCGGCGGCGGCGATCCGGGGTTGAATGGGCGGGCTCGCCCGGGTTTCATGTTTGAAACAAGGAGATGATCGGTGTTCGACCTGACAGGGAAAAGCGCATTGATAACCGGCGCATCCGGTGGAATTGGCGCGGAGATCGCGCGGGTGCTGCACGGGGCCGGAGCGGCTGTGGCGCTCTCGGGAACGCGGACCGGGCCGTTGGAGGCGCTGGCGGAGGAGCTGGAGGCGCGCGCGCATGTCCTTCCGTGCGATCTGTCCGATGGCGCGGCGGTGGACGCCTTGCCCGCGCAGGCGGCGGAGGCGATGGGAGCCGTTGATATTCTGGTGAACAACGCCGGATTGACGCGCGACAATCTTTTCATGCGGATGAGCGTGGCGGATTGGGACGAGGTGATCGCGGTGAATCTGACCGCGGGGTTTCGTCTCTCCAAGGCGGTGTTGCGTGGCATGATGAAGGCGCGCTGGGGCCGGATCATCGGAATCACGTCGGTGGTCGGCGTCACGGGGAACCCCGGGCAGGGAAATTATGCGGCGTCCAAGGCCGGAATGATCGGCATGACAAAGTCGCTCGCGGCGGAGGTGGCCAGTCGGGGCGTGACCGCGAATTGCGTGGCCCCCGGGTTCATCCGCACGGCGATGACCGATGGGTTGAAGGACGAACAGAAAGCGAAGATCAACGCGGCGATCCCCGCCGGACGGATGGGGGAAGCGGCCGAAATCGCCGCTGCGACGCTTTATCTTGCGAGCGACGAAGCCGGGTACGTCACCGGTCAGACATTGCATGTGAATGGGGGGATGGCCATGATCTGACGCCCGCCGAAGAGGAATATGACGGGCGCCATTCGCCCATTTGCGTTATCGGACGCTTATGGTAATAGCCCGACGAAGCGGCGGACGAATGTACGACGTCGTGCAGATACTGCGTTTCGGGCGTGCGCCGCCGCGAAACGATCCGAATTGAGGCGTGCGCCTCCAGCAGAGGAAACGAGCATGAGCGATATCGCGGATCGCGTTAAGAAGATCGTCGTCGAACATCTGGGCGTCGAAGAGGAGAAGGTTGTCGAAAAGGCGAGCTTCATTGATGATCTGGGTGCTGACAGTCTCGATACGGTCGAGCTGGTGATGGCCTTCGAGGAGGAGTTCGGCATCGAGATCCCGGACGATGCGGCCGAGACGATTCAGACTTTTGGCGACGCGGTGAAGTTCATCTCGGAGAACGTCGACGCCTGAACCAGGGAAGAATTAGACAAGGTTCAGCGCCCGGGCGATCCGGGCGCTGTTTTTTTGTTCTGTGCGTCGCTATGTTGCCGCTGCAAAGCGACGTTTGAAAGAGATGCGCATGAGACGGGTTGTTGTGACGGGCCTCGGAATGGTTTCGCCGCTCGGGTGCGGCGTCGAGGAGACCTGGGGCCGATTGGTCGCGGGGGAATCGGGCGCCGGCGTGATCCGGCATTTTGACGCATCGCATTTGTCGTGCCGCATCGCATGCGAGATCCCGCTGGGCGATGGACCGGGCGACTATAATCCGGATGACTGGGTCGATAAGAAAGAACAGCGAAAGATCGACAGGTTCATCACCTATGCGCTGACCGCTGCGGAGCAGGCGATCACGAACGCCGGGTGGACCGACCCGGATGAAGAGGAAAAGCTGCGGACGGGGGTGATGATCGGTTCCGGGATCGGTGGCATCGAAACCATCGCCAAGACCGCCGTCATTCTGAAGGAGCGTGGGCCTCGGCGGGTCTCGCCGTTCTTCATTCCTTCGGCGCTGATCAATCTCTGTTCGGGCCAGGTGTCGATTCGTCATGGATTCAAAGGCCCGAACCACGCGGTGGTCACGGCATGTTCCACCGGAGCGCACGCGATCGGCGATGCGGCGCGGCTGATCATGCTTGATGACGCGGATGTCATGGTGGCGGGTGGGGCGGAGAGCCCGGTTTGCGAGATTTCCGTTGCGGGCTTTGGCGCATGCAAGGCGCTCTCGACCGCGTTCAACGACGAGCCCACGCGCGCGTCCCGCCCTTATGATCGAGCGCGGGACGGTTTCGTGATGGGCGAGGGCGCCGGTGTGGTGGTGCTTGAGGAGTATGAGCACGCAGTGAAGCGCGGCGCGCATATTTACGGCGAAGTGATCGGGTACGGCCTTTCGGGAGACGCGTATCACATCACGTCGCCTTCGCCGGATGGGGACGGAGGATACCGGTCGATGGCGGCCGCGGTCGCGCGGGCGGGCGTCGACGTGGCGGAAATCGACTATGTGAACGCGCATGGCACGTCTACGCCGCTCGGGGATGAGATCGAGTTGCGCGCGGTGACGCGGCTTCTTGGCGCGGCGGCGGGCGGCGTCACGATGTCGTCAACCAAAAGCTCCATCGGGCATCTTCTGGGCGCGGCCGGGGCGGTCGAAGCGATTTTCTGCCTGCTGGCGATCCGGGACGGCGTTGCGCCGCCGACGTTGAATCTGGAGGATCCTTCGGTCGAGACCGAGATCGACCTCGCGCCGTTGAAAGCGGTCAAACGAGACATCGATGTCGCGCTCTCCAACTCCTTCGGTTTCGGCGGCACCAACGCATCCCTGATTTTCAGAAGGGTCTGAGCTCTCATCATGGGAAAGCACGTTGCAGCCAACGCGCTGACGGTTCTGATCGTTCTCTGCGTCGCGCTGGCGGGACTGACGCTCTGGGGGATTCATTCCTTCAGCGCGCCGGGGCCGCTTGCGAACCCGAAGCTGGTCGTGCTGGAGCGGGGAGTTTCGCTGAAAGACGCATCGGAAACGCTTGAGCGGGAAGGCGTAATCGCGAACGCGATCATCTTTCGGCTGGGCGCGCGCTATCGTGGCGAAGCCGGTGCGGTGAAATATGGCGAATACGAAATCCCCGCCGCCGCCACGATGGAGCAGGTGCTCGATATCGTCGTGTCGGGGCAATCGATTCAGTACAAGGTGACGATCGCGGAAGGGCTGACGAGTTGGGAGGTCGTCGAAGCGTTGCGGGCCAACGAGCTTCTCGTTGGCGAAATTCCGTCGGTTCCGGCGGAAGGCGCCCTGGCGCCCGACACTTACTTTGTCGCGCGTGGGTCCAGCCGGGCGGAGTTGCTGGCGCGCATGGAGGCGGCGCAGAGCCGCATCCTGGCGGCGGCCTGGGAAATGCGGGACGAAGATACGCCGCTTCGCTCGCCTGAGGAGGCGTTGACGCTGGCGTCGATCATCGAGAAGGAGACCGCCGTGGCGGCGGAACGCCCGTTGGTCGCCGGCGTGTTCGTCAACCGATTGAACCGGGGCATGCAGCTCCAGTCCGATCCGACGATCATCTATGGAATCACCAAGGGCGTCGGCACGCTGGATCGGCCGATCCTCCGGTCGGATCTGACGACGCCCACCGCGTACAACACCTACACGATCGATCGTCTGCCGCCGGGGCCGATCGCGAACCCCGGCCGCGAATCGATTCTCGCCGCGGTGAAGCCCGAAAAGACCGATGCGCTCTATTTTGTTGCGGATGGCTCCGGTGGCCACGCCTTCGCCGCGACATTGCGCGAACACCAGAAAAACGTAGCTGCGTGGAGGCGGATCGAGCGCAGCAGACCGAGCGAGTGACGCAACCAGGAAGAAAGTTCTTGACTTTGCGCTCGCTCCGATGTAGTAAGACCGCAGACTGAGAAATCTGTCAGAAGCCGACGCATCGCTGCGCCGGCTTTTTTCATTTCCCGGAAAGACCGCCATGACATCCAAGACCGGCGACACCGACAAGGTGGAGCGTCTGCTCGCGCATGCGCGCCAACTCTATCAGAACCTCGCCCACGAGCTGACTTGTGCGATCCGTGTCCTTCATTCGGGCGCGGAGGATCTCGCTGCGAGAGGGCGTGCAGAGACGATTCGCGCGCATCGAAAGGCGTTGCAGACCATTATCGACATCGAACTCCAACTCGCGAAAGAGACCCGGAGGCCGGAACAATCGCATGAAATCGACATCGAAGCCGCACGCGCGGAAATCTATCGGCGCCTCGATCGCCTGGCGTCCGCGGGAGGAGATTGAGGAGCTGCTTCATGGGCTGTCGGAGAACGCGCAGGCGGCGTTCCCATTCCTCTTCGAAGTATGGGGCATGCCAAAGCATCAATTACCGCCAGAGGGAGATTGGTCCACATGGCTGATTCTGGGCGGGCGCGGCGCCGGCAAGACACGGGCTGGCGCGGAATGGATCCGCTCCAAAGTCGAGGGCGCGACGCCGCTTGCGCCAGGGGAGTGCAGCCGTGTCGCGCTGGTCGGCGGGACGCTGGATGAAGCGCGCGACATCATGGTGCGGGGCGAGAGCGGAATCATCGCGTGCTCGCCTCCGGATCGGCGGCCGGAATGGAATGAATCCCGCAGAATGCTGATCTGGCCGAACGGCGCGCAAGCGACGTGTTTTTCCGCGGCGAGCCCGGAGAAATTGCGTGGGCCGCAGTTCGACTGCGCCTGGGTCGATGAACTGGGAAAGTGGCGGAACCCGCGGCGGGCATGGGACATGCTGCAACTCGCGCTCCGGCTTGGGGACCATCCCCAGCAGGTGGTGACGACCACGCCGCGGGCGAATCCGGTGCTGGAGGAATTGATCCAGGACAAACGCACGGTGACGGTTTCGGCGCCCACCTCGGCGAACCGGGCCAATCTGGCGGCGAGCTTCCTTGACAAGGTTACCGAGAAGTACGGCGGGACGGCGCAGGGACGCGAGGAGCTGGATGGCGTGATGGTGCTCGACAGACCCGGCGCGCTCTGGTCTCGGTCGTTGATAGAGGCGGCGCGGGTGCGTGAAGCGCCGCCGCTGCAGCGCGTGGTCGTGGCGGTGGATCCGCCCGTGAGCGTCGGTGAAGCCGCCGACGAATGCGGGGTGATCGTCGCCGGGCGAACAGCGACGACCGCATATGTCTTGGCGGATCGCTCCAGCCAGGGTGAGACCCCGCAAAAATGGGCCGAGCGCGCGATCGCCGCCTATGAGGAGTTCGAGGCGGACAGATTGATCGTCGAGACCAACCAGGGGGGCGCGATGGTCGAGACGATCATTCGAGGAATCGCGCCGCGGATCAGCTTCGCCTCGGTCCATGCGTCCCGAGGCAAGGCCACGCGGGCGGAGCCGGTCTCCGCGCTCTATGAGCAAGGGCTCGTGCGTCATGTCGGCGGCTTCCCGGAGCTCGAGGACCAGATGCGAGGTTTCGGCGTCGATGAAACGACCCGAAGCCCGGACCGTGTCGATGCGCTGGTCTGGGCGATATGGAGCCTGATGTTGTCGCCGCAGGCGGCCGCGCCGCGCGCGCGCCGTCTCTGAAAGACGCCAAACGGAGATATCATATGCTGTTCAATCTCTTGAACGCCAGAGCATCCGCTCCGGCGGAAAAAAAGGCGTCCGCCGTCGGCGGTATGATCGCTTTTCAGGGCGCAGGCCGCGCGGTTTGGGGGCCGAGAGACGGGGTCTCGCTGACGAAAGCGGGATACCAGGGCAACGCCGTCGTCTTTCGGTCGGTCCGGATGGTGGCGGAGGCGGCGGCGGCGACGCCGATGCGGCTCAGCGTCAATGGCGCCGTGATGTCCGAACACCCGATCCTGTCGCTGCTCGCGGCGCCGAACGGAGGGCAGGACGGGGCGGGGTTGCTGGAGGCGGTCTTTGGAAATCTGATGCTTTTCGGCGACGCCTATCTGGAGGCGGCGGCGCTGGATGACCGAGGCGCGCCGGGTGAATTGCACACGCTTCGCCCCGATCGGATGCGGATTATTCCTGGCGCGGACGGGTGGCCGGACGCCTACGAGTACAAGGTGGGAGGCAGGACGCATCGGTTCGACATGACGACCGAGGCGCAGCCGGTTCTGCATCTGCGCGGTTTTCATCCGCTTGACGATCATTACGGCATGGCGCCGCTGGAAGCGGCGGCGGCGGCGATAGATATCTATAATTCGGCCGGGAAATGGTCGAAAGGCCTGCTGGACAATGCCGCCAGACCCTCGGGCGCGCTGGTTTACAAGGGCGCGGACGGAGAGACCCTGACGGACGAACAGTTCAGGCGCATCGTCGATGAACTGGAGGACGGTCATCAGGGTGCGCGGAACGCCGGGCGACCGATGCTGCTCGAAGGCGGGCTCGACTGGAAGCCGATGGGGTTTTCGCCGTCGGATATGGAGTTTCTGAAAACCAAGGAGGCGGCGGCGCGCGAAATCGCGCTGGCCTTCGGCGTGCCGCCGCAGCTTCTGGGATTGCCGGGCGACAACAGCTACTCGAATTATCAGGAGGCGAACCGCGCCTTCTATCGCCAGACCGTCCTGCCATTGGCGCGGCGGGTGGGAGCGGCCTTGGCGGGTTGGCTCGGTTGGCGCTGGGGCGGCGGAATCCGGATCACGCCGGACATGGATGCGATCCCGGCCTTGCAGGCTGAGCGAGAGATGCAGTGGCGACGGGTCGCGGCGGCGGATTTCCTCTCGCCGGACGAGAAGCGTGAGATGTTGGGCCTGTCGTCCCGCACCTCGGCGCGAGAATGACCGGCGCGCCGCGGCGGCGCACGCTCGGCTCACGCTATCTCTATGAACCATTCGACAGCGCCCACGCCCGCATCGAAACGCATGAACGGGTGTTCGAGGAGCGATGGGTGGCGCTGAACCGGACTCTCGAACAGATCGAAAGCGGGCTGGACCGCCTGGAAAGGCGGCTCTGGTTGGCGGTTTACGGCGCTGCGATCGCGCTGGCGGGCCAGATTCTCGCCTTTTCCCTGAATGCGCGGCTCTATCCTTAGGAGATGATTTTGAAATCAGCTATCGAAACTCCATTCGGACTGGAGACAAAGTTCATCGCGCTCGACCGCGAGGCGGCGACGGGCGCCGAAATTGGCGGCTACGCGTCTCTCTTCGGCGTCGCCGATCAGAACGGCGATGTGGTCGAGCCTGGCGCATTCGCGGCCTCCTTGCAGCGTTTGGCGCGGCAGGGCCGGTCGGTGAAGCTTCTGTGGCAGCATGACCCAGCATCGCCGATCGGCGTCTGGGACAGTGTCGCGGAGGATCGCCTCGGACTCGCGGTGCGCGGCCGGTTGCTGACCGAGATCACGCGCGGCGCAGAGGCGGCCGCGCTCATGGCGGCCGGCGCCGTGGATGGGCTCTCGATCGGATACCGCACGATCAGGGCCGAGCGAGCCGGCGCCGGCCGGCGGCTTATCGAACTCGATCTTTGGGAAGTTTCACTCGTCACGTTTCCGATGCTTCCCTCAGCGCGCGCCTCGGCGAAGGCGCCTGATCCGGAGGCGGAAATCGCCCGCGAACTGGCGGACGCGCTTAGAAGCGCCCGTGAGGCGCTAGCCTGACTCCGTTTCCTTTTCTCGTCGTCCAATCAAAGGATCAACCGATGACGCATGAAGCACAAGCCGCCACCGGGCCGGAAGTGAAATCCTCTCTTTCCGGCTTTCTGAACGACTTCAAATCCTTTCAGACGGAGATCAAGAGCCGCATGACCGAACAAGAAGAGCGTATCGGTATACTGACCCGGAAATCCGCGCACCGCCCGCCGCTGAGCGGAGCGGCCGAGATGGTGGCGCCGCATCGGAAGGCCATGGATACCTACCTTCGCGCCGGGGACGACGCGCAGCTGCGCGCGCTGCAACTGGACGGCAAGTCGCTCACGACCGGGGTCCTGGCCGATGGCGGCTATCTGGTCGATCCGCAGACCTCCGATCGGATCATGGGCGTCCTGAGGGCGTCGTCGTCGATCCGCTCTGTCGCAACGGTCGCGGCGGTCGAGGCCGGCGTCTACGACGTTCTGGTGGATCATACCGATGTCGGCGCGGGCTGGACGGCGGAAAGCGGCGCGGTCGCCGAAACCGATACGCCGCAGATCGAGCGTATCTCGATCACGCTGCATGAGCTATCCGCTTCTCCAAAAGCCTCGCAGAGGCTGCTGGATGACTCCGCTTTCGATATCGAGGCCTGGCTGGCCGAGAGGATCGCGGATCGGTTCACCCGAGCCGAGAACGCCGCCTTCGTCAATGGCGACGGTATCGACAAGCCGACCGGGTTCCTCAGCTACAGCGCGCTTCCGAACGACAACTGGACCTGGGGCTCGCTCGGATATGTGGCGACCGGGACGGCGGGCGACTTTTCCTCTGTGGATCCGTCTGATGCGGTCGTCGATCTGATCTACTCGCTTGGCGCCGAATATCGGGTGAACGCGACCTTCGTTATGAACTCGAAGACCGCCGGCGCCGTGCGAAAGATGAAAGACGCCGATGGCCGGTTCCTCTGGGCGGAGAGCCTGGCGTCGGGGCAGCCTGCGCGCTTGATGGGATATCCGGTGGTGATCTCGGAAGATATGCCTGACATCGGCGCGGATGCGATGGCGGTCGCATTCGGTGATTTTGGGGCCGGCTACACCATCGCTGAACGGCCGGACATGCGCGTGATGCGCGATCCGTTCTCGGCGAAACCCCATGTTCTCTTCTATGCGTCCAAGCGTGTGGGCGGCGATGTGACCGACTTCGCGGCGATCAAGCTCCTGAAATTCGCCACGAGCTGATCCGAAGTTGAACCGATTGCGTCGCCGGGGCCTCCCGGCGGCGCATGCGTCCGCGCTGCGACCCTCTCCCGCTCTCCATTTCATGTCGCGGCGCGGGCGCGCATTTCTTCGACGTTTCAAGGAGCGATTGCCATGCTTACTGAAACCGCGCCGCCGACGATTACGACGGCGATGCATGATGAATTCGCTCGTCATCTGCGCCTGTCCACGGGATTTGCGGCTGATCAAGGTCAGGACGTCGACGCCGCGTTCCTCGCGGCGGTCGCACATCTGGAGCGTGTGCTCGGCATATGTCTGATTCCGCGGGAGTTTTCCTGGCGCGGCCGTCTCGGAAGGGATTGCTCTGTCACCGCGCCGATCGCCCCGGTGCGGACGTTGACCTCAGTATCGCGCCTTTCGCGAGACGGAGACTCCACGCCGCTGGATCTGTCCCTGTTCAATTTGGACCAGACGACGGTGCGAACGCGGTTTCGAGCATTGAAGAGTATCAGTGGTGATCTTGAGTTCGTGTTTGAGGCGGGGTTCGGGCCAGGCTGGGAGGCGACGCCCGCAGACCTTCGCCGGGCGACGTTGATTTTGGCGGCGGAGCACTTTGACCAGCGCCGCGCCACCGTACCTGGTCGGGAAGCCTTGGCGACATATGGCGTCGCAGCGCTGATTCAGCCATGGCGGCCGATGAGGCTTGGCTCGGGAGCAGGGCGGTGAGCGGGGGGCTTACGCGCCGCCTCGTTCTTGAGGAGCGTTCGGCGGCGCCTGACGGGGCTGGCGGCGTTATGGAGGCCTGGGTCGAGCGCGGGGTGCACTGGGCCGCGATCTCACCGGCGTCGGCGCGTGAGAGCGCCATCGGCAGCAGACCCGTTTCGACTGTCACACACAAGGCGTTCATCCGGTTTGCGGATTATGGCGCGCCGGGGCGACCGGTCGCGGATCAGCGGTTTCGTGAGGGAGAGCGTGTTTTTGCGATCCGCGGCGTGACCGAGGCGGATGACAGGCGCGAACGGCTGATCTGCTGGTTGGAAGAAGGGGTGCTGTCATGACCATGGCGCTGTCCGCACCATTGCAGCGAGCTCTCTTCGAACGGCTTTCGTCGGCGCCGGAACTGGAGAGTCTCGCCGGCCGCATTTACGACGACGCGCCCCATCGAAGCCGGGATCAGGGCGCCGAGCCTTACGTGACGCTTGGAGACGAAGAGGTCTCTCCATGGAATACGGCCACGGATCGCGGCGCGGCGCACGAGGCGGTGATCCGTGTCTATGCGCCGCAGCGCGGCTTTCTCACGGTGAAAGAGATCGCGGCGCGTATCGTCGCGCTGATCGACTCCGATCCACCCGCGCCAACGCGCGGCGTGGTGGTGACGCATGAGTTCATCAACGCGCGGACGCGCCGCGAGGAAAACGGCTTGTTGCGCCGCATCGATCTGACTTTTCGCTTCGTCATTGAAGACGACGCCTGACCACAACGCCTTGAACGAGAGGATCCGATATGGCCGCCCAAAAGGGAAAAGACCTGCTGATCAAGATCGACCCCACAGGCGGGGGCGCGTTTGAGACGGTCGCCGGGCTCCGCGCGTCTCGTATCGCGTTGAACGCCGAGACCGTGGACGCGACGACAGCCGACAGCGCCGGGCGGTGGCGCGAGCTCCTGAGTGGCGCAGGCGCGCGTTCCGCGTCGATTTCTGGCTCGGGCGTGTTCAAGGACGCGACCTCGGACAGCCTGATGCGACAGGCGTTTTTCGACGCCGCCACCATCAACGCACAGATTGTGGTGCCCGATTTCGGCGTAATCGAAGGGCCATTTCAAATCACGGCGCTTGAATACTCCGGCGACCACGACGCGGAAGCGACGTTCGAAACGAGTCTGGCCTCCGCCGGGGCCCTGAGCTTTACGGCGCTTTGATGGTGAACCCGCAACGCGGCGAGATCGCGATAACAATTGACGGCGAGGAGCGCGTGCTTCGGCTGACGCTAGGCGCCTTGGCCGCGTTGGAAGCAAGGCTGGATGTCGGTGGATTGGCGGCGCTCGCGGAGCGGTTCGAAGCCGGGGGCTTTCGCGCCGCCGATCTCATCGCGCTTCTGGCGGCCGGCCTCCAGGGGGGAGGGGCGGACGTGACCGAAGCCGAAGTCGCGGCGATGAATTTCGACGGTGGAGCGATCGGTGCCGCCGAGGCCGCATCGCGTCTGCTCGCCGCCAGCTTCAGGGGGACGACATGACGAAGGACAATCCCGGCTTTGATTGGGATCTGCTGATGCGGTTCGGGCTGGGCGCGCTCGGGCTGGGCCCACGTGAATTCTGGGCGATGACTCCCCGCGAATTCGACGCCGCCGTCAAGGGACGGATGGGCGTATTCGAGGATGCGTCTCCCCTCGACCGCAGTGCGTTCGCCGAACTCAGCTCCAGGTTTCCTGATCGGAGGGCGCCCTGATGGATGAGCGCGAAACGGAACGGCAGATTTCCGCGGTTAACGATCTGGAGCGAGCCTACCGAAATATGCGTGAGGCGGCGCGGGGAGCGACGGCCGAGCTGGCTATCGATCTACGTTCGTCGACATCCGAGATTCAACGCATGGAGCGTGAGACGAGTGGGCTTTCCCGCTCGTTTGGCTCGGGGCTGCGTCGCGCTTTTGATACAGCGATTTTCAGCGGCGACAAGCTGAGCAACGTTATGCGCGATCTGGCGCTGTCCATGTCCCGTTCGGTGCTGAACAGCGCCCTGACGCCGGTCCAGAACTCACTTGGAGCGGCCGTCACAGGGCTTTTTTCGGGGTTCGCCAAAGGCGGCGCCTTTTCTGCGGGCCGTGTTCGCGCTTTCGCGAAAGGCGGCGTCGTGTCCGGGCCGACCACATTTCCAATGCGGGGCGGCGCCGGCTTGATGGGCGAAGCTGGCCCCGAGGCGATCATGCCGCTGACACGCGGGGCGGACGGCAGTCTCGGGGTGAAAGCGGAGGCTGGCCGCGGCGCTGGCAACATTACGATCAATATTTCGACCCAAGACGCCGAGAGTTTTCGACGGAACCAGTCGCAGATCTCGGCCAGCATCGCACGTGCGGTGCGGCGCGGCGAACGCAACATGTGAGGGCGCGATGAGTTTCCATGACGTGGTCTTTCCCGCAGCGCTTTCCTTCGGGTCCAGTGGCGGCCCGGAGCGGCGAACCGAGATCATCGCGTTGGCGAATGGATTCGAGGAGAGAAATGCGACATGGGCGCATGCGCGGCGGAGATATGATGCGGGCCTGGGGTTGCGGAGCCTGGATGATGTCCATGCGGTGATCACCTTCTTTGAGGCGCGGCTTGGGATGCTTCATGCATTTCGCTGGAAAGACTGGGCCGACTATAAATCTTGCGCCCCGTCGGAGACTGTGTCCGCCTTTGATCAGCCGTTGGGTCTTGGGGACGGGACGACGCGCGTGTTCAATCTCGGACGGGTTTACGCTTCCGGCGGCGTTGAATATCGGCGGCCGGTTACAAAGCCCAAGATCGGAAGCGTCCGTGTCGGAAGCGACGGTGTCGAGGTCAGCGCTTCCGGCTTTACGGTGGACCATCAAACCGGCGCGGTAAGCTTTGACGAAGCGCCTCAGGCGGGCGCGGTTTTGACGGCTGGCTATGAATTTCATGTGCCTGTGCGGTTCGACACAGATCGGATCGAAGTCAACCTTGCGGCTTTTGAAGCCGGTGAAATTCCATCGATTCCGATCATCGAAGTGAGAGTGTGATGCGAGCCATACCGAAGGCGATGCAGGACAAGCTGGATTCCGGCGTGACAACGTTTTGCGCGTGTTGGCGGATCGATCCCAACTCGGGACCGGCGCTGGGTTTTACGGAACACGATGAGGATATCTCTTTTGACGGCGTAACGTTCGAAGCTTCAAGCGGATTTTCGGCCAGCGCCATCGAGCGATCACTCGGCCTTTCCATTGACAACGCATCCGCGAGCGGTGCGTTGCGCTCGGACCGGATTTCCGAAGCCGACATTCGGCGCGGACGGTTTGACGGCGCGGCCTTCAGGCTTTGGCTGGTCGATTGGACGGATCCGTCTTCTCGCATTTTGACGTTTCGCGGCGAAATTGGAGAGATCACCCGCGGCGCGCTGGCGTTCGAGGCGGAGATTCGAGGATTGTCCGAGCGGTTGAATCGTCCGGTCGGCCGACGCTTTCTCAGAGTTTGCGATGCGACTCTCGGAGACTCGCGCTGCAGCGTCGATATCGATCGTCCGGAGTTCAGGGGCGAGGGTGCGGTCCTTGGTGCGACGGACAGGCGAAGTCTTATTGTTTCGGGCATCGACGGATTCGAACCGCACTGGTTCGCCAATGGTGAACTGACATGGACAAGTGGTGCGAACACGCAATCAAAAATGGGCGTGCGTACGCACCGCATGTCGGGCGACGGCGTGGTGCTGGAGCTGGATCGAAATCCGGTGGACCCTCCCGAGCCTGGCGATACCTTTGTCGTCGTCGCCGGTTGCGACAAACGACTGTCCACATGCCGCGAGAAATTCCAGAACGTGGTTAATTTCCGTGGATTCCCGTATGCGCCCGGCGACAATTGGTTGACGGCCTATCCTGTCGATGGCGAGGTCTACCAAGGCGGCGCACGTGGGCGGGGCTAGTCGTCCGTGCCCCGCGCGAGTGGTTGCGCTGGCGCGTGGATGGATTGGAACACCTTACCGGCATCAGGCGAGCCTGAAAGGGGTAGGGGCGGACTGCCTCGGCCTCATCAGAGGAGTCTGGCGCGAGCTTTACGGTCATGAGCCGGTTTCTCCGCCGCCGTACAGCCACGATTGGGGTGAGACCTCGAGTGACGACCCGTTGTGGCGCGCGGCCGAGAGGTATTTGGCGCCCAGTTCGGGTGAACGGCCGGGCGATGTCCTCCTTTTCCGGATGGCGCCTGGCGCTACGGCCAAACATCTCGCGATACGCGCAAATTGCGGCGACTTAGCCCCGACGATCATTCACGCCTATTCGGGCCGATCGGTAATCGAATCCCCTTTCATTGGAAGTTGGCGGCGCCGCGTCGTCGCCACCTTCCGGTATCCGGAAAGAACCTGACCTATGGCCACGATGATCCTTTCCGCCGCCGGCTCCTCTTTTGGCTCGGCGGCTGGCGGCAGTTTGCTTGGTTTGGGCGCTGCGACCGTCGGCCGCGCCGCCGGGGGCGTAGCCGGCTCGCTGATAGATCGCCAGGTGATGGGGCGCGGGGCGCAACCCGTCGAGACAGGGCGTGTGGATCGGATCCGTGTTCAGGGGGCGGGGGAAGGAGAGCCGATTCCACGTCTCTTTGGCAGGATGCGCATCGCAGGACAGGTGATATGGTCTAGCCGCTTCACGGAACACATCGACGAAACCTCTCGAGGCGGCAAGGGCGGCGGACAAAAGTCGCGTGAATACAGGTATTCGGTCTCATTCGCCGTCGCGCTTTGCGAGGGGCGTATCCGACGTATTGGCCGGATTTGGGCGGACGGAAATGAAATTTCCTTGGCGGACTTTCAATATCGATTGCATCGCGGCGGCGCCAATCAGCAACCGGATCCACTGATCGACGATATAGAGGGAGGAGCGCCCGCCTTTCGGGATCTCGCTTATCTCGTTTTCGAAGACACGGCTCTTGGACCGTTCGGAAACAGAATCCCGCAATTGAATATCGAAGTGTGGCGGGAGCCCGAAACAGCGCCGACGTCAGAGAACGAGAATGCGCCGGCGCTTGCTGAACTGGTGCGCGGAGTCGCGATGTCGCCTGGATCCGGCGAGTTTTCGCTGGAGACGCGCAAGGTGCGGCGGCTGATCGGCCCTGGTCAGTCGGTATATGAGAACGTCAATACAGTGGCTGAGCGGCCCGACATTATGATTGGGCTCGATCAGCTCCAGACGGAGGCGCCAAATTGTGGCGCCGTATCTCTGATTGTATCGTGGTTTGGAGACGACCTTCGCTGTGGCCAATGTGAGATTCGGCCTTGCGTGGAAACTGCCGACAAAGACACCGACCCCATTCGGTGGGTCGTAAATGGAGTTGGACGCGGCAATGCGAAGGCGGTTTCCGTCGATACGCAGGGACGGCCCGTCTATGGGGGCACGCCAGGGGATGGTTCGGTGATCCGATCAATCCAGGAGATGAAATCTCGTGGATTGAAGGTGATGTTTTACCCCTTCGTCTTGATGGATGTCCCCGCTGAGAATCAGAAACCGGATCCTTGGACAGGCGAAGTCGGTCAACCAGCGTTCCCCTGGCGTGGTCGGATCACATTGAGCCGCGCGCCGGGCCTCGCTGGCTCGCCCGATAAAAGCGCCGTGGCTGCGGACCAGGTGAAGACGTTCTTCGGCACCGCCGCCCGCGCCGCATTTTCCATGGGCGACGATACCGTTGACTATTCAGGTCCTCACGAATGGTCGTTCCGTCGTTTCATTCTGCATTATGCGAATCTGTGCGCGCTCGCAGGCGGTGTGGACAGCTTCTGCATTGGTTCGGAGATGCGCGGATTGACCCAGATCCGGAGCAGCGAAGACACTTATCCGGCAGTGGCCGAACTCCGTGCTCTTGCAGCCGATGTTCGCGCAATTTTGGGCCCGGATACGAAGATTGGCTACGCTGCAGATTGGTCGGAATATTTTGGTCACCAACCGAGTGACGGGTCCGGTGATGTGTTCTTTCATCTCGATCCATTGTGGTCGGATCAGAACATAGATTTCATTGGTATCGACAATTACCTGCCGCTCTCGGATTGGCGATACCAGGAAGGTCATGCCGACGAAGCCGCAAAGTCAGTCTATGCACTGTCCTATCTTGGCGACAATGTGGAAGGGGGTGAGGGATACGATTGGTATTACAGGAGCGCGGCGGCCCGCGACGCACAGGACCGGACGCCGATTGTCGATGGGGCGCATGGCGAGGATTGGCTGTTTCGACCGAAAGACATCAGGAACTGGTGGCGGAATCAGCATTACAATCGCCCAGGCGGCGTCCGTGCAGCGAACCCGACTGAATGGACGCCAAAGGCGAAACCGATCTGGTTCACCGAAATTGGGTGCCCGGCGGTTGATCTTGGAGCCAACCAGCCAAATGTCTTCGTTGATCCGAAATCATCCGAAAATGCATTGCCCTATTTTTCGCGGGGTGTCCGGGATGACTTCATGCAGCGAAGGTATTTGGAAGCCGCGCTGAGCTATTGGGAAAAGCCAGAGAATAATCCGACATCTCCGGTCTACAATGATCGGATGATCCGAGTGGATCGAACCTTTGTCTGGACATGGGATGCGCGGCCGTGGCCGGATTTCCCCAACCGCCTCTCTGTGTGGTCCGATGGGCCGAGCTACAGGCTTGGGCACTGGATATCCGGGCGCCTCGGGGCGGCGTCCTTGGCTGACGTGGTGGCGGAAATTTGCCTGCGGGCTGGGCTGACCGCCTTTGATGTTTCCGAACTGTATGGCGTGGTCCAGGGATTCAAGATTGACGACGCAGGATCCGCCCGAGCCGCTTTGCAGTCACTGATGACGGTCTTCGCGTTTGATGTCGTTGAAAGTGGCGAGGTTTTGCGCTTTCGCCATAGGGATCGGCAGGTCGATGCGAGCCTGACTTTGGCGGACGCCGTGAGTTCGCGCGAGGGTGGCGCCGACGTAACGTTTACCCGGACGCCGGAGGGCGATCTCGCTTCCGCCGTTAGCTTCGAGTTTATCGACAGTGAGCGCGATTATGAGATCGGCGCGCTTGAGGCGCGGGCTGTCGCCTCCATCTCTACAAGGACTGAGAGGTCGAGCGCACCGGTTCTTCTGGACAGTGGCGCAGCGCAGGATGTCGCGGATCGTCATCTTGCCGAAAGCTTAATTGGCCGTGAAGGGGTCAGCTTCGCCGCTGCCCGGCGATGGTTGGCTTTGGAGCCTGGCGATATCATCCGGCTGGACGCGGCGCCTGGCGAACCTCGGTTCCGGATTGACGGGGTTGAGGACGCCGGCGCCCGAGCTCTGACGTTGACCGCTGTAGACCAGAAGGCCTACGCGGCGGCGCCACGGAGTTTTCCGCCGCCGACGCCTGAGCCGGTCTTTCCTGCAACTCCGGTAGCGTCCGTGCTCATGGACCTGCCGTTGATTTCTGGTGACGAAACCGGCCCCTCAATCGCTGCTTTTTCAGAGCCATGGGCGGGACCGGCGGCGCTTTTTGTTGGCGATGACGGGGAATCATTCCAGCAGGCTGCGCGAATCGTCAGGCCGGCGGTCATGGGTGCGCTGACGTCGGACCTTGTTGCGGCGGCGAGCGATATCTGGACCAGAGATATATTTTGCGAGGTAAAGCTTTTTGGCGGCGGCCTCAGCTCCAAACCTGATGTCTCCGTCTTGAACGGCGCGAATATAGCGGCGGTAATGAGTCCGTCGGGAAACTGGGAAATTATCCAGTTTCAGACCGCCGATCTGGTTGGCGAAAACCTGTGGCGGTTAAGCCGCCTTCTACGCGGTCAAGCGGGAACCGAGCCTTTCATTGGCGATCCGACTCCGGCTGGCTCCGCATTCGTTCTGCTTGATGATGCGGTGGTGACGGTGGACTCGCCGTTCTCATTGCGCGGGATTGAGCGCGTCTGGCGTATTGGTCCGAGCCGAAAGCCTTTCTCTGACGAGAGCTATACGCAATTTTTGGCGGAGGACACGGGAAAGAGAATGCGCCCCTATGCGCCCGCGCATCTGCGAACTCGCCGTGATCCTGTGTCCGGAGATATCGCGATCAGTTGGATCAGACGCACGCGTATCGATGGCGATAGCTGGGCAGGTGCGGAGGTCCCGCTTGGAGAAGAACGGGAGGCGTATCGTGTTCGAATAGGTCAATTTCGGGAGGTGGAGACAACAGAAACAGAGTGGATTTGGTCAGCCGCCGCGCAAGCGGACGATGGCTTTTCAGGAGTTGTCGAGATTTCCGTGTCGCAGATATCCAGTCAGTTCGGCCCGGGAGCGGAAACAAAGGTGATGATAAATGTCTGACACTCATAATTTTGCGCTCCCTCTCCTCGCTTCAAATCAAGCGCAAAAGCATGTGACGATGAATGAGGCGCTTACGCGCTTGGACGCTCTGGCGGCGCCATCGGTGCTGAGCGCGGATCTGGCGACCCCTCCAGAGAGCCCCGCAGAGAATGACGCCTATGTCATCCCGGCTTCTGCGTCAGAAGCGTGGGCCGGGCATGAGAATGAGCTCGCCTTTTTTTCCAATGGCGGCTGGAGTTTCGCCACGCCAAAGGCGGGATGGCGCGTTTGGGTGACCGAGCGGGGGGAGGCGATAGTTTTCTCGGGGGACGCCTGGCTCCGGGATCCGGTTGGCCCAATCGAGCATGGAGCGTACATGCGAGCCGGCGTGATCGTCGCCGATATACCTGTAGCCCCTGGTTTCGGGTTTGATGCGGATCTTTCGATCCCTGATCGCGCAGTGGTTGTCGGCGTTACGGGGAGAGTCATTTCGACAATAGCCGGCCCGAACCTTACTGGGTGGCGTCTAGGCGTTTCCGGCGCAACGGATCGGTATGGTTCCTCGATCGGGCTACCCAAGAACTCCGTCGTGAACGGGGTCACGAGCGCGCCGCTGGCCTATTACGCATTAACGCCTTTGCGCGTCGAACCCGAAGGCGGGAGCTTCGCTGAAGGTGAGGTCCGGTTGGCGATCCATTATCTGGCGTTGACCCCGCCTGATCTTGTTTGAACTTCATCATCTGTCAGAAAAGGAGCATCCAATGATCTCTTGTGAAGGTGTTACGGACTGCTTTGGCGTACTGATGCCAATATCGTTCGAAATCGGGTTTGCGGTTGTTGCGCTGGCGTCGGTTGTCGCCGCGGTGACGCCGACACCTCGCGATGATGTTTGGGTTGCCAAGGTGTATCGGATCCTTGACGCGCTGGCGCTCAATGTCGGTTACGCCAAGGAGAAGCCCAAAAGCGCAGGTGGCCGTTTCGTAGCCAGGTAACTGTACGCGCCCCGGCCCTGGGTCGGGGCGCGTATATCAAGCTACGCTTCAACAGGGCGACCTGCTCTCCTGAGAGTCCGTCTCTACAGGTTCGCTCTGTTCTTGTTTGATCTTTTTTAATTGATTTACATATTCCGCCGGCGTCAGGCCAGCGAGGCTGGAATGCAGGCGGTGGTGATTGAAGTCGTTGCGCCACGCCGCCACCAGATTGCGGGCATGGCGCAAGCCGTCAAACAGATGCTTATTCAGAAATGCGCCGCGCATCCGTCGGCTGGCGAACCTGCGGGATCGCCAGCGGCGTGTTTCGCCGCCACGCTTGCGCAAGGTGGGGCCTTCCTCACGGCGAAGCTTTATCCCAATATACCACGACGCCTTCCCGCTTGACTGGAAGACGCGACCGGCGATGCCCGAAGCGGCGCCACTCGTCCGCCTGAGAAAAGCGTCGCCTGTTCGGCGGCGCACCTTCGAGCCGCTGCTGGGAGGATGAGGAGGTCGCCGCCACCTTCCGCCAATCCTTTGACAGCTCGGCGGAAACGGCGGTCACCGCCGCCCGCTCAGATGCGGGCGGGAGCGGCTTTCCTTCGAAAAACGAGATTTGGCTGGGGAACCTGGATTCGAACCAGGACTAACAGAGTCAGAGTCTGCGGGTCTACCGTTAACCTATTCCCCAACAGGGTCGCCGCGTGGGATAATGGGCGCGGCGCTTTCTGTCAACTGATCGGGTGGCGGCGCTCAGCTGTTGGTTTCACGAATTTTCTCAGCGGCGCTCTCGTTGAAAGCGACGCCGTTCGCGCGGAACGTCTGGTCCAACTCTCCGGACAACACCATCTCGGTGATGATGTCGCACCCGCCGACGAATTCTCCCTTCACATAGAGCTGAGGAATGGTCGGCCAGTCCGAGAATTCCTTGATGCCGTTCCGAATCGCCTCGTCGGCGAGGACGTTCACGTCCTTGAAGGGCACTTCCATGTAATTGAGAATCGCCGTGACACGGCTGGAAAAACCGCATTGCGGCATGGTCTTCGTGCCCTTCATGAAGAGCACGACGTCATTGGATGCGATATCGGCCCGGATCGCATCATGCGCCGGATTGCTTGCGGTTTTAGTCTCGCTCATGATTCCATCCTCAATCCGGAGCTCGCGTCGTCAATGCGAGCGCGTGAAGTTCGCCGCCCATACGGCCTTTCAGCGCGGCGTAGACCAACTGGTGCTGCTGCACCCGGTTCTTGCCGCGGAATTCTTCAGCGATAACGGTGGCCGCGTAGTGATCGCCATCGCCGGCGAGGTCGGTGATCTCGACATCGGCGGTGGGAAAGGCGTCAAGGATCAACTTCTTGAGCGCCGCCACTTCCATCGCCATCTCAGTTACCTCTTCACCGATCAGTCTTGTGCAGAGGTAGTTGGTAATTCGCGTGGGCGCAAGGCGGCGGCAAGGTCTCAACTCCGCATCAGGCGGGGCAGGGCGCCTTCATGCGCTTCGCGCGCCGCGTCGAGTGAAACCGCGCGCCCGCCAAGAATGATCTGGTCGCCCCCGACCTCTCCCACATGGCGCGCCGGAGCGCCCGCCGCTGTCGCCGCGGCGATGAGCGCGCCAAGATCGCTCGAGTCGCAGGCGAGGAGATAGCGCGCCTGATCCTCCCCGAAGAACCAGCTTTCGGCGGGGATTGCGGACTCATTCCTGACGATGACTCCGATTTCCGCGGCGAGCGCCATTTCGGCCGCCGCGATCCCGAGACCGCCATCGGAAATGTCGTGGGCGGCGCTGATCAGTCCGGCCGCCTTCAGGGCGCGCACAAGCTCCCCCGCGCGCCGCTCGGCGGTCAGATCGACGGGCGGCGCATCGCCTTCCTCACGGCCGAACAACTCGGCGAGATAGGCCGACTGGCCCATCCAGCCGGAGGTCTCGCCAATCAGGACCAGCGCGTCGCCCGGATTCGGCCGGAGCCCGATCACCTGATCCAGATTCTCGAACAGGCCGACCGCGCCGATCGTCGGCGTGGGCAGGATGCCGACACCGTCCGTTTCATTGTAGAGCGACACGTTGCCGGAGACGATCGGCATGTCGAGCGCGACGCAAGCTTCGCCGACGCCGCGGATGCAGCCTACGAGCTGTCCCATGATTTCCGGCTTCTCGGGGTTTCCGAAATTGAGGTTGTCGGTGGCCGCGAGCGGCTTCGCGCCCGTCGCCGACAGATTTCGGAAAGCCTCCGCCACCGCCTGCTTGCCGCCTTCGATCGGATTGGCGAGGCAATACCGCGGAGTCACGTCAGACGTGAACGCCAAAGCCTTGTCCGAGCCATGAACCCGGATGACCGCCGCGTCGGCGCCGGGGCGGACGACGGTGTCCCCCATCACCATATGATCGTACTGCTCCCAGACCCAACGACGGGAGCAGAGATTTGGCGAGCCGAGCAGCGCGAGAAGCGCCTCGTCCTCCGCCATCGAGGGGATCTCGCCGAGAGGCGCCGGCGCCTGCGGTTCGACCCAGGGCCGATCATATTCGGGGGCCGCGCCGGAAAGCGGACTGAGCGGCAGGTCCGCCTTCGTCTCGTTCCCCCGCATGATGATGAACCGGTCCTCGGCGATCGTCTCGCCCACGATGGCGAAATCGAGATCCCATTTCTCGAATACGGCGCGGGCCTCCGCCTCCTTCTCCGGGCGGAGAACCATGAGCATCCGCTCCTGGCTCTCGGAGAGCATCATCTCATAGGCGGTCATCCCGGTCTCGCGCACAGGCACCTGGTCGAGATTCAGCCGGATGCCGAGCCCGCCCTTGTCGCCCATCTCCACGGCGGAGCAGGTGAGGCCGGCGGCGCCCATATCCTGAATCGAGATCACCGCGCCGGTCTCCATCAATTCGAGGCAGGCCTCCATCAGGCGCTTTTCGGTGAACGGATCTCCGACCTGCACGGTCGGGCGTTTCGACTCGATCGTGTCGTCGAACTCCGCTGAAGCCATGGTCGCGCCGCCGACGCCGTCGCGCCCCGTTTTGGCCCCGAGATAGACCACCGGCATGCCGACGCCCGAAGCGGCGGAATAGAAGATGCCATCCGCCCGCGCGATGCCGGCCGCAAAGGCGTTGACCAGGCAATTGCCGTTATAGGCCGGGTGGAACCGCACCTCCCCGCCGACGGTGGGCACGCCGAAGCAGTTCCCGTAACCGCCGACGCCGCCGACAACGCCCGCGACGAGGCTGCGGGTCTTGGGATGGTCGGGGGCGCCGAAAGAGAGCGAGTTCATCGCCGCGACCGGGCGCGCGCCCATCGTGAAGACATCGCGGAGAATGCCGCCGACGCCCGTCGCCGCGCCCTGATAGGGTTCGATATAGGAGGGGTGGTTGTGGCTCTCCATCTTGAACACGACGGCGAGCCGCTCTCCATTCTCATCCGCGCCGATATCCACCACGCCGGCGTTCTCGCCGGGGCCGCAGATAACCTGCGGGCCGGCGGTCGGCAGGGTGCGCAGCCATTTCTTCGACGATTTGTAGGAGCAATGCTCATTCCACATCGCTGAAAAGATTCCGAGTTCGGTATGGCTCGGCGTGCGGCCGCATATCTCCAGTATCCGCTCGTACTCGTCGGGCTGGAGGCCATGCTCGGCGGCGAGGGCCGGAGTGACTTCAGGTTCGATCTCGGGCGCGGTCGTCATTGGCATCCTCCCCGGCATTGCTTGCGTGCGCCTCATATCCCGTTCGTCGGCCGCGCGAAAGCGGCCCTTGCGCCGCAGCCCGCCCGGTCGCATGAGTGCGATGAAATCGGATGAGGATCGGAAGATGATGGTGACGGCCGAAGAGAGAGCCGCGCCCGCGCTGACGCTCGGCTACGTCGCGATCGCGGCGGCGGTGCTGATCTGGGCCGGATGGGTCGTCGCGACGCGGGATGCGATGCTGGCGCGGCACACGCCGCTCGACGTCGCCATCTTCAGATATTGCACGCCGGCGCTGTTGCTGTCGCCGTTTCTCTGGCGGAAGGGACTCTTCCCGCGGGGCGAGAGCCCGCTCCTGATGCTGATCATGACGATCGGCTGGGGCGGCCCGTTCGTGATGCTGATCAGCCAGGGGCTGCAAACGGTGGAGGCGTCCCTCTTCGGCCCATTGGTGCCGGGGCTGTTGCCGATGGTGGTCGCGCTCTGGGGGGTGACGATCGAGGGCGAAAAACTGACGTCGGGGCGGAAGATCGGCCTCGCGCTGATCGCGCTGGCGTTGCTTCTGATCATCGGCCCGGCGGCGCTGACCAATGATTCCGGGATCCTCCGCGGCGCGCCCTGGCTTCTGGCCGGCTGCGCGGGGTGGTCCGCCTTCACCATCGCTTTCAGGCGCAGCAAGCTCACCGGCGCGGAGGCGGCGGCGTATGTCAGCCTCTATTCGTCGCCGTTTCTGATCGTGGCCGCGGCGATGCTGGGAACCGATATTTTCAACTATACGCCCGGCGATATCGGATTTCAGATCCTGGTGCAGGGCGTGCTCTCGGGCGCGATTTCGGTCGCGGCGTTCGGCTATGCGGTCAAGGCTTTGGGCGTGGCGCGCTCGTCGGCCTTCACCTCGCTGGTGCCGGTGGGCGCGGCCGTCGGCGGCTGGCTCATTCTGGGCGAGGCGGTCGGCGTCGCCGGATGGGGCGCGGTGGGCGCGACCTGCGTCGGCGTCTTCCTGGTCAATCGTTACGCGGCCTGACGGCGCTCAAAGCGCCATCGCCCCGGCGAGGCTCTCGAAGAGCCGGGCGCCGTCGACCCCGCCATGCGCCTCTTCGGCGAGCCGTTCGGGGTGGGGCATCATGCCGAGGATGCGCCGGTTTTCCGAGAGGACGCCCGCAATGTTCGCGCTGGAGCCGTTCGGATTCGCCGATGCGGTGGGCGCGCCGGCGTCGTCCACATAGCGAAAGGCGACGCGGCGTTCGTCTTCGAGCCGTTTCAGGAGTTCGGCGCCGGCGATGTAGTTGCCGTCATGATGCGCGATGGGCACGCGGATGACCTCGCCCGCCTGGTAGCAGGAGGTGAAGGGGCTGTCCGTGGTCTCCACCCGCAGCTTCACGTCGCGGCAGACGAAATTCAGCCCGGCGTTCCGCATCAGGGCGCCGGGAAGGAGCCCGGCCTCGATCAGCACCTGAAAGCCGTTGCACACGCCAAGGACGATGCCGCCCCGGTTCGCGAAATCGGCCACGGCGCGCATGATTGGCGAGCGCGCCGCGATCGCGCCGCAACGCAGGTGATCGCCGAAAGAGAACCCGCCGGGGATCGCCACGACGTCGATGCGCTCAGGCAGGGCGGCGTCCTTGTGCCAGACCATCGCCGGAGCGGCGCCGGCGGCGCGGCCGAGCGCGATCGCGAGGTCGCGGTCGCAGTTGGAGCCGGGAAAGACAATGACGGCGGCTTTCATCGCAAGGTCCTTTCAGGCGGTGAAATCGGTGATGACCGCGACGCCAGGCGGCGTCGGCCCATCCATCGCCGCGAGCTCCCGGCTCGCGGCGGAGAGGGCGATGCGCCGGGTGACGAGCGGCGCAGGGTCGAAAACGCCCGAGTCGATCAGGCTGAACAGCGAGGGGAACCGCCATCCCGGCATCCCCCGCGTTCCAAAAAGGGCGAGTTGGCCGGAATAGACGACATCCCAGGGCAGCGTCATCGCGGCGTGCGCGCCGGCGGGCATGCCGACCTGGACATGGCGGCCGAGCTTGCGAAGGCAGCGAAGGGAGGATGCGGTCGTCGCCTCGACGCCGAGCGCTTCGAGGCTGACATGGGCGCCGCCATGGGTGATCTCCCGTATGGCGTCGGCCGCGTCCGTCTCCGCCGCGTTGACCACGGCTTCCGCGCCGAAGGCCATCGCGGCGTCGAGCTTCTCGTTCACGATGTCGACCGCGACGACGCGCGCGCCAAGCGCGCGCCCCAGCATCACCGCCGAGAGGCCGACGCCGCCGGCGCCATGCACCGCCAGCCATTCGCCCGCCTTCAGCTCCGCGCGCCCGGTCAGCCCGTGCCAGGCGGTGGTGACGCGGCAGCCGAGGCCGGCGGCGACGGCGGGCTCCATCCCATCGGGGAGCGCGGCGAGATTATGATCGGCGTGAGCGACCGCGATCCGCTCGGCGAAGGCGCCGGGCGCGGTGAATCCGGGCACGATCTGACGGGCGCAGATGGTCTGATGGCCGGCGGCGCAGTCCGGGCAGGCGCCGCAGGCGAGAATGAACGGCGCGATCACCCGGTCGCCTTTCCTCCAGCGCCGCACTTCGGGGCCGGCGGCTTCGACCACGCCGCAGAATTCATGGCCGGGAATCTGCGGCAGGACGATATCGGGGTCGGCGCCGGTCCAGCCATGCCAGTCGGAGCGGCAGACGCCGCAGGCGAGCACGCTGAGGATCACGCCGTCGCCGGGGAGAGTCGGTTCATCGGCGTCGGCGATCTCCAGCGGCTGGCGCCAGCCGGTCAGCAGCGCCGCCCGCATCAGGCGATCTCGATGGCGTAATTCTCGATCACCGTATTCGCCAGCAGCTTCTCGCACATCTCGCGCACGGCCGCTTCGGCTTTCGCCGGGTCGGTCTCGTCGAGGTCGATCTCGAGATATTTTCCCTGCCTGACATCGGCGACGCCGGAAAATCCGAGCTGCCCCAAGGCATGGCGCACCGCCGCGCCCTGAGGGTCGAGAACGCCGTCCTTCAGCGTCACATGGATCCGCGCCTTCATTCTCAGCCTCGTCTTTTTAGTGAACCAGTTTGGGGCCCGAGCGCGGCTTCGCTCCGTGCGGAGGCATGATTCCGAGGCGCTTCGCGACTTCGGTATACGCATCCGTGAGATTGCCGAGATCCCGCCGGAAGACGTCCTTGTCCAGCTTCCGGCCGGTTTCGGCGTCCCAGAGCCGGCTGCTGTCCGGGCTGATCTCGTCGGCGACGATGACGCGCTGATAATCGCCTTCCCAGATGCGGCCGCATTCGATCTTGAAATCGATGAGCCTGATGCCGACGCCCAGCATCAGCCCGGTGAGGAAATCATTGACCCTGAGCGCCAGCGCGATGATGTCGTCGAGATCCTGCTGGCTGGCCCAGTTGAAGGCGATGATATGCTCTTCGGTCACCATCGGGTCGCCGAGGCCGTCGTCCTTGTAATAGAACTCGATGATCGGCCGGGGCAGGGGCTCCCCCTCCGCGATCCCGAGCCGCTTGGACAGCGAGCCCGCCGCGACATTGCGCACCACGATCTCGATCGGAATGATTTCGACCTGCCGGATCAATTGCTCGCGCATGTTCAGGCGGCGGATGAAATGGGTCGGCACGCCGATCGAATTCAGCGCTCCCATGATATGTTCGGAGATCCGGTTGTTCAGCACGCCCTTGCCCTCGATCACGTCGTGCTTTTCGGCGTTGAAGGCGGTCGCGTCATCCTTGAAATACTGGATGTACGTGCCAGGCTCCGGTCCTTCGTAGAGGATCTTCGCCTTGCCTTCGTAGACCATCCTGCGGCGGGCCATGCAGGGCTCCTTTCAGGGGAAGCCAAAAGGGAATCGGGCGCGATGACACCAGCCGCCGCGCCCGTGGTCGGCTTATAGGGCGAAACGGCGAGCCGCCGCAAGCGAAGCGGCTCATCGCGGCTTCACACGGGCGCCGCGTGTGCTTATGTGAGACGCCAACGATGGAAAGGGGTCCACATGACGAGCTTTGACGACCGGAAAAAGGCGTTCGAGAAGAAATTCGCCCATGACGCCGAAATGCAGTTCAAGGCGGCGGCGCGGCGCAACAAGCTTCTCGGCCATTGGCTGGCCGGGAAACTGGGCGAAGCGGACGCGGACGCGTATGCGCGCGCCGTCGTCATCGCCGATCTCGAAGAGGCGGGCGACGAGGACGTGGTTCGCAAGGTGATGGCCGACATCGCCGCCGTCGGCGCCCCCGTGACCGAAGCCGAGATCCGCGCGAAGATGGCTGAACTGATGCCGGAAGCGATGGCGCAGGTGATGAGCGAGGCGGGCTGACGCTCCGCCGGAAGAGAAGACGGGCGGGGGCGATGCGCCCCCCTCGCGATAAGGTCTTGAAGGGCGCGATGGCGGAGGGCATGGGCGCTTCGTCGCCGCTCCGCGCCGTCAGCCCGGTCCTTCATTAACCCGCCTCAACCCGGATTCGATCGAATCCCTTGTAGTCGAGCCGCATGTGAGCGGTCCGGAGCCGGCTCCCGGGCGGCGGGCGGTGAATGTTTGGTGTTTACTGGCCGTCCATTCCGACCTTTTCCCCGAGGACTGGCCTTTCAGGCCCCATGGTCTCCAAATCCGGCCGCGGACGCGCCCGAGATCTGCGCAGTTGGGGCGCCGCCCGCGCGCCAGTACTTGAACTTGATTGGATTTTCGCGCGCCGCATGATAATTTGCGCGTGGTTCATTAATAAAGCGCAAGTGAACCGGCGGCTTCGCATGGACGCCGCAATAACCAAAATTCATTGTGCGCGTCTGGGAGAAGAGAATGTCGGACGAACAACTCAAGAGCGCGGACCGGCGCAAGTTCATCAAATCGGTGGGAGCGACGGGCGGCGTCATCACCCTCAGCGCGTCGCTGCCCTCCGCCCTCTGGGCTCAGGCCGTGCCGCCGCAGGTGCCGATCGGCCAGGTGGTGGCCTTCACCGGTTCGGGCGCGGAATTCGGCCCCTTCTACCGCGACGCGGCGCAGCTGGCCTTCGATCAGATCAACGCCGCGGCCGAGAAGGTCTTCGGCGGCCCGATCGTCGAGCGGCTGATCGCCGAGGATTCCAACACCCTGCCGACTCCCGCCATCGAGGCGGCGCGCAAGCTGGTCGAGGCTGACGGCGTTCCGGCGATCATCGCCGCGTGGTCCAGCGGCGTGACCGTGGCGATCGCCACATCGGTCACGATTCCGTCGGGCGTTCTGCAGGTCGGCAACGGCACAACCTCGCCGCTGGTGTCGATCCTGCCCGAGGACGCGGAGGCGGATCTCCTCTACCGGACCAGCCCGTCGGACGCGTTGCAGGGCGTGGTCGCCGCCGATCTGACGGCCGGAAACATCCTCCCTGATTACAAGTTCGCCACGGCGTCCACGATCTATATCAACAACCCCTACGGTCAGGGCCTGTCCAACGCCTTCGCCGCCGCATTCGAGAAGCGCGGCGGCAAGATCCTCGCCGAGGTCGCGCATCCCGAAGAGGTGCAGCCGACCTATCGCGCGCAGATCAGCGCCGCGCTGAAGGACAAGCCCGATATCCTGCTGCTGCCGACCTATCCGTCGCACACCGCGCAGATCCTCAAGGAATGCCGCGACATCTTCAGTTACACCAGCTGGCAGTTCACCGACGCCAACCGCTCCACCGAGGTGCTGGACGCCGTCGGCGGCAAGGATCTGGCGGGCAAGCTCGGCACCGTGCCGTCGGCGGATCCGGATTCGCCGAGCTACAAGAGCTTCGCCGAAGCCTATCGCAAGGCCACCGGCCAGGATCATATCCCGCCCTTCACCGAAACCACCTACGATGCGGCGATGGTGATCGGGCTGGCGCTGGCCAAGGTGATCGCGGGCGGCGTCGCCGACCCGGCGAAGATCACCGGGCGCGCGCTGGCCGATCAGCTGCGCCCGATCGCCAACCCGCCCGGCGGCGCCATCGTCGGCGGCGGCCAGGAAGAGATCACCAAGGCGTTGCAGATGATCAAGGACGGCGAGGACATCAACTATGTCGGCGCCGGCGGCTCGGTCGATTTCGACGACAACGGCGACGTCAAGACCCCGGTCGCGATCTGGAAATACACCGAGACCGGCGATGAGAACGTCAAGATCGTCCCGGCGGACGAGATCGCTTCGGAATAGGGCTCTGCGCCATCGCGACTAAAGGCGGGCGCCCGAATGGGCGCCCGCCTTTTCATATGCGCCGGCGCTCAGGGCCGGGTTTCCGCCGCCGCGCCGCCGGCTTGCGCCGCGTCGTCCCGCGGCATGAAATCCGACACTTTCTTGCGTTCGCGCAGAATCCCCTGCGGGCGATAGAGCACGATCACCCCCAGCAGCAGCGCCACCAGCATCCAGCGCAGATACGCCCCGCGCGACGGCAGGTCGGATGAGATCAGCCGCAGCGCCGGGCTCACCGCGTCGATCATGAAGGCGGCGCCGCTCCACACCCCCCAGACGGCGAAAGCCCCCAGAATAGCGCCCTTGTTGTTGCCGCTGCCGCCCAGCATCAGCATCACCCAGACGATGAAGGTGGCGAACAGCGGGTTGAAATGGCTGTAATCGATGCTGACCACGTAATGCGCGTAGACCGCCCCCGCGACTCCCATGATGAAACTGCCGATCACGAAGGATTCGATGCGCCGCCAGAACACGTTCTTGCCGTTCATCGCGGCCGAATTCTCCTCGTCGCGCACGGCGCGCAGCATCCGCCCCCAGGGCGAGCGCGAGATGCGCTCCAGCGCGATGAACGTCAGCGCCAGCATGAGCGACACCACGATCAGATAGAAGAACACGTAATCGCGCGGGCTGAGCGGCTCCAGGAACCGCGCCGCCCCGGAGGGCAGCCAGGAGCAGGCCGGATCCTTGAACAGGCAATCGAGCGGCCGCGGGATGCCGCGCATCGGCTGCGGGCCGTTGGCCAGCCAGCGCTCGTTCTGAAAGATGAAGCGGATCACCTCCGCGATGCCAAGCGTGGCGATGGCGAGAAAGTCGGTGCGCAGACGCAGAACCGGGATGCTGATCAGAAACCCGACGATGGCGGCGATGAGCCCGGCCATGACCACCCCGGCCAGAAACGGCCATTGCAGCCCGAACGCCTGTTGCGAATAGGCGGCCAGCGCGCCCACGGGCGTGCTCGTCGTGAAGAGCGCGGAGGTGAAGGCCCCCACCGCGAAGAACCCCGCCACCCCGAAATTGACATGGCCCGCCAGCCCCCATTGGCTGTTCAGGCCCAAGGACAGGATCGCGTAGATCCCCGCCATGGTGGAGAAGGAGACCAGATAGGTCAGCGCGCCGCGGTCCAGCGCCTGCGGCAGCGCCCATGCGGCGCCCGCGGCCAGCGCCAGCGCCAGCGCCGCGCGCAGCCAGGCCCGGCCCGGCAGCACGAGAAGCCCCAGCAGGAACAACGGCGGGAACAGGAAGGCGGCGCGCGCGAGGTCGATCTGCTCCATCTTCAGTCTCCTTTCTGTCCGAACAGCCCCTGCGGCTGCAGGACCAGAACGATGACCATCAGGATGAAGGCCACCCCCGGGCCGTAGGCGGGGTTGATGAAGGAGGACGAGACCTGTTGCGCGACGCCGATGATGACGGCGCCGACGATGGCGCCGATCGGGCTGCCGAGGCCGCCCATGATCACCGCGGCGAACATCGGCAGCAACAGAAACCAGCCCATCTCGGGCCGCAATTGCGAGGCGAGCCCGTACATGACGCCGCCCGCGACGCCGAGAGCGGCGCCCAGAACCCATGTCCAGGCGATCACCCGCTCGGTGTTGATGCCCCGCACCTGCGCCAGGTCGGGGTTGTTGGCGGTGGCGCGCATCGCCTTGCCCATGCGCGTGCGCGCCAGCAGGATCCAGGTCAGCGCCACCAGGATCGCGGCGAGAATGAAGACGAAGATCTGATCGGCCTGGATGCGGATGTTCAGCGGCAGCGTCAGCGCGGGATTGGCCCGGCCGGGATAATAGAACAGAAAGTCCGACCCCCAGATCAGATAGACCACGCTCCGCAAGAAGAACGACGCCGCCAGCGACGCCATGGCGAAGAGCACCAGCGACGCGCCCCGCACCCGCAGAGGGCGAAACAGCACCCGGTCCACGGCCAGCGCCACGAGCGCGACCAGCGGCATGGTCACGATCATGCCCGCCATCAGCTCCCAGCCGAACGAAAACGGCCTGAGCGCCGCGCCCGCGGGCAGAAGCGCGGCGATGGTGAAGGCGCCGTAGGCCCCGAAGGTCACCAGCTCGCCATGCGCGAAATTCGGAAATTTCAGCACGCCGTAGACCAGCGTGAGGCCGATCGCGCCGAGCGCGATGATCCCGCCCAGCATCACCCCCCAGATCGTCAGCGACAGGAGATCCGAGCCCGACGCGCCCTGCGCGTAGCCCAGCAGCCAGAAGGCCGCCAATGTCAGGGCCAGCGCGATCGCCAGCGCCGTGCGGCTCCGCAACGCCCCGAACATGCGTTCGCGCGGGGTGCGGTCATCGGAGCGGCGGGGCGCCTCGGCCTCCGCGACGTCATGCATGCTCACCCTGGCCCTCCTCTTCCGTCGCCGGTTCCATGGTCACCCTCCCAGATACAGCCGCCCGACCTCGGCGTCGTCCAGCAGATCCCGCCCGGTGCCCTCGAACCGGTTCTCGCCGCTGGCGAGCACATAGCCCCGGTCCGACATCCGCAGCGACAATTGGGCGTTTTGTTCAACGATCAGAATGGCTGGCCCGGTCTTGTTGATCTTTTCGATCTGCTCGAAGATCACGCCGACCATCTTGGGCGACAGCCCCGCCGACGGCTCGTCGAGCAGCACCAGCTTCGGGTTCAGCATCAGCGCGCTGCCCATGGCGACCATCTGGCGCTCGCCGCCCGACATCTTGCCGGCGCGCTGGTTGCGGCGCTCCTTCAGGCGGGGAAAATATTCGTAGATGCTTTCCTTGCGCGCCTCGATGTCGGCCTTCTTCGCCAGAAACGCGCCCATCTCCAGGTTCTCCGAGACCGTCAGGTCGGTGAAGATGTTGGCCACCTGCGGCACATAGCACATGCCCCGCTCGACGATCTGATAGGGTTGCAGCGCCGAGATGTCGGTCCCGTCGAAATGGATCGAGCCGCTGCGCGGATGCAGCAGGCCGAAGACGGTCTTCATCACCGTCGATTTCCCGGCGCCGTTCGGGCCGATGATGGTCACCATCTCGCCCTCGCCGACCGTCAGCGACACGTCGCGCAGAATCTCCGTGTCGCCATATCCGGCGGTGACGTTCCTGACCTCAAGCAGCGCCATATTGCCCCCCCAGATACGCCTCCAGAACCCGGCTGTCCTTGCGCACCTCGTCGGGATGGCCTTCCATCAGCCGGCGCCCCTCGCTCATCACGATCACCGGATCGCAGAGTTCCATCACCAGATCCATGTCGTGTTCGATCAGCAGGAAGGTGACGCCGCGCTCGCGGCGCAGGTATTCGATGTTCTCGGCCAGCTTCTTCATCAGCGTGCGGTTGACGCCCGCCGCCGGCTCGTCCAGCAGCACCAGGCGCGGATTGGCCATCATGGTGCGCGCCAGCTCCAGCAGCTTTTTCTGCCCGCCGGAGAGCCGGCCGGCGTATTCATGCGCCAGATGCGTGAGGTTGACGAAATCCAGCACCTCAAGCGCCTGATCGCGAAGCGCGCGCTCCTCTCGGCGCACGGCGCCGGGGCGGAGCCAGCAATTCCAGAACTGCTCGCCCGTCTGATCGGGGGCGACCAGCATCAGGTTCTCCAGCACGGTCATGGTGCCGTGTTCGCGCGGAATCTGGAAGGTCCGGCAGATGCCGCGCCGAAACACGCCGTGCGGCGGCAGGCTGGTGATGTCCTCGCCGTCGGTGAAGACCCGCCCCGAGTCGGGGGTGAAATAGCCGGTGATCAGGTTGAACAACGTCGTCTTGCCCGCGCCGTTCGGGCCGATCAACCCCGTCACCGTGCCTTCCCGAACGCTCAGCGAACAGCCGTCTATCGCGCGCAAGCCTCCAAAATCCTTCACCAGATCGCGGACTTCCAGAACTGGCGGCTTGGCGGCGGTCGTGTCGGACATAGGCTGTCTCTGGCTTCTGTAATGACCTGATATCCATACTACTGATGTCGGCGAGATCAAAGTGATGAGTTAAGTCTTGAGCTCGATGACCGCCTGAAAGACAGAATTTGTCTGAACTGGCGTAAACGCGCCCGAGTACTCCGCCGGGGGACTGTTACATGACATGACGGAGGGCGGCGTCGCCGGCCATCCCGCCCGCCATCCGCTTCGTCGGCCGAAATCTCGCCCTCTGATCGACGGCGCCCGGCCGGACGATCGGTCGTCCCGGCGCCAATAATCAGCGGCGAGATTGAACCCCCGCGCAAAAAGATCATAGATCGGGCGACGAAAAGACGCCGTTGCGAACGGATTGATTGGCGGAGGAAAGAATGCGGGAACGTCCGAATAGCGTGAAGCAAGGGCTGGCGGAGGGGCGGTTGAAGCTGGGGCTCTGGTGCTCGCTCGGGTCGGCGCTGGCGACCGAGGTGATGGCCGGGTCGGGGTGCGACTGGCTGTTGATCGACGGCGAGCACAGCCCGAACGACCTCCTCAGCATCATGGCGCAGCTGCAGGCCGTGGGCGGCCACCCCATCGAAGCCTGCGTGCGCCTCCCCGAGGACGACGCGACCCTGATGAAGCAGTTTCTGGACGCCGGCGCGCGCAATCTGATGATCCCGAACGTGCGCACCGCCGAGCAGGCCCGCCGCATCGTCGCCGCCGCGCGCTACGCGCCGGACGGGTTTCGCGGCTTTTCCGTGGGCCACCGCGCCAACCAGTTCGGCCGGATCAAGGACTATCACCGCAACGCGCACCTGAATCAGCTGCTGGTCGTCCAGATCGAGTGCGAGGAGGGCGTCCGGAACGCGGCCGAGATCGCCGCCGTCGACGGCGTCGATGTGCTTTTCGTCGGCCCCGGCGACCTCTCGACCAATATGGGCGCGATGCATGACGCCGGCGTCGATCATGTGCAGCAGGCGATCGCCAGCGTGCTCGACGCCGCCGGATCGGCGGGCAAGGCCGCCGGAATTCTGGCCCCCGACCGCGCCGACGCCGAGCGGTATATCGCGAACGGGTTCACCTATGTCGCGGTGGGCGCCGATCTCGGGCTGGTCGCGCGCGGCTCGGACGCGCTGATCGCGCATTTCAGGACGGCCTGAGGGAGGGCGCGTCCGGCGCCGCGCATCCGGCCGTCTCGGCTGGAGATCTGAAAATCGCGCCGGAGCAAGAGCTGTTCGGCGACGTGAAGCAAAGGGAATATCCCATGGAAAAACTGAACCGAATTCTGCTGACCGGCGCCTCTGGCGGCCTGGGCGCGCTCCTGCGCGCGAACATCGCGAAGCATTGCGAGCACCTGCGCCTGACCAATCGGCACGACATGGGCGAGGCCGCCGCGAACGAGGAGATCGTGCGCTGCGATCTCTCTGACGCGGATGCGGTGATGGAGCTGACGCGCGACGTCGATATGGTGATCCATATGGGCGGGGTCGGGCGTGAAAACACCTTCGAGGCGATTTTGCAGTCCAACTATGTCGGCTTCTACAATCTCTACGAAGGATGCCGCAAGAACGGCGTCAGGCGGGTGATCTGGGGCAGTTCGAACCACGCGATCGGGTTCTACCCGCGCACCCAGCGCATCGACGCGGCCGTCACCCCGCGGCCCGACAGCAATTACGGCGTCTCCAAGGTCTTCGGCGAGGCCATGGCGCAGTATTACTGGGATAAATACCGGCTCGAAACCGTCTCGATCCGCATCGGCTCGTGCTTTCCCAAGCCGGTGGACCGCCGGATGCTGACCACCTGGCTGAGCTATCCCGATTTCGTGCATCTGACCGAATGCTGCCTCGCCGCGCCGCGGGTCGAGCACACCATCGTTTACGGCGTGTCGGATAATGACAGCCAGCTCTGGGACAATCACATGGCCGCGCATCTCGGCTATCGCCCCAAGGACAACGCCGAAATCTATCGCGCGGAGATCGAGGCCCGAACGGCGCCCTACGACCGTGACGATCTGACGATCGCGGCGCATGGCGGCGGGTTCGCCGCCGCAGGCCATTTCGAGGACTAGAGCATGCCGATTCCGGCGTATAAGTCGCCCCGCGCCGCCAGCTATGACGTTGTCATCGTCGGCGGCGCGGTCATCGGCTCGTCCATCGCCTATTGGCTGACGGAATGTGAGGCGTTCACCGGCTCCGTTCTCGTGGTCGAACGCGACAGCAGCTACGAATTTTCCTCGACCGCGCTGTCGACCAGTTCGATCCGGCAACAATATTCAAACCCGATCAACATCCGGATCAGCCAGTTCGGCGTGGAGTTCATCGAAACCTTCCCCACCCGGATGCGGAAATACTACGCCGACGAGCCGGCGCCGGAGTTGGGGTTCAGGGAGCACGGCTACCTTTACTGCGCCTCGCACGAAGGCGCCGCGGCCGCGCGCGCGCGCGCGGCGCTGCAACGCGAGCATGGCGCGCATACGGTCTTTCTTGAGCCGGGCCCGCTCAAGGATCGGTTTCCCTGGCTCAATGTCGATGATCTCGGCGGCGGATGCTGGGGCGCGAAGGCCGAAGGCTGGTTCGATTCCGTCGGGCTGATGAACGGCTTCAAGCGCGGCGCGCGCCATAACGGGGCCGAATATATCGACAATCAGGTGATGGCGCTCGGCCGCGAAAAGGACCGGATCGCCTCGGTCACCCTGAAAACCGGCGAGACGGTGCGCTGCGGGACGCTGGTCAACGCCGCAGGCCCGCGCGCGTCGGTGGTGGCGGCCATGGCGGGGCTGTCGATCCCGGTCGAGCCGCGCAAGCGCTACAGCTTCGTCTTCGCCAGTCGCACGCCGATTCCGGGGCGGATGCCGTTGGTGATCGACCTCACCGGCGCGTTCGTGCGCCCCGAGCATGCCCTCTTTCTGGCCGGCGGCGCGCCGAGGGCGGACGGCCCGTCCGCCCTCGATGATTTCGAGACCAGGCATGAGGAATTCGACGACTACATCTGGCCCGCGCTCCACAACCGCATTCCGTCGTTCGACGCGCTGAAGGTCCAACGATCCTGGACCGGACATTACGCCTATAACACGTTGGATCATAACGCGATTGTCGGTTTTCACACGACGGTGCGGAACTTCGTGTTCGCGAACGGGTTTTCGGGCCACGGGTTGCAGCAGGCGCCCGCCGTCGGACGCGGCGTCGCCGAGCTGATCGTCCATGGCGGCTATCGCACCCTGGACCTGAGCCCGCTTTGCTATGAGCGCATCGAACGAGACGAGCCCTTCCTGGAGGAGGCGATCATCTGAACTGCGGAGGCGAGGAGGATAATCGTTTTATTATCAATACAGTATGAAAAACACCTGAAGTTCAAGATCAAGCCCGGCGCCGCGATCTCACGCGCCGCGCGTCACCGTCTTCACCGGAAAGAGGGAGGCTCGGACAGGGGCCATCGAGCGGCCCCGCGAGCGCGGCCCGGACCTTCAACCCTGCTCCAGCGGGCGCGCGCCCGAAGCGCGTCTCAGACGCGCAAGCACCATTTCAGGATCGCCTTCTGCGCGTGCAGCCGGTTTTCCGCCTCGTCGAAGATGACCGAGTGCGGGCCGTCCAGCACCTCCGCCGTCACCTCCTCGCCGCGATGGGCGGGCAGGCAATGCATGAAGAGCGCGCCGGGCGCCGCCTGCGCCATCAGCTCCTCCGTGACCTGATAGGGCGCGAGCTGGTTGTGGCGGCTCTGGCGGGCGGCGTTCTCGTCGCCCATCGAGAACCAGGTGTCCGTGATCACGGCGTCGGCGCCGGCGGCCGCTTTCGCCGCGTCCCGCTCCACGCGCACGTCGGCGCCCTCGGCTTCGGCGAAGGCGAGCGCGCGCGGGTGGGGCGACAGCGCCGTCGGGCAGGCGAGCGCGAGCGAGAAGCGAAGCCGCGCCGCCGCCTCGATGAAGCTGGAGGCGACGTTGTTTCCGTCCCCGGTCCAGCAGAGCCGGCGCCCTTCGATCGGGCCGTTTTTCTCCTCGAAGGTCATCACGTCGGCCACGATCTGGCAGGGATGGCTGTCGTCGGTGAGGCCGTTGATGACCGGAACCGCGGCGTGCTTCGCCATCTCCAGCAGGTTGGCGTGCCCGGAGGTGCGCATCATGATCGCATCGACATAACGCGAGAGAACGCGGGCGGTGTCGGCCACGGTTTCGCCGCGCCCGAGCTGCGAGCCGCCGCCGGAGAGCAGCACCGCGTGGCCGCCGAGCTGGCGGATGCCGATCTCGAAGCTCACCCGCGTCCGCGTCGAGGGCTTCTCGAAGATCATCGCCAGCGCGCGGCCGGGCAGGGCGGGCGCGGGATCGGGCGCGCCGTTCGGCAGGCCTGCGCGCGCCGCCTTCATCGCCTTCGCGTCCTCGATGATCGCGCGCAGATCGTCGGCGCCGATATCGCGGATATCGAGAAAGTGCCGGCGCCCCGCCGCGCCCGGCCGGATCTCGCCCGCGGCGCTCATGCGGCCTTGAGCGCGCGGCAGGCGGCGTCGAGCCGCGTCATCGCCTCGTCGATCTCTTCATCGGTGACGTTCAGCGGCGGCAGGATGCGGATGACGTCGCCCGCCGCCGGCACGGTCAGCAGAAGCTGGTCATAGGCGGCCTTGATCACCTCCCCGTTCGGGCGCGCGCATTTGACGCCGATCATCAACCCTTCGCCGCGCACCGATTCCAGCACCTCGGGATGCGCGGCGACGACCGCGCCGAGCTTCTGCGAGAGCGTTCCGGCGAGCCGGCGCACATTGCTGAGGAAGGCCTCGTTGGCCACCTCGTCCAGCACCGCCATCGCCACCGCCGCGCCGAGCGGATTGCCGCCATAGGTGGAGCCGTGGACGCCGGCGGTCATGCCGGAGGCCGCGCGCTCGGTGGCGAGGCAGGCGCCGATGGGGAAGCCGCCGCCGATGCCCTTGGCGATCGCCATGATGTCCGGGGCGACGCCGGCCCATTCATGCGCGAAAAGCCGCCCGGTGCGGCCCACGCCGCACTGGATCTCGTCGAAGATGAGCAGCGCGCCGGTCTCGTCCGCGATCTCGCGGAGGCCCCGCAGGAACGCCCGCTCCATCGGGATGATCCCGCCTTCGCCGATCACCGGCTCGATGCAGATCGCGGCGGTCTCCGGGCCGGCGGCGGCGCGCACCGCGTCGAGATCGATCGGAACCTGCCGGAAGCCGGGCGCGAGCGGGCCGAATCCCTTCACCATCTTCTCCGCGCCGGAGGCCGAGATCCCGGCGAGGGTCCGGCCATGGAAGCAGCCGTCGAAAGTGATGATCTCCACCCGTTCCGGCGCGCCGATATCGGACTGATGCTTGCGCGCGGTCTTGAAGGCGCACTCGATCGCCTCGGCGCCGGAATTGGTGAAGAACACCGTATCGGCGAAGGTGAGCTCGCAGAGCCGTTCGGCGAGCCGCTCCTGCCAGGGGGCGCGGTAGAGATTGGAGGTGTGCCAGAGCTTGCCGGCCTGCTCGGTCAGCGCGGCGACCAGCTTCGGGTGCGCATGGCCGAGGCAGTTGACGGCGATGCCTGCGGCGAAATCCAGATGGCGGCGCCCTTCCCGGTCGATCAGCCATGCGCCTTCGCCGCGCACGAACTCATGATCTGTGCGCGCATAAGTCGGCATCAGGGTAGGGATCATCTGTTCGGCCCTCCTTACGGGGCTATCGTTCCTCAAAAAACCGCGCCCCGCATGCGTTGGCGCGGGCGGGGCGCGGCCCCAAGTTATCAGCGAGCGTCGCGAGGCTGTCAATCGAGCGGGAGGCGCCTATCTTGTAATGACGCCTTGCGCGATTAGAATAGAGGCTGCGCCAGCGCCTCCCCTGCGCGCAGATCATGTGGAGAGATGACGATGTCCTGGACCGACGAGCGGGTCGAGCAGCTGACGAAGATGTGGACCGAAGGTCAGAGCGCGAGCCAGATCGCCAAGGCGCTCGGCGGCGTCACGCGCAACGCCGTGATCGGCAAGGTTCATCGGCTCGGTCTGTCCAACCGCGCGACCGCGAAGGCCGCGCCGGCGGCCGAGGAGGCGAAGCCGGCCGTGAAGCCGGCCGCCGCCGCCGCCGCCAATCCCGAACCGGCGACCGCGGCGCCTCCCCCTCCGCCGCCGCCGCCGCAGGAGCCGAAGGCCGCGCCGGCCGCGCCGAGGCCGGTCCACTCGGCCGGCTCCCGGCGCGAGCCGCCGCCGCCGACGCCGGCCATGGTCGAGGATGCGCAGCGCACCGCCGAGGCCCTGGCCGAGATGGAGGCGAAGGCGAAGCGGCTCAATCTGCTGGAGCTGACCGAGCGCACCTGCAAATGGCCGATCGGCGACCCCGCGACCGACGATTTCTTCTTCTGCGGCCTCGCCTGCCAGCCGGGAAAACCCTATTGCGAGGCCCATGTCGCGGTGGCCTTCCAGCCGATGTCGTCGCGCCGCGACCGCGACCGGCGCCGCAACCGCTCGACCGGCGGCGGCGGCTTCCGCTGAGGCCGTCAGTCCCGCGCCGCGCCGGGTGATGCGGCGCGGCGGCGGCCGCCGAACTGCGCGAGCGCGAGCCCGGCGAGGATCAGCCCCATCGCCAGCGGAAACGCCGGGTCCAGCGCCTCGCCGAGGAAGAACACGCCGAACGCGGCGGCCCAGAGCGGCACCTGGTAATTCACGGAAGCGAGGAACGGCGGCCCGGCGAGCGCGAGAAGCGCCAGCATGATGATCTGCGCCATCGCCGTCGCGCCGAGGCCGAGCGCGGCCGCGAGCGCCCATGACGTCGCGCTGAAGGCGCCGAGATCCGGCGCCTCCACCCAGAGCGCCAGCGGCACGCCGACAAGGGCGCCGACCCCGATCACCGCCGCGCTCATGCCGAGCGGGTCCACCGGCCCGGCGCGCTTCAGCACGATGCCGTTCAGCGCGTAGCAGAGCATCGCCCCGAGGCTGGCCAACTGGCCGAGCAGCCGAAAATCCCACCCTCCGATCATCCCGAACGCCTCCGGCCCGATCAGGAGGGCGACGCCGATGAAGCCGGCGAAGAACCCGGCGATCCGCGGCGCCGTCATCCGCTCTCCCTTGATGAGGAAATGGGAGAGGATCAGCGAGACCATCGGCATCGGCGCCATCAGGAGCGCGGTGAGCGCGGAGGGAATGTGGACCTGGGACCAGGAGATGAGCCAGAACGGCAGGAGCGTGCCGAACAGGGCGGAGAAGGCCGCGATCGCCCAGAGCCGCCCGCCGGCGCCGCCGATGCGGGGAAGACGCGCGCCGGTCGCGGCGACGGCCGCGAAAAGGAGCGCCGCCGCGAAGGCGAGGCGGAACGCGGCGAGGGTGAGCGGCGGAATCTCCCGCACCACGATATTCGTGAACATGAAGCTCGACCCGAAGATCAGCCCGAGAAGAAGCAGCAGCGCCCAGGCCCGAAGCCCGGGGCCGGCTCCCGTCACAAGACGGCCTCGAGCGCCTCGATCAGCCGGTCGCAATCCTCGTCGTCGTTCCAGAGATGCGGGGTGATGCGGAGCGCGCCGCCCCGCGCCGAGAGATGCACCCCGCGCGCCGCGAGCCGGGCGATAAGATCCGCCGGCGCCCCCGCCGGCAGCCCGGCGGAGAGGAAATGCGGCCCGCGCGCCGCGTCCGGCGTCGGCGAGAGGCCGAGCGCGGCGATCCGCCGCGAGAGCCCGGCCGTGCGCGCGGCCAGCGTCTCCCCGATATTCGCCGGCCCCCATCGGGTGAGCAGCTCCAGCCCGGCGATCAGTCCCGGCGTCAGCGCGAAATTGGCCCGCTCCCCCATGTCGAAGCGGAGCGCGCCCGGCTCGTAATCGTCGGTGTAGGCGGTGAGGCCGGAGAAATCGCGGCTGTCCTTGCGGGCGATCCAGCCCTCCTCCAGCGGCGCGCCGTCCCGCCGCTCGGGCGCGACGTAGAGAAACCCGGTGGCGTAGGGGCCGAGCAGCCATTTATAGGCGGCGGCGGCGGCGAAATCCGGCCGGATCGCGCTGAAGTCGGTCTCCATCGCGCCGGCGGACTGGGTGAGGTCGAGCACCAGCGCCGCGCCGACCTCGTCGCAGCGCCGGCGCACCGCCGCGAGATCGACGAGCGCGCCCGTCGTCCAGAGCAGATTGGGCAGCGCCGCGACCGCGCAGCGCTCGTCGATCGCGGCGAGGACCGCCTCGGTCGCCGGCGCGCCCGGCTCCGGCGCGACCGCGACGATCTCGCCGCCGGTCTCCGCGACCTTCCGGCGCCAGGGATAGACGTTGCTCGGAAACTGGTCCGCGAGCAGGACGACGCGGCGCCCCGGTCCGACCGCGATGTTCTTCGCCGCCGTCTCGACGCCGTAGCTGGCGGAGGGGACCAGCGCCACGCCGGCGGCGTCGGCGTTCACCAGCCCGGCGAACAGCGCGCGCGCGCGGTCGGGCGCCTCATAGAAATCCGGGATCGTCAGCTCCCATGGCCGCGCCTTCATCCGCGCGCCGCGGTCGATCGCCGCGACCGCCTCGCGGCTCAGCGGCGACATGTAGGCTGTGTTGAGATAGGCGACGTCGCGCGGAATGTCGAAAAGCGCGCGCTGGCAGGGGATAAGCGTCATGCGGAGGCTCCTTCGCCTCCATCGCTACCCGCATATCGGGCCGCGATCAATCGCGCTCAGACCGGGTCGCAGAATGTGAGGTCGGCCGGGTCCGCCGCGGTCCAGCGCTCGGTCTTCCCGAGGAACGGCGCCCCGAGATAGCCCCGCGCCTTCAGGCCGTCCGTCGTGCGTTCGAGGCGGAAATCGAAGGTGCGCCCGGTCTTCGGGTCGTAGACCTTGCCCTTGTCCCAGCCGCCCTCGCCGTCGGGGCGGAGCCCGGTGATCACCTCGATCCCGCACCAGGGCCGGTCGCGGAGCGTGGAATCGGGGTTTTTCGCATCGAGCCGGGGCGAGCCGTCCTTGAAGGTCTTCTTCTTGATCCAGACGGTCCTGCCGCAGAGGGTCTCGGGCCCGCATTCGTAGAGCCTGACGATCACCCCCTGCTTTTCGGTCAGCCAGAGCCCGGTCGGCGGGTTGGCGCGCGCCTCGAGCAGGGCGGGCAGGGTGATGAGCAGGAGGGCGGCGAGGAAGAGGCGTATCATCGCGGAGCTTTCATCTTGGGTCCTTCTCCCACGTATGAACGCGGCGCCTCCGTCGCAAAGGGCCTTAAGTCACATGTCGGTCTTTCGGGCGGGTTTCTTCGGAGCGGCGCATTTCCGGGATTGACGCCGCGCCCCGGCGCCGCCTATTCCGGCTCCGGGCGGGTCGCCGGGTAAGGGCGAGCGGCGGCAAGCTCAGAAATATCGCCCTGACGATGGAGCGCGTCGATGACGTTCCCGCAAAAGCCGCACGGCAAGCCCGTGCGCCCGGAATTCTCATCCGGACCCTGTCCGAAACATCCTGACTGGTCGCTCGAAGCGGTCGCGGCGAAGGCCTTTCTCGGCCGGTCGCACCGCGCGGCGGGCCCGAAGGCGCAGCTGAAGGCGGCGGTGGACCGAACGGCCGCGCTGCTCGGCGTTCCCGAAGGCTACCGGGTCGGCGTCACGCCGGCCTCGGACACCGGAGCGGTGGAGATGGCGCTCTGGGGCCTCCTTGGGCCGCGCCCGGTCGATGTCCTGGTCTGGGAGAGCTTCGGCGCCGGCTGGGCCGCGAATGTGCAAAAGCAGCTGAAGCTCGACGACGTCAACATCCTCAAGGCGGAGTACGGCGCGCTGCCGGATCTTTCCGCGGTTCGCCCGGAGGCGGACGTGGTCTTCACCTGGAACGGCACCACCTCGGGCGCGCGGATTCCGAACGCGGACTGGATCGCGGCGGACCGCGCCGGGCTGACGATCTGCGACGCCACCTCGGCCGCCTTCGCGCAAGGTCTGGACTGGCCGAAGCTCGATGTCGTCACCTTCTCCTGGCAGAAGGTGCTGGGCGGGGAGGGCGCGCATGGCGTCATCGTGCTCTCGCCGCGCGCGGTGGAGCGGCTGGAGAGCTTCACGCCGGACCGCCCGCTGCCGAAGATCTTCCGGCTGACCAAGGGCGGCGCCCTGATCGAGGGGGTCTTCCGCGGCGAGACGATCAACACGCCGTCGATGCTCGCGGTCGCGGATTACATCGACGCGCTGGACTGGGCGGAGCGGGTCGGCGGCCTGCCCGCGCTCCGGGCGCGGGCTGACGCGAATTTCGCCGCGCTTCAGGGCTGGGTCGACCGGACGAGCTGGATCGAGAACCTGGTCGCGGCCCCCGCGAACCGCTCGAACACCTCCGTCTGCCTCAGGATCACCGACCCCGAGGTGGCGGCGCTGGACGACGCGGCGCAGCGGGCGTTCTGCAAGCGGATGGTCGCGCGGCTCGAAGCCGAGGAGGCCGCTTACGATATCGGCGGCTACCGCGATGCGCCTCCGGGGCTCCGGATCTGGTGCGGGGCCACGGTGGACACCGCCGATATCGAGGCGCTGACGCCCTGGCTCGACTGGGCCTTCGCGGCGGAGAAAGCGGCGCTCTCGCCCGCGACCGCCTGAACTTCCGCCCCCCTTTCTCCTTCGGGGAAGGGGGGCGCCTCCCCTTTTTCACATCATTCGATCGGGCCGCGACGCCTGATCCGCGAGGTGACGACTCATGCCTAAGGTTCTTATTTCCGACAAACTCTCCGACGCCGCCGTCCAGATCTTTCGGGAGCGCGGCGTCGAGGTGGATTTCCAGCCGACTCTCGGCAAGGATCCGGCCGCGCTGAAGGCGATCATCGGCGACTATGACGGGCTCGCCATTCGCTCCGCCACCAAGGCGACGGCGGAGATCATCGCCGCCGCGGGCAATCTGAAGGTGATCGGGCGCGCCGGGATCGGCGTCGACAACATCGATCTCGCCGCGGCGTCGGCCAAGGGCGTCGTGGTGATGAACACGCCGTTCGGAAACGCGATCACCACCGCCGAACACGCGATCGCGATGATGTTCGCGGTGGCGCGGCAGATCCCCGCCGCCGACGCCTCAACCCAGGCCGGAAAATGGGAGAAATCCCGCTTCATGGGAGTGGAGCTGACCGGCAAGACGCTGGGCCTCATCGGCTGCGGCAATATCGGCTCGGTCGTCGCGGCGCGCGGCGTCGGGCTGAAGATGAAGGTGATCGCGTTCGACCCTTTCCTCTCCGCCGACCGCGCGCAGGATCTCGGCGTCGAGAAGGTCGCCGATGTCGAGACGCTGCTCAAGCGGGCCGATTTCGTCTCGCTGCATCTGCCGAAGACGGAGAAGACCGCCAACATCCTCTCCGCGGAGCGCGTGGCGCTGATGAAGCCGGGGGCCCGGCTGATCAACTGCGCGCGGGGCGGGCTGGTCGACGAGGCGGCGGTGGCCGCGGCGCTGAAATCCGGCGCGCTGGCCGGCGCCGGGTTCGACGTGTTCGCGGTGGAGCCGGCGACGGAGAACCCGCTCCTCGGCTGCCCGAACTTCGTCGCGACCCCGCATCTCGGCGCGGCGACCACCGAAGCGCAGGAGAACGTCGCGCTTCAGGTGGCGGAGCAGATGTCGGACTACCTCATGCAGGGCGCGATCTCGAACGCGATCAACGCGCCGTCGGTGACGGCGGAGGAGGCGCCGCTGCTGAAGCCCTGGATCGGGCTTTGCGAGAAGCTCGGCGGGTTCGCCGGCCAGGTGACGGAGAACCCGATCAAGGAGCTGGAGATCGAATATGTCGGCGAGGTCGGGGAGCTCAATCTCCGTCCGCTGACCGCCGCGCTGGTGGCGGCGCTGCTCACGCCGCTGGTGGGCGAGGGCGGCGTCAACATGGTCTCCGCGCCGCTGGTCGCGCGCGAGCGCGGCATGAAGATCTCCGAGACGCGCAAGGACGCGCAGGGCGCCTATGGCTCCTATGTCCGGCTGATCGTGACGACGGAGGTCCGGACCCGCTCGCTGGCCGGAACGGTGTTCTCCGACGGCAAGCCGCGGATCATCCAGATCAAGGGCATCGATCTCGAGAGCGAGCCCTCGAAGCACATGCTCTACACCACGAACAGCGATACGCCAGGCTTCATCGGCGCGCTGGGGCAGAAGCTCGGGGCGCTCAACATCAACATCGCGACCTTCGCGCTCGGCCGCGCGAATCGGGGCGGCGAGGCGATCGCGCTGATTGGCGTCGATGAGCCGATCGAGCCGGGGATGTTGAAGGAGATCATGTCGCTGCCGCAGGTCATTCAGGCGAAAGCGCTGACCTTCTGAGCGAGGCGAGAGCCGCCCGGCCCCTCGGGGCCGGGCGGCGGTCAGGCCGCTGGGGTCAGCGGATCACCTGGACGTTCGGGCTGTCTTCGCCCGGGCCGAGGGCGCCGGTCAGGCGCCGGATCGTTCCGCCGCCGTCGCCGGTGACGTTCAGCGAATAGGACGTCTTGCCCTCGCCGCGGACGGTGAACGCGTCCACGAAGAAGACATAGGTTCCCTTCGGAATATCGTCGCCGTTCACGACGATGTTCTCCACGCGCTTGTTCGGCGCGACGCTGACGACGCCGCCGAGATTGTCCACGTCGAGCGTGGCGGTGGCCAGGTTGTCGTTGAAGATGACGGTCTTGTTGAACCAGGCGACCTCGCCGGCGTTGTTCGGCAGGATCAGGTGCAGGTCGAGATCGGACGTGTTGGTCCAGATCAGCTGCCCCTGGATCACGCCGGTTCCGCCGATATCGACGAAATCGGCGTTGTCGACCAGGGCGCCCAGCCGATCCATGTCGGAATACACCGCGGCCTGCGCGACCTCCTCGACCCGGCTGAGGTCGAACGCGTCGTCAAGCACCGAGGTCGTTTCGAGAAAGAGGCCGTTGGTCGCCACCGCTTCGGCGACGACGGCGCCCGGCGCGAGGGAGTTGTCGGTCGCGAGGCCGCCTGCGGAGGCCGGCAGCCGTTCCGCCGGCGCGCCGCCATCGCCCGGCGTGATGAAGAGCCCCGTGACCTGTTCCGCCGTCATGGTGTCGATCACGCCGGCGTAGCTCACGTCGCCATTTGGGTCGACGACGGCGGAGCCGCCGGGGCGGGAGATGTAGAGCTCGTCGGTCGCGGTGGCGACATGGGCGTATTCGCCGCCGATCAGCGTCACCCGCGCGCCGCCGTCGTCAAAGCTCTCGACCGTCGCGGCGCCGCCGCGGATGCCGATGGTGGCGGTCGGCGTGCGGATCGTGGCGTCGGCGGTCTTCGTCACCCGGCCGCCGATCATCCGCACCGCGCCGCGGAGCAGGCTGACGCCGATCTCGCCGCGCTCGCTCGCCGGATCGTAGACATATTTGTCGAGCCGGATCCGGGAGTTCGGCGCGATGGTCAATGTCGTCTGGTCGTGAAACATCGCGAATCCGAGCCCGTCCGGGCCGGAGACGATGTCGTCGTCGCTGAAGACGGCCTCGCCGGTCAGCAGCGGGCGGGGCGGCGCGCTCGGCGCGGTTCCGGTCATGGCGGGGTTGGCCGCGCCCATGACGCCGATCTCCTGCGCGCCGGCGGCGGGCGCGATCAGCAGCGCCGCGCCGAGGGCGGCGGCGCAGGTCAGGAGGCGGGGACGGTGGTCGGAAAATGTCATCGCGCGGCTCCTAGAATTCGTAAACGACCGAGAGCGCCCCGGTCAGATTGTCGAGATCGAAGTTCGGGATGTTCGAGTCGCGGTTGTAGTAGTCCACATCGGCGCGGACCCCGAGCCCGTCCTGAATGCGGAAGAGATGCCCGAGTCCGATCCGGAACTCCTTGTCGCTGCGGCTTCGCGTCGGGTCGATATAGGGGACCGCGTCGTCGAAGTATCGCCGCGTGGCGCGGGCGTAGGCCGAGGCGGTCCAGAGCCCGTCCACCATGTCGATGTCCGGGGCGTAGGAATATGTGAAGGAGCTTCTGAGGCCGAATTCCTGGTTGTCGAAGTCGCTGTCGTCGGTGAACTCGGCGGCGGCGAAGATCGAGCCGTTGATCTGCGCGCCGGGGCTGGTGCGCGCGGAGGCGCCGATCTCGCCGCCGAAGATCACGCTGTCGAACTCGCTGAACCCGTTGTGGAAGTCCCGCCGGTTGAGATCGAAGCGCGCGAAGGTCGTGAGGGTGTCGGACACCGGCCGCGAAAATTCGGCGCCGACGCCATAGTCGGAATAGAGCGAGTCGTTGCCGACGCGCGCATATCCGAGATTGACGAACGGGCGCATCTTGACGCCGAAGGCGCGGTTGTCGAGCGCGAGATTGGGCCCGGTGGTGAGCGAGACGACATCGACGTCGCCGTCGGTCTCGTCGAAGAAATGCAGGGAATAGAGATTGAGATCCGTCACCAGCGCGTCGCTGTTCGAGCGGCCGAGATCATATGTGTGGCGGAGCGACAGCGCGGCGCGCGCGCCGATATCCGATTGCGCGGTCGCGGAGGAGGGGATGATCGCGGGCACCCCGAAAAAGGAGATCAGATCGTTTTTCGGCCCGAGATTGGCGTTCGAGGAGTAGGCGAGGCCGAAGGAGGCGACGCCGGAGAGCTGGGAGACCTCCGTCCGGCGCGCGATTTCGGCCTGGTATTGCGCCGCGCGCGCGTCCAGCTCCGGCGGCAGCCCGTGCGTCCGGGCCGCGTTCAGGTGAACCTCCGCGATCCGGTAGGAGCCGATGCGGAAATAGGCGACGCCGAGCTCCAGCTCGGTCAGCGGCTCGTCCGGCTCGTAGATCAGCGCCCGCTCGAGGGTCGCGATCGCCGCCTCGTAATCGCTCAGCTCGACCGAGACCCGCGCATAGGCGATCATCAGCTCCGGATCGGCCGGCCGGGTCAGCATTTCCGCGTAGAGCTCGGCCTGCTTCTGGCGCTTTTCGGCGCTGTCGTCGGCGGCGCCCGCCGCCACGGCGAACGCCGACAGCGCGCATGCGATCACAGCCGTGGAAAAATACCTCATGGCTTCTTCGACCCCCCTCGAAGCATGAATCCCCAGATTTGGCGCTGAAATTGATCAGTGTTGTCGATTATGTCAATGTTTTTTGTCGCCCGCCGACGCCCGCCGCAATCGAGAGATTTTAATGGGTATGGTAAACGAAATATTCACTATAATAAAGATGTGTATCGGCCGGCGCGCTCCGGCGCGCTTCGGCGGCGGCGCGTCATATAGGCAAGTACACATCTCCGCCGTCGGCGCCGCGCCCTGATGAGGCCTCGCGCGGGGAGATGCGCCCGGGCGCTGCGCGCGCCGGCGCCCGTGCGGCGGTTTGGCGGTTTCCGGGAGCGGCGGCCACGCCTATAAGGGCGCCGCTTACAAGGGAGTTCATCCATGGCGAATGTGGCGGTCGTCGGCGCCCAGTGGGGCGACGAAGGCAAGGGAAAGATAGTCGACTGGCTTTCGGAGCGCGCGGACGTGATCGTCCGGTTCCAGGGCGGGCACAACGCCGGCCATACGCTGGTGATCGGCGGCGTGACCTACAAGCTCTCGTTGCTGCCGTCGGGCATCGTCCGCCGGGGCAAGCTCTCCGTGATCGGCAACGGGGTCGTGCTCGACCCGTGGGCGCTGGTGAAGGAGATCGGCGTGCTGCGGGGGCAGGGCGCGGAGATCTCCCCGGCCAGTTTCGCCGTGGCGGAGAACGCGCCGCTGATCCTGCCGATTCACCGCGATCTCGACCAGCTGCGCGAGGCTGCGGCGGGAACCGAGAAGATCGGCACCACCGGGCGCGGCATCGGCCCGGCCTATGAGGACAAGGTCGGCCGGCGCGCGGTCCGCGTCGCCGATCTCGCCGACGAGGCGACGCTGGAGGGGCGGCTCGACCGGCTTCTCGCGCATCATGACGCGCTGCGGCGCGGGCTCGGCGTCGCTCCGATCGACCGCGCCGCGCTGAAGGCGGAGCTGACGGCGATCGCGCCGGAGATCCTGCCCTATGCGGCGCCGGTCTGGCGGCTGCTCGCGGAGCGGCGCCGGGCGGGGCAGCGGATCCTGTTCGAGGGCGCGCAGGGCGCGCTGCTCGATGTCGATTTCGGAACGTATCCCTACGTCACCTCGTCGAACACGCTCGCCGGCATGGCGGCGACCGGCTCGGGGCTCGGCCCGAACGCGGTGGATTTCGTGCTCGGCATCGTCAAGGCCTACACGACGCGGGTCGGCGAAGGGCCGTTCCCGACCGAGCTGCATGACGCCGACGGGCGGCGCCTCGGCGAGCGCGGGCGCGAATTCGGCACCGTCACCGGCCGCAAGCGCCGCTGCGGCTGGTTCGACGCGGTTCTGGTGCGCCAGACCTGCATGCAGAGCGGGGTCTCGGGCATCGCCCTCACCAAGCTCGACGTGCTGGACGGGTTCGACGAGCTGAGGATCTGCACCGGCTATCGCCTCGGCGGCGAGGTGCTCGACCATCTGCCGACGGCGGCGGCGCTGCAGGCGGCGGCCGAGCCGATCTACGAGACGTTGCCCGGATGGCGGGAGAGCACCGAGGGCGCGCGCTCATGGGCCGATCTCCCGGCGGCCGCGATCAAGTATGTCCGGCGGGTGGAGGAGCTGATCGGCTGCCCGGTCGCGCTGCTCTCGACCTCGCCGGAGCGGGACGACACCATCCTCGTCACCGATCCGTTCGCGGATTGAGCGGCGGCGTGGCGCTCTCCTACAAGACGCGGCGGCGGCTCTCTCTCCTGCTGCTGCTGGTCTGGCTGCCGCTCTATGTGGTGGCGGCGGTGACGGTGATGAACTGGATCGACCGGCCGCCGCTCTGGCTCGAACTCGGGATCTACATCGCGCTCGGGGTGCTCTGGGCGCTGCCGTTCCGCGTCGTGTTTCGCGGCGTCGGCAAGGCGGCGCCGAAGGAGGAGGGGCCGGAGGGCTGAGGCGCGCCCGCGCGGGCTCATTCCCCCCTTTTCGACGACGGCGCGCGATCGGCGCGGGAGAGGATCAGCGTCTCCTCCTCCTTCGGCGGCTCGTGGTCGTCGTCGAAGAGGGAGCGCTCCTCGCCGGCCGGCTTCGGGAGCGGCCGCTCCGCCTCCTCCCGCGCGAAACGGGCGCGCATCCGCTCCAGTTCAGGCCCCATGCCGGGGGGCATCTTGATCACCTCGGTCGCGGCGAGGCGCGGGCGGCCCGCGTCGTCGAGGCCGGGCTCGGCGTCCCTCCGCGCGACGCGCACCTCGTCCGGCCCCGCCGCGACCTCGGCGTCGAGGCGCGCCGCCTCCTCGCGCAGCTTTTCGGCGAAGCGCGCGCGAAGATCGGCGCCGCGCGGCCCGCCGCTGGCCGCCATCCACGCCTCCGCCGACGCGGTTTCGGAGAACAGCTCGACGACGCGGCCGAGAATGGCGTGCGGATCGTCATAGCCGACGATCTCGCAACGGAACGCGCCGAGCGAAAGGTCGAGTTTTCGTGTCTGCGTCATATCGCGCCCCCACGCGCCGGTCCGGGCCCGCCCGGTTTCGTCTCATGCGCCCGCCGGATATAGCTTAACCCGGATCGGGCCGAAAGCGACAGGCGATCATCCCGAAAGCGGGCGCCGGGGCGGCGGCGCGGAGCAGGAAAGGGCGTGAATGAGGCCGGAGGAGACAATCCGCGTCGCGCGCGGGGCGACCCTGCTCGGCGCGGGGCCGGAGGCGGCGGAGACGGCCGGGGCGCTGGACGAGGCGCTGGCGCGGGCGGCGGCGCTGATCTGCGCCGATGGCGGCGCCAACGCGCTGCCGGCGGGGCTGACGCCGGACGCGATCATCGGCGACCTGGATTCGCTCGAAGACGTGGCGGGCTGGCGCCGCCGGCTCGGCGCGCGGCTGATCCATGTGCCCGAGCAGGAGACCACGGATCTCGAAAAATGCCTTCTTCGCGTCGAAGCGGCGTTTTTCCTCTGCGTCGGCTTTCTCGGCGGCCGGGTGGATCACCAGCTCGCCGCGCTCCATGCGCTGATCACGGATCCGCGGCCGATCCTGATGATCGGGGCGGAGGATGTGATCTTCTCCGCCGGGGTCTCGCTGTCGCTGGATCTGGAGCCGGGGGACCGGATTTCGATCTTCCCGATGCGCACGGTCGCGAGCCTTTCGGGGCGGGGGCTGCGCTGGCCGGTCGACGGGCTCCGCTTCGAGGCGGGCGCGAGGGTCGGCACGTCGAACGAGGCGACCGGGCCGGTCACGCTCGACTTCGACCGCGCGGGCGCGGTCGTCATCCTGCCGCGCGCGCGGCTTGACGCGGCGCTTCAGGGGCTGTTGAAGCAGGCTGAGCCCAGAGGAGACCCTGATCGTGGATGAGCCGAAAACCCCTGCGGAACGGGCGAAGTTCGCCGCCGCGCGCCGCGCGCTCGACTATGTCGAGCCGGGCATGCGCCTTGGCCTCGGGACCGGGTCGACGGCGGTTCACCTCGTGCGCCTGCTCGGCGAGCGGATGGGCGCGAGCGGCCTCTTCTGCGTCGCCACCTCGTCGCGGACCGCGCGGCTCGCGGCGGAATGCGGGCTTCGCGTCGGCGCGCTGGACGAGGTCGGCGCGCTCGATCTCACGATCGACGGGGCCGACGAGTTCGACCCGGACCTCACCCTGATCAAGGGCGGCGGCGGCTCTCTCCTTCAGGAAAAGATCGTCGCCGCGGCGTCCCGGCGGATGATCGTGATCGCGGATGCGGGCAAGGCGGTCTCCCGGCTTGGCGCGTTTCCGCTGCCGGTCGAGGTGGTGCGCTTCGGCTGGCGCGCGACGATGGAGCGGATCGCGGAGGCGCTCGCGGACGAGGACGTGGACGGGCGCGCCGCGCGGCTCCGGATGGCGGACGGCGCGCCGCTGGTGACGGACGAAGGCCATCACATCGTCGATCTCGCGCTCGGGCGGATCGGCGACGCGCCGGGGCTCTCTCTCAGGCTCAACAATCTGCCGGGCGTGGTGGAGACCGGACTTTTCATCGACATGGCGCGCGCCGCGGTCGTCGGGCGCGAGGATGGCGGCGCGACGGTCGTTGAAAAACCCGGCCCGGACGGCGCCTGACCGGCGGGCGTCATTGCGTTCAGGGGGTGGGGCGCCTAGATTGCCTTCGACCATGGCGGGGCTCCACACACGGCCCGACGGCGGCATCGGGAGGAGTGTATGAGCGGAAGCTTCGACTATGATCTTTTTGTCATCGGCGGCGGCTCCGGCGGCGTGCGCGCGGCGCGGATGGCGGCGGGCCTCGGCGCGCGCGTCGGAATCGCCGAGGAATTCCGCTTTGGCGGCACCTGCGTCATCCGGGGCTGCGTGCCGAAGAAGCTGATGGTCTACGCGTCGAGCTTCCGGGACGCGTTCGAAGATGCGGCCGGGTTCGGCTGGTCGGTCGGCGAGACCCGGTTCGACTGGAGCCGCCTGATCGCGGCCAAGGACAAGGAGATCGCCCGCCTCGAAGGGCTTTACGCGAAGAACGCCGCCGCGGCCGGGGCCGAGGTGCTCCACACCCGCGCCGAGGTCGCGGGCGCGCATGACGTGCGCCTCGTCGCCGAGGGCCGGACCGTCAGCGCCAAGCATATCCTCGTCGCGACGGGCGGGACGCCCTTCGTTCCGGATTTTCCGGGCGCCGAACATGCGATCACCTCGAACGAGATCTTCAACCTTCCGGCGGCGCCGGAGCGGGTTCTCATCGTCGGCGGCGGCTTCATCGCCTGCGAATTCGCCTGCATCCTGCACGGGCTCGGCGCGAAGGTGACGCAAGTCTACCGGCGCGACCTCATCCTGCGCGGCTTCGATCAGGATCTGCGCGCGCATCTGTCGGCGGAAATGAGCGCCAAGGGGATCGACATCCGCTACGGGCGCGACGTCGTCTCGATCGAAGGCGGCGCGCCGCATCGGGTCCTGTTCGACGACGGCGCGTCGGACACGTTCGATTGCGTGTTCTACGCCACCGGCCGCAAGCCCAACACCGAAGGGCTGGGGCTGGAGGCGGCCGGGGTCGCGCTGACGGAATCCGGCGCGGTCGCGGTCGACGACTGGTCGCAGTCCAACATCCCCTCGATCTACGCGGTCGGCGACGTCACCGACCGGCTCGCGCTGACGCCGGTGGCGATCCGGGAGGGCGCGGCCTTCGTCGAGACGGTGTTCGGCGCCAATCCGACGAAGCCGGATCACGCGGATGTGCCCACCGCGGTCTTCACCCAGCCGGAGATCGGCACGGTCGGGCTGACCGAGGCCGAGGCGCGCGCGCTCGGCGAGGTGGACATCTACAAGGCCGTGTTCCGCCCGATGATGGCGACGCTGTCGGGCCGGGAAGAGAAAATGCTCATGAAGCTGGTCGTGACCCGCGAGGACCAGCGCGTGCGCGGCGTTCATATCGTCGGCCACGGCGCCGGCGAGATGATCCAGTTGGCCGGAGTCGCGGTGAAGATGGGCGCGACGAAGGCGGATTTCGATCGGACGGTCGCGGTGCACCCGACGGCCGCCGAAGAACTTGTGACAATGCGCGACCCGGTCTGAACCGGACCGGCGCGCACGGGAAAGGAAGATATGCCTATGTCGAGTAATGGAGGCGGACCCTGGGGAACCGGGGGCGGCGATGGCGGCGGCAAGAGCCCCTGGGGCGGCGGCGGCGGCGGAGGCGACCGCGGCGGCGGGCAGCGCCCGCCGGATATCGAGGATATCCTGCGTGAAGGGCGCGAGCGGCTGAAGGTCATCATGGGCGGCGGCGGCGGCGGGCGCGGCAAGCGCCCCGGCGGCGGCGGCGCCGGCGGGCTCGGCAAGGGCGGAATCGCGCTGATCGCCGTCGCGGCGATCGGGTTCTATCTCTGGAACGCGGTCTACACCGTGAAGCCGGAGGAGCGTTCGGTCATTCTCACCTTCGGCGAGCGCACCGGCATCGGCACGCCGGGCCTCAACTTCATCCTCTGGCCGGTTCAGACCAAGGAGATCGTGCAGGTCACGCGGGAGAACACCGTCGATATCGGCTCGTTCCAGACCGGCACGCGCGAAAGCCAGGCCTCCGACAAGGGGCTGATGCTCACCGGCGACGCCAACATCATCGACATCGGGTTCCAGCTGGTCTGGAACGTCAAGGATCCGGAGGCCTATCTGTTCAACCTGGCCGATCCGGAGGCCACCGTCACCGCCGTCGCCGAATCGGCGATGCGCGAGGTGATCGGCCGCTCGGAGATGAAGCCGATCCTGAACCGCGACCGCGCCGAGGTCAGCCAGCAGGTGAGCGACCTGATCCAGACGACGATGGACACCTATCAGAGCGGGATCAACGTCGTCCGCCTCAACCTCGACAAGGCCGATCCGCCGAGGGAGGTCATCGACAGCTTCCGCGACGTGCAGGCGGCCGAGCAGGAGCGCGACACGCTCGAGAAACGCGCCGACGCCTACGCGAACAAGCGGCTCGCCGGAGCGCGCGGCGAATCCGCCCAGCTTCTGCAGGAGGCGGAAGGCTACCGGGCGAAGCTGGTGAACGAGGCCGACGGCGAGGCGAGCCGGTTCAAGGCGATCTTCGAGGAGTACGCCAAGGCCCAGGAGGTCACCCGCAAGCGTCTCTATCTTGAAAGCATGGAGCGCGTGTTCGCGGATATCGACAAGGTCATCATCGACGATGGCGCGGCGGGCGGGCAGGGCGTCGTCCCCTATCTGCCGCTGAACGAGCTGCGGAAAACGAGGCCGGCCCAGGCTGGCCAGAACGACATCAACAAGGGAGACCAGTGATGCCGCGCAGTTACATCATTCTCGGCGTCGTCGCGGCGCTTCTCTTCACGATCGTCTCATCGGTCTACATCGTCGACGAGCGCAAGCAGGCGATCGTGCTGCAGTTCGGCCAGGTCAAGGACGTGCAGCAGGATCCGGGGCTCAACTTCAAGATCCCGTTCATCCAGAACGTGGTCTATTACGAAGACCGCATCCTGCCGCTCGAGACCGAACCTCTCGAGGTCACGCCGCTGGACGAGCGCCGGCTGGTCGTCGAGGCCTTCGCGCGCTGGCGGATCATCGATCCGGTCAAGTTCCGGCTCGCGGTCGCGGGCGGCGGCGAATCGGTCGGCGCGTCACGGCTGGATTCGGTCCTGAACGCGGCGCTTCGCGGCGTGCTCGGCAACGTCAACTCGCGCGACATCCTGTCGACGGACCGGGCGGCGATGATGACCCAGATCCGCGACGCCGCGCGGCGGCCGGCGGAGAATCTCGGCGTCGAGATCATCGACGTCCGGATCAAGCGGGCGGATCTTCCGCAGCAGAACCTCAAGGCGACCTTCGCGCGGATGCAGGCCGAACGCGAACGCGAGGCGGCGGATGAGCGGGCCCGCGGCGCCGAGGCGGCGCAGGTCGTGCGCGCCACCGCGGATCGTCAGACGGTCGAGCTGGTCTCCAAGGCCCGCCGCGACGCCGAGATCATTCGCGGTGAAGCGGACGCCACCCGAAGCGCGATCTTCGCCGAAGCCTATGGCCGCGACCCGGAGTTCTACGCGTTCTATCGGTCGCTCGCGGCCTATGAGCATGCGTTGAAGGGCGAGAACTCGACCATGGTCATCACGCCGGACAGCGAGTTCTTCGACTATCTGAAGAACGCCGAGCCGCCGGCCGACGACTATCTGAAGAACCCCGAACGCCTGAAATGAACGGCGCCGGCGGCGAAAGCCGCCGACGCCCACGCTTTCACCTCCGTGACATAAAGTGTAACGCTGGCGTTGGAATGATCGTATTTTCGGCCTATTCCGACGCCGGCGAACATCCCGGCCGCGCGTCGGCGCGGCGATGAGCAAACAATTTCGAGGAGGCCAGACGTGACCCTGCCCCTGCTTTCCCTCAGGACGGCGAGAGCCGTGACGCTCGCCGCCGCGACGGCGATCCTCGCCCTCGGCGCGCCGGCGGATCGCGCAGCCGCGGCGCCGGACAGCTTCGCCGATCTGGCGCAACGGCTCAGCCCGGCGGTGGTGAACATCGCCACCACGCAAACCATCGAGCCGGAGGAGCGCGGGCCGCGCCCGCAATTGCCGCCCGGCTCGCCGTTCGAAGAGCTGTTCAAGGACTTTTTCGACAATAACGGCCCGCGCGGGCCGCAGACGACGAATTCGCTCGGCTCGGGCTTCATCATCGACCCGGACGGCGTCGTCGTGACCAACAATCACGTGATCGACAACGCCGACGAGATCGTGGTGAACTTCTCCGACGGCTCGTCCCTCCCGGCGACGATCATCGGCACCGACCCGAAAACCGACATCGCCGTGCTGAAGGTGACGCCGCCGGCGCCGCTGGTCTTCGTCAATTTCGGCGACAGCGCCGCCTCGCGCGTCGGAGACTGGGTGCTGGCGATCGGCAATCCGTTCGGGCTGGGGGGGTCGGTCTCGGCCGGGATCATCTCGGCGCGGAACCGGGACATAAACTCCGGCCCCTATGACGCCTTCATCCAGACCGACGCCGCGATCAACCGGGGGAATTCCGGCGGGCCGCTCTTCAACATGGCCGGCGAAGTGATCGGGGTGAACACGGCGATCATCTCGCCGTCGGGCGGCTCCATCGGCATCGGCTTTTCGGTCCCGTCGGGGCTGGTGAAGACCGTGGTCTCGCAGCTTCGGGAGTTCGGCCGGACCCGGCGCGGCTGGCTCGGCGTCCGGATCCAGGCGGTGACGCCGGAACTGGCCGAAGGGCTCGCGCTCGCGAAGCCGGCGGGGGCGCTCGTCGCCGAGGTGACGGCGGACGGCCCGGCGGCGCAGGCCGGCATCGAGGCCGGCGACGTGATCATGAAATTCGACGGCCGCGACATCGCCGAGATGCGCGATCTGCCGCGCATGGTGGCGGAGACCGAGGTCGGCAAGGATGTCCGCGTCGTCGTCTGGCGCAAGGGCAAGACCCAGACCGTGAAGGTCGTGCTCGGCCTTCTCGACGAGGGCGAGGGCGAGATCGCGGCGGAGGTCGACACGCCGGAATCCCCCTCGGTCGCGGAGTCCGCGCTCGGCATGAAGATGGAGCCGCTGACCGCGAAGAACCGGAAGGATTACGGCGTCGCCGAAGGCGCGAAAGGCGTGCTGGTGACCGAGGTGGACGCCAACAGCGAAGCGGCGAAGAAGGGCGTCCGGCCCGGCGACGTGATCATGGAGGTCGCCGAATCGGAGGTCGCGACGCCGGCCGACGTGCGCGGCGGGATCGCGAAGGCGAAGGAGGAGGAGCGGAAATCGATCCTGATCCTGCTCCTGTCCGAAGGCGGGCGCCGGTTCATCGTCCTGACCAACAACGGCTGACCGGCGCCAGCCGAACGGGCGGCCGGTGCGCCGCCCGCCCGTTCAGCCCGGATGGGCGAGAATGTTCAGCAGCGTTCCCGCCGGATCGCGGATGAAGAACCGCCGCGCCCCCCATGGTTCGCCCGTGATGTCGTAGACGATGGCGTGGCCGAGCCGCCGCGCCCGCGAGGCCGATCTGGACCGGCTGGGCCTCGCCGGACGCCAGCGTCATGAACCATCCGTGATCCATGACCGCCTCCAGACCGAAGAGATCGGCGTAGAAGGCCCGAAGCTCGGCGATCGAGCCGGTCCCGACAGCCGAGACAATGCGGTTCACGACCATCGCTCAGCCTTTCCCCGCCGACGGTTCCCGCAAGAATACGTGACCCGGCGCTCCCGCTCCACCCTTGCAACGCGTCCGCCGCCGGGAGCATGGTTCAATCGCATATGGGGCGCCGATTTTCGCGGCGACGCGGGGCGTGGAGCCGCCCCGCGAGGCGGGCGGCGGAAGAAACGAAAGGAAAAGGACCATGAGCGAGGCGAGCCGGAAGCGTGAGAGGTTTCGTGATCTGCACAAGCCGGGGGCGCCGCTTCTGATGGCGAACCCGTGGGATATCGGCTCGGCGCTCGTGCTGAAGGCCAAGGGCGCGAAGGCGTTCGGAACCACGTCCGCCGGCCACGCCTTCACGCTCGGGCGCCCCGATCTCGGCCATGTGAGCCGCGACGAGGCGCTCGCCCACGCGAAGGCGATCTCGGAGGCGACCGGGCTGCCGGTCAGCGGCGATTTCGAGAACGGCTATGGCGACGCGCCGGAGTTCGTCGCCGAGACGGTGGAGATGGCGGCGGAGGCCGGGCTCGCCGGCTGTTCGATCGAGGACACGATCGCGCCCTCCGGCGACGCCTATCCGTTCGACGTCGCGATGGCGCGCGCGAAAGCGGCGATCGCGGCGGCCAAACGGCATGGCCTCGTGCTCACGGTCCGGGCCGACGGGGTGCTGACCGGGCGCTATGACGCGGCGGAGGGGATCCGGCGCTGCCTCGCCTTCGCGGAGCTTGGCGCGGATGTGGTCTACGCGCCGACGCTCCCCGCCGAGGGGGTGAAGACGCTGACCGCGAGCGGCGCGCGCGTGAACGTGCTGACGACGCCGGACATGGCCGCGCTCGGCGTCGCCGGGATCGCCGCGCTCGGCGCCGCGCGGATCTCGATCGGCTCGACATTGGCGCGGGTCGCGCAGCGGATGACGATCGAGGCGGGCGAGGCGATGTTCGCCGGCGATCTCCAGCCCCTGATCGGCGGCGCCGGCCGCGCCGCCGTCGACGAGATGCTGAAGGGCTGAAAGGCTGACGGGCGCGCCGGCTCACCGCCGGGCGAAGCGCATCCGGATCGGCTCCTTCGGCCGCGTGGTCAGTTTGCCGACCGGGGCCACGCGGCCCGGATTGAGCGTCTCGATCTCGTAGCGGCGGGCGACCGAGGCCATGATCAGCACGCTTTCCGTGGTCGCGAAGCTCGCGCCGCTGCACACCCGCGGCCCGAGCCCGAACGGGAGATAGGCGAGGGTCGATATCTTCGTCTGGCGCCCCGGCAGAAACCGGTCGGGATCGAAAATCTCCGGGCGCCGCCAGAACTTCCGGTGCCGGTGGATCAACCAGGGCGAGACCACGACCAGCGAGCCGGACGGAATCGCCTGGCCGCCGATCTCATCGTCCTCGAGCGCGATCCGGGTGATGAAGGAGACCGGCGGGTAAAGCCGCAGCACCTCCCGGAACACGTTCCGCGTGAAGCCGAGCGCGCGGACATGCTGAAACAGGATCGGCCCGTCGCCGGCGACGGCGGCGACCTCCTCCCGGATCCGCGTCAGCGCCTCCGGCGTCTGCGAGAGCACGAAAAGCGCCCAGGTGAGCGCGCTCGCCGAGGTCTCGTGCCCGGCGAGGAAGAACACCGCGATCTGGTCGATCAGCTCCTCGCGGGTGAAGGCGTCGCCGGTGTCGGGGTCGCGCGCCGCGATCACGTCTCCGGCGATGTCCGCGCGCCGCTCGCCGCTTTCCAGCCGCCGGTCGATCATCATGCCGAGCCGCTCGCGGATCACCGCGCACATCTCGAGGACGCGGGCCGGCGTCTCGATCTTCTGCCAGGGCTCGGTCTCCAGCACCGCGTCCCGCTCGATCTGGGGCACGTTGTTCTGAAATTCGGCGAAGGCGTGAAAGACGACGCTCGCGTGCTCGCCCTCGATCGGCTCGGAGAAGATGGTCCTGAACACGATGTCGGCGGTGAGCCGGGTCATCTCCTCGTCGAGGACGCGGGGCTCGGCCGCCGCCGCGTCGAGCCTCGATTCGAACGCGCCGACCGCTTCGGCCATCTGCGCGAAGGCGGTCTTGATCCGCATATGCGCGAAAGCGGGGTCGATCATCGCCCGCTGGCGCGCCCAGGTCTCGCCGCCGGAGATGAACATGCCGTCGCCGACCAGCGGCGACAGCGCGCCGACCATCAGGTCGCTCTTCGGATAATTCGCGACATTCTCCACCAGCACCCGCCGCACCAGATGCGGATGGTTGACGATGAAGATCGGCCGCTTGCCGGACGGGGCGCGGCCGATGAAGGTTTCATAAGCCGAAGCGGGCAGGAGCGAGAGTACGTCCCGCGCGCCGAAAAGCGCGGAGGCGAACGCCCCGGCGAGAGATCTGGGCTTCGGCGCGGGCGGGCGATAGGGCGCTAATCTGGTCATGGGGGCTCGGTCAGCGAGAACTGGCGCGACCCTAGCGGCGGCGGCGGCGGTGTCAAACCGGCGCGGCGTGACAGAGTCGCCCACCGGGAGTATCGGTCCCGCAAGGAGGATCGGCGATGGATTTCGACGAGTACGGCGCCTGGGGAAAGCGCGCGGTGGACTGGACCGTGGCGTATCACAAGACGATTCGGGATCGGAAGGTGCGCGCGCCGCTGACCCCCGGCGCCGTGGCGGCGCAGCTCCCGGCCGCGCCCCCCGAGGCGGCGGAGCCGATGGCGGAGATCTTCGCCGATTTCGAGCGGATCGTGCCGGATGGCGTGACCCATTGGCAGCATCCCCGCTTCATGGCCTATTTCCCGGCGAACGCGGCCCCGGCGTCGATCCTCGCCGAGCAGCTCGCCAACGCCATCTCGGCCAATTGCCTGATCTGGCAGGCGAGCCCGGCCGGAACCGAGATCGAGACCCGGATGGTGGACTGGCTCCGCCAGGCGCTGGGGCTGCCCGAGGGCTATCGCGGGCTGATCCAGGACAGCGCCTCAACCGCCACGCTCTGCGCCGCGCTGACGATGCGGGAGCGCTCGATGGGCTGGCGGGGCGTCAGCTCCGGCGTGGCCGGCGAGGCTCCGGCGCGGATCTACGCCTCGGAGCAGACCCATTCCAGCATCGAGAAGGCCTGCCGGATCGCCGGAATCGGGTCGGACAATCTGGTCCGGGTCGGAACCGACGCCGATTTCGCCATGCGCCCGGACGCGCTCAGGGAGGCGATCCGCGCCGACCGGGCGGCGGGGCTGAAGCCGGCGGGGGTGATGATCTGCGTCGGCGGCACGGCGATCGGCGCCATCGACCCGGTGGCGGCGGTGATCGACGTGGCCGAGGCCGAGGGGCTCTACACCCATGTCGACGCGGCCTGGGCCGGCTCCGCGATGATCTGCCCCGAGTTCCGCCCGCTCTGGGCCGGGGTGGAGCGGGCCGACAGCATCGTCTTCAATCCGCACAAATGGCTCGGCGCGAATTTCGATTGCTCGATCCAGTTCCTGAAGGACCCGGCCGAGCAGATCCGCACGCTCGGCCTCCGCCCCTCCTATCTGGAGACGGAGGGCGCGGACGGGATCGTCAATTACTCGGAATGGACCGCGCCGCTCGGCCGGCGGTTCCGGGCGCTGAAACTCTGGTTCCTGCTCCGCGCCTACGGGCTGGAGGGGCTGCGGGCGCGGATCCGCAACCATGTCGCCTGGACCGCGGAGGCCGAGCGGCGGATCGCGGCGATCCCGGGGCTGGAGATCGTCACCGCCCGGCGCCTCGCGCTCTTCACCTTCGCGAGCGCGGCGGGCGACGCGGCGACCCGCGCGCTCCTCGAGGCGATCAACGAGGACGGGCGAACCTATCTCACCCAGACCATGCACGAGGGGCGCTACGTGATCCGGATGACGATGGGCCAGTTCGACATGACCCACGCCGATCTCACCGTCGCGCTCGACGCGATCGCGGAGATCCAGGCCAGCCTCTGACGCGAGGCGCCGGCCCGCCGCCGCGCGGATTCGGGAACGGAGCCGGCGCGCGCGCGTTTCCTCCCCGACCGCGCCGCCCCCGACGACGGGCCGGCGCACCTGACCTGGAGGATGAGATGAGACGGACCACGACAGCGCTGGCGGCGATTCTGGCGATCGGCGGCGGGCTTTACATGCAGCCCGCCTTCGCCGCGAGCGAGTCCGAAATGCAGTTCTGGCGCTCCGCGGAGCAGGCCGGGCAGACGGCGGATTACCGCGCCTATCTCGATCGGTATCCGGACGGCGACTTCGCGCCGCTGGCCCGCAACCGCCTGCTTGGCGTCGGGACCGACCAGAGCGCCGCGCCGACGCCCGCCCCGACCACGCCCTACGCCCGCGAGGCCGCGCTCGGCCTTTCCAGCGCGGACAAGCGCCGGATTCAGACCGGTCTGGTGGCGCGGGGGTACGATACGCGGGGCGTCGACGGTGTTTTCGGGGCCGGGACCCGCAGCGCGCTCAGCAGCTATCAGCGCGCCAGCGGCGGCGAGGCCACGGGGTATCTCACCGCGGATGAGTACGCCGCGCTGACCGGCGGAGAGATCAACGCCGCCGCGGCGTCGGTGGAGCGCTCGGAGCGGGGCGCGAGTTTCGCGGAGCTTCGCGACTGGCGCGAGGCGCAACGCATCGACTCCGACGAGGGGTACCGGGCCTATCTCGATGTCTACCCGAACGGCCTGCACGCGGATGAGGCGCTGACCGAGATCTACGGCGTCACCTATGGCGACAAGGCCGAGCCGCTCACCCAGCGCGAGACCCGGCGCCAGTACCAGGCGGAGCAGCGGGAGGCGCATCGCAACGCGGAGAATGCGCTCGGCTACGATTCGCGCCAGCGCGCCGAAGTGGAGACGCGGCTCGCCCGGGCCGGTTTCAATCCCGGGCCGGCGGACGGTGAATTCGCCGAGGAGACGCGAACGGCGATCTCCGCCTATCGGAGCGCGCGCGGCCTGACGCCCGGGCGCTTTCTCGACCAGGACATGGTCCGGCGTCTGGTTGAGGAGACCAACATTCCCAGGGCCTCGTCGACGAGTCCGATGTTCTCGAACGGCCAGATCAACCCGAATGTCGCCGCTGCGGTGGCGGCGGGCGCGCTCGCGGTCGGCGGGGCGCTGCTGCTGGATGATTGACGCGTGAACCGGCTTCCGCGCCGCGACGGGCGGCGCGGAAGCGAAGGGCGGGGGTGCGTTTCACTTCTCCCGAGGATGGGCGGCGGGTCAGCCGCGGGCGCCTGCGTGACGCGGATCAGATGCGCCGCCGGGCGCCGCCCGAGACGAGCGCGGCGGCGTCGGCGGCGATCACCAGGATGTTCGCGCGGGGCGGCGCGACCAGGAACCGCGCGCGCCATTCCGGGTTGAACTTGCTCTTGAAGGCGCGGAGCCCTTCGAAGTTGTAGAAATGTCCGCCATGGCGATAGACCAGCGCGCCGAGCTTCATGGTCCAGCGGCTGCCCCTGCGCGTCTCCAGCCCGGCGAGCGGGGCCATGCCGAGACTGAGCGCCGCGTATCCGTCGGCCTTGAGGCGCAGCATCAGGGCGATGAACAGATATTCCATCAACCCGGACGGCGCGTCGTCGACATGGCGCATCAGATCGATCGACGCCATCTCCTTCAGCTCCGTCGTCAGAATGTTCGCGAACGCGACCATGCGCCCGTCGTGCCGGACGATCGCGATCGGGAATTCGCGCAGATAGGCCTCGTCGAAGCGGCCGACCGAAAACTGCTTCTCCTTGCGCTTCTTGCCCGCCAGCCACTGGTCCGAGATCGCCCGCATCGCCGCGAGCGTCGCATCGTCGACCGGGGCCGGAAGAATCTCGAAGCTCAGCCCGTCCCGGCCCGCCCGGCTGTAGGCGGCGCGCAGCTTCTTGCGCTCGCCGCCTTCGAGGGAGAACGCGCCGAGATGGACGACCGCTTCTTCGCCCATCTTGTGAATGGCGAAGCCCATCTCCGCCCAGAGCGACAGATAGGTCGCCGTCGCCTCATAGAAGATGGCGCGCGCGCCGGCGGCGTTCGCCGCGTCATGGAACTTCCACGCCAGGTGCGCCGCCTCGTCCGGATCGCCCACCGGATCGCCGAGCGCGATCCATGAGCGCCCCTGCGCCCGGTACATCAGGAACGCGCGCCCATTGTCGGAGAACAGGATCGACTTGTCGCCGGTGAGGACGAAATTCGCGTCGGGGCTGGCCTGCGCGGCGGCGATGCGCCCCGCCCGTTTCACGTCGCCCCGGGAGGGGAGGCTCGCCCTGATCCGGGGCGGGCGCATCGCCATCACCAGGGTCAGGGTGGCGATGACGATGGAGCCGAGAAGCCCGGCCCGCAGGGCGCGGGGCGCCGCCTCGTTCGCCGCGAACCGCCACCAGAGATCGTTGCTGAACGGGGTCGCCTTGTGCGCGAAGAAAAACACCGCGAGCGCCGTGACCGCCACCGCCGACACCAGCAGCAGCCACCTGAACGACAGCGGATTGCGGGTGAGCCGCGTGCTGCGGAAGAACTCCCGCCGGCAGGGCGTCAGCACCAGCAGCATGACGAAGAGCGCCGCGGCCCGGTCATAGTCCAGCCCCTGCATCAGCGAAGCCGCGATTCCCGACGCGAGCGCGAGCATCGCCAGCCAGTACGCGCCTTCGGCCCGCCGCAGCATCCCATGCGCGATGACCAGCAGAGCGACCCCGATCGCGCTCGACAACAGCGCGCCGCCTTCGACGAAGCCGAGCGGAAGCAGGAGCTCCAGATCGTCGGCGAACTCGCTCGTCGGCGGGATCAGCGACGACAGAAGCATGACGACGCCGGACCCGAACACCATGGCCGACATCGCCAGCGGCGCGATCGCGCTGACGGCGCCGAACACCGGCGCGAGCGCCTGAAGCCGGGACGAGTGGATTCTGCCGCTCGCCATGCGCAGCTCGCTGAGCGCCAGAAGAACCAGCGCCAGAGAGAAGGGCGCGAGATAATAGATCAGCCGATAGAGCAGCAGCCCGGCCGCGGCCTGCTCCACCGGAACCGACGCCGGGAGCGCGGCGATGATGATGGTCTCGAACACGCCGACCCCGCCCGGCACATGGCTCGCCACGCCGGCGAGGATCGCCGCCGCGAACACGGCCAGGAACGTCGCGAAGCCAAGGGCGCTCGCCGGCAGCAGAAGATAGAGAACGGTCGCGGCCATCACGATCTCGATGGCGGTGAAGATGAACTGGCCGAGGATGAGGCCGGAGGACGGCGTCTTGAAGCGGTGGCCGCGAATCCGGATCTCGGATCGCCGCAGCGCGAGGGCGCCGACCAGTCCGAGCGAGGCCAGCAGGGCGCCGATCGCGATCCCCCGCACCATCGGCGGGCTGAGGGAGGTGAGCGATTTCAGGGCCTCGGGATGATAGGCGAGCGCGCCGAAGCCGATGACCGCGGCGCCGAGGCCAAACGCGACGGAGCCGAAAATCGCAATCGCCGCGATATCGTATCCGGTCAGCCCCAGAGCGGAATAGATGCGATAGCGCACCGCGCCCCCGGTGAGGGGGCCGGCCCCGATCGTGTTGCCGAGGGCGTATCCGAGAAACCCGCCGGTCATGATCGTCGGCAAGGGCAGGGTCTTGCCCAGATATCTGAGCGCCGACCAATCATATCCGATCAGGGCCGCATATCCCGTGAAGGTCGCCAGCAGGCTCAGGGCGATGATCCGCCGCGGCGTCCCGCGCACCTGCGCCATGACCTGATCCAGATCGACGGGCCTCAGCAGGTGATAAAGCGCGAAAGCCCCGAGAACGAAGAGCGCGGCCGTGACGATATAGGGCGCCGCCGGCCGGAGCCGGCTCCAGAAAGGCGCCTCCGGATCCATGGGCGCGTCGCTCATCGGGAACGTCTCATGTCAGGGATTCTCGATGCTCCGGGCCACAGTTTCCGCGCGTCTTCACCTTCCCGACCGTCCGTCTGGGCGCCGATGGCCTCCCCGGTCGGGGCCGTATGGGGGAAGTCTAGGCCAACCGCGCTCGACCTGCGCCATTTATTGGCCCGGGCGCGGCGAGTCCATGGCGATCGCGCGCCCCAGGATTGCGCTATCGCGGCGCCGCGTGAATCACGCATTTTTAAAAATCTTGCAATTACAATATGTTGCGGCGTTATCGCGTGCGATAACGCGCTTTTCCGCCCCGGTCACCGCTTGAGCGGCGCCCGCCTGTAGCCGGCCGCCTCGGCGATATGCCGGCGCCCCACCGTCTCCCGCCCGTCGAGATCGGCGATGGTCCGCGCGAGCCGCATCACCCGGTGATATCCCCGCCCGGTGAGGCGGAGCTTCTCCGCGGCCCGGTCGAGCAGGGCGCGGCCCTCCCGATCCGGCGCGGCGATCTCCTCCAGCGCGTCCCCGGAAAGCTCGGCGTTGGTCCGGAGCGTCAGCCCCCGCTCCTCGAACCGCGCTCTCTGCCGCGCCCGCGCCGCCGCGACGCGGGCGGCGACCGAGACGGACGGCTCCCCCTTCGGCGCGTTCGAGAGGTCGCGCGGCGTGACCGCGGGCAGCTCGATCTGCACATCCATCCGATCCAGCAGCGGCCCGGAGATCCGCGCCTGATAGTCGAGCCCGCAGGTCGGCGCGCGCGAGCAGGCCAACGCCGGATCCGCCATCTGCCCGCACCGGCAGGGGTTCATCGCCGCGATGAGCTGAAACCGCGCGGGGTAGCGGACATGCGCGTTGGCCCGGGCGATGAAGGTCTCTCCCGTCTCCAGCGGCTGGCGGAGGCTTTCGAGCACGGGGCGGCCGAATTCGGGCAGCTCGTCCAGAAACAGCACCCCGTTATGGGCGAGGCTGATCTGTCCGGGCGCCGCGCGCCGGCCGCCGCCGACCATCGCCGCCATCGAGGCGCCGTAATGCGGGTCGAGAAAGGGCCGGCGCCGGAGCAGGCGGCCGTCGGTGAAAAGGCCGGCGACGGAGTGGATCATCGAGACCTCCAGCGCCTCGGCCGGCTCCATCGGCGGCAGGATCCCGGGCAGCCGCTCCGCCAGCATGGACTTCCCGGCGCCGGGCGGGCCGATCATCAGCATGTTGTGGCCGCCGGCCGCGGCGACCTCCAGCGCGCGGCGCGCCGTTTCCTGGCCGCGGACGTCGGCGAGGTCCTTCAACGCGCGGTCGTTGGCCGGCGCCGCCGGCTCGGGCGCGGGGAGGGGCTGGCGCCCGGAGAAATGGTTGATCAGCTGAACCAGCGTCTCCGGCGCGAGGACGCGCGCGGCGCCGACGATGGCGGCTTCCGGGCCGCAGGCGGCGGGGCAGATGAAATCCCGGTCCGCCTCGGCCGCCGCCAGCGCCGCCGGCAGCGCGCCCGCGACGCGCCCGATCCGGCCGTCGAGGGAGAGCTCCCCCATGGCGGTGCAGCGCGCGACCTCGTCGGCGGGCGCGGCCTCCAGCGCGGCGAGGAGGGCGAGGGCGATGGGGAGATCGAAATGCGCGCCCTCCTTCGGCAGGTCGGCGGGGGCGAGATTGATGGTGATCCGGCGCGGCGGCAGGGCGAGGCCGATGGCGTTCAGCGCCGCGCGAACCCGCTCCTTCGACTCGGCGACGGCCTTGTCGGGGAGGCCGACGAGGGTGAAGGCGGGCAGGCCCGCGGCGAGGTGGCATTGCACCTCGACCTCCCGCGCCTCCATGCCGTGGAAGGCGACCGTATACGCCAGCGTCGCCATCCGCATCCCTTCGCCGTTTCGCCCGCCACTAGGGCGGAGCGGGGGTTAAAGGCGGGCTAAGCGGTGCGTTATCGCACGCGATAAGGGGGTTAATATATTGAAAAATAACAATAAATGAAAAACGTATCGCACGGAGGCCGCCCGGCGCGCGGGTTCGGGGGGCTCATGAAGCCCGCCCGCCGCCGGCCTCGGGCGTCGAATGAGCGGACAAGGCCGGCGATCTCCACAGCCTTCTGCAACCATGCGGGGAAAGTGATCTCCCGAAGGAGCGCCGTCGCCTAAGTGCGCCAAAATATTGAATTTATGCGGCGGGCTTCAGAAATGACCCGACGTCACGCCCACTAAAAAGATGAATTATTCAGTCAATTCCCATTGATTCAAGCGTGATGGCGCACCAAATGCCGTAATATGAATTTAAATGTGACGTGAATGAGTTTGGACGTGCTTTGTGGGTCGCGGGCGGGCCATGGCGCCAATCAGCCATGACGCCCACGTTTGGTTGACAAGATAATAAATTGGGGAATTCAGTTCGATGCGAAACCTGACCAGGATCGGCGCGATGGCCGCCGCGGCCGCCATCGCCTTGACGATGACCGCCGGCGCCGCGAGCGCCGTCACGTTCGGCGACAAGAAAGTGTCCGGCGCGATCTATTCCGAGGACGGTTTCACGTTCTCGCCCTACCGGATGGTGAAGGGCAATTGCGCCGACGGCGCCTGCCTCGCGCTCAATGACAACGAGACGACGACGATGAGCCGGGGCGGCGATGCGTTCAGCCTCGACTCGCTCGGCTTCTCGCTGCTGGGGGCCGGGAACGGCGGCTCGAACACGCTGACCGTAACCGGCGACAACGCGATGTCGCTGTCGTTCGCGGTGTCGGACTGGGGCCATAACAACGGCTATCACGTCATCGATTTCCGCAATGTCTACACCGGGTTTTTCGACAATGTCAGGGCGATCGCGTTCTCGTCCGTCAACGGCGGAAATATCCGGATAGACGATGTGGTCGCGACGCCCGTCGCGGCGGTCCCGCTGCCGGCGGCGCTGCCGCTGTTCCTCGCGGCGATCGCCGGGCTCGGCTTCATCGGAGGCCGCCGCCGGGGGGCGCGCGCCGCGTAACCCGAAACCGATCCGAAGACGCCGACGGCGCCCTTGCGGGCGCCGTTTTCGTTGCGGCGGGAGGCCGGCGCCGGCGCAGCCCGCGCCGGGACGCCGCCGCCCGGCCGCAGAGGCGCTTGCATCCTGCGCCGGGGGAGGGTATTGCCCGCGCACGAAATCCACATGCGGGGATTGGGCCGGACGGGGAGACATCCCGCGCGGTCCGCCGGTTGGGCGCACGCCCTGACCCCGCAGCGGCGAAACCGGAAAGAGGACCACCGGAACATGGCACTGCCTGAGTTTTCCCTGCGCCAGCTTCTCGAAGCGGGCGTCCATTTCGGCCACCAGACGCACAGATGGAACCCCAAGATGGGGCAGTACATCTATGGCGACAGGAACGGCATTCACATTCTCGACCTGACGCAGACCGTCCCGCTGCTGGACGCGGCGCTGCAGGCGATGCGCGACACCGTATCGCGGGGCGGGCGGATCCTGTTCGTCGGCACCAAGCGCCAGGCGGCCAAGGGCGTCGCCGAGGCGGCGGAGCGCTGCGCGCAGTATTACATGAACCACCGCTGGCTCGGCGGCACGCTGACCAACTGGAAGACGATCTCGAACTCGATCTCCCGGATGCGGAAGCTGGACGAGCTGCTGGAAGGCGGCGGCGCCGACGCGCTGACCAAGAAGGAGCGGCTCAACCTCGACCGCGAGCGGGCGAAGCTGACCGCGTCCCTCGGCGGCATCCGCGAGATGGGCGGCGTGCCGGACATGGTTTTCGTGATCGACACCAACAAGGAGGCGCTGGCCGTCGCCGAGGCGAACAAGCTCGGCATTCCGGTCATCGCGGTGCTCGACTCCAATTCCGACCCGTCGGGCGTCACCTATCCGATCCCGGGCAACGACGACGCGGCGCGGGCGATCAAGCTCTATTGCGACCTCGCCTCGGACGCCGCGCTTGACGGCATGGCGGTGCAGATGGGCGCGGCCGGGTTCGACATCGGCGAGGCCGAGGAGCCGCTGGTCGAAGAGGCGGTGGCGGCGCCGGTCGAAGAGGCGGCTCCGGCCGCCGAGCCGGCTGCGGAGGCGGCGCCGGCCGAAGCCGCGCCCGCTCCCGAGGCGGCCGCCGCGGAGACCCCTGCGGCCCCCACGGAAGAGACGCCGGCGTCCAACTGACGCGCGCCGCGCAGTCTTCATCCCGCCGGGCGCCGCGACCTCGCCGCCCGGCGTTCTTTCCATCGCCGCGCGCCCCGGCCTCCGGCCGGCGCGCCGGCGACACTGAGGAGCGACAACGATGGCGATCACGGCCAAGGACGTGAAAGACCTGCGCGACATGACCGGCGCGGGCATGATGGACGCGAAGAAGGCGCTGACCGAAACCGGCGGCGACGTCGAGGCGGCGGTCGACTGGCTGCGCGCCAAGGGGCTTTCGCAGGCGGCGAAGAAATCCGGGCGCACGGCGGCCGAGGGCCTCGTCGGCGTGGCGTCGAAAGGGGGCGTCGGCGTCGCGGTGGAGATCAACTCCGAGACCGATTTCGTCGCGCGGAACGCCGAGTTCCAGGCGATGGTGGCCGCGATCGCGGAGACGGCGCTGGACGTGAAGGACTTCGACGGGCTTCTGGCCGCGCCGCTCGACGGGCGCACCGTCGCCGACACGGTGACGGCGAAGATCGCCACCATCGGCGAGAACCTGTCGCTCCGGCGCATGGCCCGGATCGAGGCGGACCATGTCGCGACCTATGTGCATAACGCGGCGACGGACGGCATGGGCAAGATCGGCGTTCTGGTCGGCGTCGACGGCGGCGACGCGGCGGGCGCGGAAGCGATCGGCCGGCAGGTGGCGATGCATGTCGCGGCGACCAGCCCGGCCTCGCTCGACGAGAGCGATCTGGACCCGGCGCTGATCGAGCGCGAGAAGCATGTTCTGACCGAGCAGGCCCGCGAGAGCGGCAAGCCCGAAGCGGTGATCGAGAAGATGATCACCGGGCGGATGAACAAGTTTCTCCAGGAGGTCTGCCTCCTGAAGCAGGCGTTCGTCATCAATCCCGACCTGACGGTGGGGAAGGCGGTGGCCGAGGCCGGGCCCTACACGATCACCGGATTCGTCCGCATGCAGGTCGGCGAGGGGGTCGAGCGGGTCGAAGAGGACTTCGCGGCCGAAGTCGCCAAGACCATGGGCGGCTGAACCGGCCCGAGATTGACGCCTATGCGCGGGGCCGGGCGGCCTCGCGCGTTTACAGCTGTGGCGATGTCTTGCGATTTCGCGGCTTTTCCGACAGGTTGCGCGCGGACATGGATGAAGGAATCGGACATGCCTGTCGAAGTCGATGACGCGCCGAGGCCTATCTATCCGCGGATCCTGCTGAAGATTTCCGGCGAAGCGCTGATGGGCGATCAAGGCTTCGGGCTGCATCCGCCGACGGTGGCCCGCCTGGCCGAGGAGATCATCCGGGTTCACGAGCTTGGCGTCGAGATCTGCATGGTGATCGGCGGCGGCAACATCTTTCGCGGGCTCTCCGGGGCGGCGCAGGGGATGGAGCGCGCGTCGGCGGACTACATGGGCATGCTGGCGACGATCATGAACGCGCTCGGCATGCAATCGGCGCTGGAGACGCTCGGCGTGCACACGCGGGTGATCTCGGCGATCCCGATGGACCAGATCTGCGAGCCCTATATCCGGCGCCGCGCGGTCCGGCATCTGGAGAAGAAGCGGATCTGCATCTTCGCGGCGGGCACCGGCAATCCCTATTTCACCACCGACACGGCGGCGACGCTGAGGGCGATGGAGATGAATTGCGGCGCGATCTACAAGGGCACGCAGGTCGACGGGATCTATGACAGCGACCCGAAGATCAACCCTGACGCGAAGCATTACAGCCGCATCAGCTATGACGAAGTGCTCCGAAAAAACCTGAAGGTCATGGACGCCTCGGCCATCGCGCTTGCGCGCGACAACGCGCTGCCGATCATCGTTTTCTCCCTGCAACATGAGGGCGGGCTCGCCGCGGTCTTGAGCGGGAAGGGAAAATTCACCATTGTTGAGCAATCCTGACGCGCGTCCGACGGGTGGACGACGGGCTTGCGCGGCGTGAGAGTGGGAGCGACGGACGTTATGGCGGAAGACGAAATCGAGATTGATCTCGATGGTCTCGAGAAGCGCATGGACGGCGCGCTGACGAATCTCAGAACCGAGTTCCAGTCGTTGAGAACCGGGCGGGCGTCCACGTCGATGATCGAGCCGATCCATGTCGACGCGTATGGAACGATGACGCCGATCAACCAGGTGGCGACGGTGAACGTGCCGGAGCCGCGGATGCTGACGCTGAACGTATGGGACAAGAGCCTGGTGGCGAAAGTCGAAAAGGCGATCCGCTCCTCCGGGATCGGCATCAATCCGGTCGTCGACGGCAGCATCCTGCGGTTGCCGATCCCCGAACTGAATGAGGAAAGGCGCCGCGAACTCGCCAAACTTGCCGGCCAATACGCCGAGAATGCGCGGATCGCGGTGCGCAATGTGCGCCGCGACGGCATGGACCAGGTGAAGAAGGCCAAGGCGGCGGGCATGAGCGAGGACGACCAGAAGCTCTGGTCGGACGAGGTTCAGGCGTTGACGGACGCGGGGATCAGCAAGATCGACGAGGCGCTTCAGGCGAAGCAGGACGAGATCATGCGGGTGTGACGCGGGCGGCGTCGGGCGAGGGAAACAAGGATCGGCTGCGGGATGGGGCGCGCGGAATTTCGAGACGACACGCCTGACACGCCGGCGCGCCGCGCGCGCCACGTTGCGATCATCATGGATGGCAACGGGCGCTGGGCGACGACGCGCGGCCTGCCGCGGCTGGCCGGGCACCGCAAGGGCGCCGACGCGGTGCGCTCGGTGGTGGAGGCGTGCCCGGATCTCGGCGTGGAGATCCTCACGCTCTTCGCCTTCTCGACCGAGAACTGGAAACGCTCGGACGAGGAGGTCGCGGGGCTGATGAACCTGTTTCGCCGCTATATGCGGCGGGAGGCGGCGGAATTGTCGCGGCGGGGCGCGCGGGTGCTGTTTCTCGGCGACCGCGAGGGGCTGGCGCCGGATATCCGCCAGATGATGGCCGGGATCGAGGAGCGGACGGCGGCGAACGACAGGCTGACGCTGGTGATCGCGATCAATTACGGCGGGCGGGCCGAAATCGCCGCCGCCGCGCGCCGGCTGGCGATCCGCGCCGCCGCCGGGGAGATCGACGCCGAGGCGGTGGACGAGACGATGCTGGCCTCCGCGCTCGGCGCGCCGGGCCTGCCGGACCCGGACCTGCTGATCCGCACCTCGGGCGAGCAGAGGCTCTCGAATTTCCTGCTGTGGCAATGCGCTTACGCCGAGTTCATGTTCGTCGACGAGCTGTGGCCCGATTTCGACGGCGCCGCGCTGGCGCGGGCGCTCGACGCCTACAGCGCGCGCGAGCGGCGTTTCGGCGCCGTGGCGCTTTAGGCCGGACGGTGGCGCGGCACAAGATTTCCAGCCAGTTCGGCGATCTGGCGATCCGCGCGGTGGTCGCGGTGATCTTCGCCGCCATCGGCATCGGCGCGATCTGGGCCGGCGGCGGCTGGGGGCTCGGCTTCGTCATGCTCGCGGGGGGCATGATGGCCTGGGAGTGGCGGCGGATCGCGGCGCGCGACGGCGACAGGGTGCTGGCCGGGTTTCAGGCGCTCGCCGTGGCGGGGGCGGCGTTCGTCGCCTTCAACGCGCGGATCATCGAAGCGATCGCCTTTCTCGTCGTGATGGCGGCGCTGGGGGTGGCGGCCGATCTCTATCGCGGCAGGCCGCCATGGTGGAGCCTCGGCGGCGCGCTCTATCTCGGCGCGGCGCTCAGCTTTTTCGTCTGGCTCCTCGGGGCGCCGGAGCATGGTCTCCAGGTCATCGTCTGGCTGGTGCTCGTGGTCGTGGCGACGGATGTCGGGGCCTATTTCATCGGCCGGCTGATCGGCGGGCCGAAGCTCTGGCCGCGGGTCAGCCCGAACAAGACCTGGGCCGGGGCGCTCGGCGGCGCGACGTTGGCGGCGCTGGCGGCGCTTCTCGTCGGCCTCGCGGCCGGGCGGGGCGCGAGCGGCGGCGCCGAGCTGGCGGCGATCGGCGTCTCGATCGTCAGCCAGGCGGGCGATCTCGGCGAGAGCGCGTTCAAGCGGCGCTTCGGCAAGAAGGACAGCGGCTGGATCCTGCCGGGGCATGGCGGGCTTCTGGACCGGCTCGACGGGTTGCTGGCGGCGACACTGGCGGTCGGACTGCTCTCGCTTCTGCGGCCGGATCAGCCTATCTGGGCGTGGTGATGCGACGGATCTCAATTCTTGGCGCGACCGGCTCGATCGGATGCAACACGCTCGACGTCGTGCGCGCGCTCGGCGGGCGCGAGGCGTTCAAGGTCGTCGCGCTGACCGGCGCCGGCAACATCGCCGGCCTCGCCGCCGCGGCGCGCGAGGTGGGGGCCGAGATCGCGGTGACCGCCGACGAGTCGCGGCTGGACGAGCTTCGCGCCCGGCTCGACGGCTCGGGGGTGGCGGCGGCGGCGGGCGCGGCGGCGCTCGACGAGGCGGCGGCGCGGCCCGCCGATTGGGTGATGGCCGCGATCGTCGGCGCGGCCGGGCTCGCGCCGACGCTGGCGGCGGCCCGGAGCGGCGCGACCATCGCGCTCGCCAACAAGGAATGTCTGGTCTCGGCGGGCGGGCTCTTCCTCTCGACGGCGCGGGCGCATGGCGCGCGGGTGATCCCGGTGGACAGCGAGCATTCCGCGATCTTCCAGTGCCTCGACGCGCATGCGGGCCGGGCGCCGGCGCGGTTCATCCTCACCGCGTCGGGCGGCCCGTTCCGCGACTGGCCGCGCGAGCGGATGCGCACGGCGACGCCGGCGGCGGCGGCGGCGCATCCGAACTGGGCGATGGGGATGAAGATCTCCATCGATTCCGCGTCGATGTTCAACAAGGCGCTGGAGATGATCGAGGCGCGCTGGCTGTTCGGCGCGACGGCGAAGAACCTCGACGTGGTGGTCCATCCGCAATCGGTGGTGCATTCCGCCGTGGCCTACGCCGACGGCTCGGTGCTGGCGCAGCTCGGCGCGCCGGACATGCGGACCGCGATCGGCTATGCGCTGACCTGGCCGGAGCGCGGCGCGCTGCCGGTGGCGCCGCTGGACCTCGTCGCGCTGTCGCGGCTGGATTTTTCCGCCCCCGACGAGACCCGGTTTCCGGCGCTGCGCCTGGCGCGGGCGGCGATGGAGGAGAGCGAGCTGGCCGGCGCGGCGCTGAACGGCGCGAAGGAGGCCGCGCTCGAAGCGTTCATCGCCGGGAGAATCGGCTTCCTCGACATGGCGGAGATCGTCGAGACCGTGCTAGAGGCGTCGTTGACGGCGGCGCCGGCGCGCGACCTCGAAGACGTCTACGAGATGGACGGCGCGGCGCGGCGCCTGGCCGAATTGGAAATCACGCGCAGCGCGGCCTGACCCGCGGCCGCGCGCAAGATCTGGCGGGAGCAAGATGTCCTATATCGCCGAGATACCCTATATCGGGTGGGTGATCCCCTTCATCGTCGTGCTTGGCGTGGTCGTGTTCGTGCACGAATACGGCCATTACATCGTCGGGCGCTGGGTCGGCATCCGGGCCGACGTCTTCTCGATCGGGTTCGGCCCCGAGCTGTTCGCGTGGCGCGACAAGCGCGGCATGCGCTGGCGCGTGGGGGCGCTGCCGCTCGGCGGCTATGTGAAATTCGCCGGCGACATGAACGCGGCCTCCGCCGGCGCCGACGCGGCGGCGCTGGCGCGGATGAGCGCGGACGAGCGCAAGGGCGCGTTCCACACCGCCGCGGTCTGGCGGCGCGCGCTCACGGTTCTGGCCGGGCCGATGGCGAATTTCCTGCTCTCCATTCTGGTGTTCGCCTTCATCGCCATGCTGGCGGGGCGCGAGGTCAACGAGCCGGTGATCGGCTCGGTCCGGGCCGACGCGAACGCCGATCTCGGGCTGATGGCCGGAGACCGGGTGCTGGCGGTCGGCGGGGACCAGGTGGCGAGCTTCACCGATCTTCTGGTCGCGCTCTCGCAGGTGGAGGGCGAGCCGACGACCGCGCGGATCCTGCGGGACGGCCGCGAGGCGACGGTGGAGATCCGCTACCGCCGCCCGGCGCGGGTCGACGAGGTGATCCCCGGCGGCGCGGCGGCGGATGCGGGGCTGAAGCCCGGCGACGTGATCACCGCGGTGAACGGCGCGCCGACGCCGAATTTCGAGGCGCTTCGCGCCCGGATCGCCGACTCGGGCGGCGCGATGCTCTCCCTCGACGTTCAGCGCGGCGACGAGGCGCTGATCCTGTCGATGACGCCGCAGATGGTGGAGACGCCGGGCCCGGACGGCGCGCCGGTGAAGCGGCCGATGATCGGGGTCCGGAACGCCTCCTTCGGCGGAATCGCGCCGATGTTCGAGACGGCGAATCCGATCGACGCGCTCGATTACGGCGCGGCGCGGACCTGGGCGATCATCGCCGGCACCTTCGATTATCTCGGCGAGATGATCAGCGGCGAGGCGGATTCGAGCCAGCTCGGCGGGCCGGTCCAGATCGCCAAGATCTCGGGGCAGGCGGCGGAGCAGGGGTTCGAGTCCCTGGCGCTGATGATCGCGTTGATCTCGACCTCGATCGGGCTGATAAACCTGTTTCCGATTCCGGTGCTGGATGGCGGCCATCTGCTGTTCCATCTGCTGGAGGCGGTGCGCGGAAAACCGCTCCGCCCACGCTGGCAGGAAATCGGAAATGGAGTAGGCTTCGGCATGATAATGCTGCTAATGGTGTTCGCGACATATAATGACCTTACGAACCTGTTGCGATGAAGCGACGGATCGGTCGGGACGGGCGCACCGAGGGACGGTGACGGGTTGATGAGAGGTGACGGATGGCGATCCTTGAGCGGATGACGCGCCTGCGGCGTGGGCTGACCATGATCGCGGTTTGCGCGGCGGCGCTGGCGGCGACGCCGGCCGCGGCGCAGACGTCGGGCGGCGCGGCGGCGCCGGCGGGCGGGGAGGCCAGGGGGCAGGCGGTTACCGACATCGTCGTCATCGGCAACCAGCGGATCGAGCCGGTGACGATCATCTCCTATCTGGCGCTGAAGGTCGGCGACCCGATCACCGAGTCGGCGCTGAACCAGTCGGTGCGCCGGCTGTTCGACACCGGGCTTTTCCGCGACGCGGCCGTGGCGGTGGACGGAAGCCGGATCCTGGTGCAGGTGTCGGAGAATCCGTCGATCAACCGGATCAATTTCGAAGGCAACGACCTGATCACCGACGAGCAGATGTTGGCCATCATCTCGTCGCGCCCGCGCCGCTCCTTCACCCGCGCGCAGGCGGAGGCCGACGCGCAGGCGCTGATCGACAATTACCGCGCCACCGGCCGCTACGGCGCCGTGGTCGAGCCGGTGATCATCGAGCTGCCGGACAACCGCGTCGATCTCGTGTTCGAGATTTCCGAGGGCGGCGTCACCGAGATCTACCGGATCGATTTCGTCGGCAATTCCGAGTTTTCCGACAGCCGGCTCCGGGGCGTGATCGACACGTCGGAATCGGGCCTGTTCGGGTTCCTCCTCTCGTCCGACGTTTACGACCCGGACCGGCTGGAGTTCGACAAGCAGCTTCTGCGCCGGTTCTACCTTTCGCAGGGCTACGCCGATTTCACGGTTCTCTCCGCGGTGGCGGAGCTGGCCCCGGACCGGGAGGGATTCTACATCACCTTCACGGTGGAGGAGGGCGAGCCCTACACCTTCGGCGAATTCGAGGTGGTGAATTCGGCCCCGAACCTGAATGTCGAGGATTTCGAGGCGCTGGTTCCGACCGGGCTGACCGGCGCGACCTATGACGCGACCAAGGTCGAAGAGATCATCTCCGACATGGTGTTTCTCGCGGGGCAGCAGGGCTTCGCGTTCATGGACGTGCGCCCGCGCGCGCGGCGGAACGAGGCCGAGCGGACCATCGACGTGGGCTTCGAGCTGGTCGAGGGGCCGCGCGTCTATGTCGAGCGGATCGATATCGAGGGCAATGAGCGGACCCTCGATCGGGTGATCCGGCGGCAGTTCAACCTCGTCGAGGGCGACGCGTTCAACGCCCGCGAGGTGGAGCTGGCGCGAGGGCGGATCCGGGCGCTGCGCTTTTTCGCGGATGTCGACGTGCGCACCGAACGGGGCGCCACCGACGACCGCGCGGTGGTGAAGGTGGACGTGCAGGAGCAGTCGACCGGGTCGATCAATTTCGGGGTCGGGTTCTCCTCTGCGGTCGGGCCGACGGGCGAAATCTCGATCCAGGAATCCAACTTCCTCGGCCGCGGCCAGTTCGCGCGCGCGCGCCTGCGCGTCGCCGAGAGAAGCCAGATCGTGGACCTCACGTTCGAGGAGCCGGCGTTCCTCGACCGCGACCTCCGGCTCGGGCTCAACGTGTTTTACCGGGATGAAGACCTCGATCAGGAAAGTTCGTTTGAAATCACCAGCCTGGGCTTCATTCCTTCCGTCACCTTTCCGGTGAGCGAGGCCGGGCGGCTCCGGCTTTCCTACGAGATTTCCGATGACGACATCAGGGATTTCGACGACAACGTGTCGCCGCTGATCGCGGTCGACGGCGGCAGCCAGACGACCTCGGCGGTCTCCTACCGCTACACGCATGACCTGCGCGACGATCCGGTGGAGCCGACCTCGGGCTATTTCCTGACGCTGGAGCAGACCTTCGCCGGGCTCGGCGGCGGCGCGCAGTATCTGCGCACCGTGGCCAGCGCCAAGGGCTGGACCTCGTTCCTGGCGGATGACGTGATCGCCAGCCTCGAGGTCGAGGGCGGCGCGATCTACTCCTATGGCGGCGATCTGAAGGTCAACGACCGGTTCTTCCTCGGCGGCGACAGCTTCCGCGGCTTCGCCTTCGCGGGGCTCGGCCCGCGCGACCGGTCTCTGGGCGTGAACGGCGAAGAGCGGGACGACGCTCTCGGCGGGAACCTCTACGCGGTGACGCGGGCGGAGGTCTCGTTCCCGCTCGGCCTTCCGGAGGAGATCGGCATCTATGGCGGGCTCTTCGCCGATGTCGGCACGCTCTGGAGCCTCGACAACACCTCCGCCTTCGACACAAACCAGAACAGCGCGTCGAACGGGCTGACGCTCAATGTCGACGACAGCGCCAAGCTCCGCGCGGCGGTCGGCGCCAGCATCTTCTGGGATTCGGGCTTCGGGCCGCTGCGGCTGAATTTCGCGATCCCGGTGCAGAAGGAGCCTGGCGACAGGACCGAGTTCTTCCGGCTGACGGTCGGGACCCGGTTCTGAATGCGGGCCCTCGCCAGATGGGCGGCGGCCGCAGTTCTGATCCTTGGCGCGTGGCCGGGCGCGGCCGATGAGGCGCCGCGGATCCTGAGCGTGGACCGGGAGCGGGCGCTGAGCGAAAGCGCGGCGGCCGAGAGGCTGGGCGTGGAGGAGCGCGAGGCGCGGATCGCGCTGCGCGGGGAGCTGGACAAGCTGCGCGCCGACCTCGAGGCGGAGGAGGCCGAGATCGCGGCGCTGCGCGAAACCGCGCCGAAGGAGGTCTTCGAGGCGCGGGTCCGCGCGTTCGACGCCCGCGTCCGCGAGGCCCGCGAGACGAGCCAGCAGAAGGGCGAGGCGCTGCAGGCGCGCTTCGTCAGCGCGCGCCGCGCGCTCTCCGCCGCGCTCGAGCCGATCCTGCGCGAGTTGCTGGCGGAGACCGGGGCCGATCTGATCCTGGACGCGCGCACGGTGCTCGCCGCGGCGGAAAGCGTCGACGTGACCGACGAGGTTCTGCGCCGCTTCGACGAGCGGGCGAGCGTGGCGCTGCCGCCACCGGCGCCGGCTGAAGAATAGGCGCCGACGCGGCGCGCCTTGACCATTGGGGCGAGCACGATATGAGAGACGGAAAGCGAACATATGAACGACGAGAGCGGCGGGCATGGACGGAAATGAACAAGCTATGCTGAGATCCGCCGACATAGCGCGGATCAAACGTATGATCCCCCATCGCTATCCGTTCCTTCTGATCGATGCGGTGAAGAATATCCGGGTCGGCGAGAGCGCGGTCGGGATCAAGAACGTCACCGTCAACGAGCCGCATTTCGAAGGGCATTTCCCGACCAAGCCGGTGATGCCGGGCGTGTTGATCATCGAGGCGATGGCGCAGACCGCCGGAGTGCTCGTGGTCGAGACCCTGGGGATGATCGATCGGGGGCTGCTGGTTTATTTCATGACCCTGGACAAGGTGCGCTTCCGGCGCGTCGTCCAGCCCGGAGACCAGCTCGAGCTGCATGTGAGGGTCCTGCGTGGACGCGGCAAGATCTGGAAATTCTGGGGCGAGGCGAAGGTCGAGAACGAGACCGTGGCCGAGGGCGAATTCGCGGCCATGATCATCTCCCCGGACGACCCCAAACACCACTGACGCGGCGCCGACCGGGAGGCCGGAACGCCGCGCGCGCCTGCGCCCGTTCGCGGGAGGCGGCGCTGGCGCTTCTTCACCTCGATCCAATCGCGCGAGATTTCGCCCGTGGAGGGCTGACGCGGGAGGCCGATCTTCTGGAAGCGGCGGGCGGAGGCGGTGAAAAGTTCGCGGAAGCCGCTCCGCCCGTTGGCGAAAGGCGGTGCGCGGCGCTCCTCCACCTCGATGCGATCGCGCGAGACTTCGCCCGTCTAGGGCTGACGCGGGCGGCCGATCTTCTGGAAACGGGCGCGCCCCCGCCAACCGCGCCGGCGGCGTGTGGGGGCGGTGAAAAGTGCGCGTGAGCGCCGCGCGCGCCGCTGCGCCTGTTGGCGGGAGGCGGCGCTGGCGCTCCTCCACCTCGATGCGATCGCGCGAGACTTGGCCTGTCTAGGGCTGACGCGGGAGGTCGATCTTCTGAAAGCGACGCGCCCCGCCAACCGCGTTGGCGGCGTGCGGGGGCGGTGAAAAGTTCGCGAAAGCCGCTGCGCCCGTTGGCGGGAGGCGGCGCTGGCGCTTCTCCACCTCGACCCGAGCGCGCGAGACTCCGCCCGTCTAGGGCGCTGACGCGGGCGGTCGATCTTCTGAAAGCGCCGCGCCCCCGCCAACCGTGGCGGCGGCGTGTGGGGGCGGTGAAAAGGGCGCGTGAGCGCCGCGCGCGCCGCTGCGCCCGTTCGCGGGAGGCGGCGCTGGCGCTTCTCCACCTCGATCCGAGCGCGCGAGACTTCGCCCGTCTAGGGCGCTGACGCGGGCGGTCGATCTTCTGAAAGCGACGCGCCCCCGCCAACCGCGTCGGCGGCGTGCGGGGGCGGCGAAAAGGGCGCGGGAGCGGGAGCGCCGCGCGCGCGCCTGTCGGCGGGAGGCGCGGCTCAGCGCTCCTCCACCTCGACGTAATCGCGCGAGACTTCGCCCGTGTAGAGCTGACGCGGGCGGCCGATCTTCTGGATCGGATCCTCGATCATCTCTTTCCACTGCGCGATCCAGCCGACCGTGCGGGCGAGGGCGAAGACCGGCGTGAACATCGAGGTCGGCAGGCCGATCGCATCGAGAATGATGCCGGAATAGAAATCGACGTTCGGGTAGAGCTTCTTCTCGACGAAGTACTCGTCTTCGAGCGCGATCTTCTCCAGCTCCTTCGCGACCTGAAGGGTCGGATTGTTCTCGATGCCGAGAAGGCCGAGGACCTCGTCCGCGCTCTTCTTCATCACCTTCGCGCGCGGGTCGAAGTTCTTGTAGACGCGGTGGCCGAAGCCCATCAGCCGGAACGGGTCGTTCTTGTCCTTCGCCCGCGCGACGAATTCGGGGATCCGGTCCGGGGTGCCGATTTCGCGCAGCATCTCCAGACAGGCCTGATTCGCCCCGCCATGCGCCGGCCCCCAGAGGCAGGCGACGCCGGCGGCGATGCAGGCGAAGGGATTGGCGTGGCTGGAGCCGGCGAGCCGGACCGTCGAGGTCGAGGCGTTCTGCTCGTGATCGGCGTGAAGGGTGAAGATCCGGTCCATCGCGCGCCCGAGGATCGGGTCGACGACATATTCCTCGCACGGGGTCGAAAAGCACATGTGGAGGAAGTTCGACGCGTAATCGAGATCGTTGCGCGGATAGACGAAGGGCTGGCCGATCGAATATTTATAGGCCCATGCGCAGATGGTCGGCACTTTCGCGATCAGCCGGACGGTGGCGACCTCGCGCTGCCAGGCGTCGGTGATGTCGGTGGAATCGTGATAGAAGGCCGACATCGCCCCGACGACGCCGCAGACCACCGCCATCGGGTGCGCGTCGCGCCGGAAGCCGCGGAAGAAATAGGTCATCTGCTCATGGAGCATGGTGTGTCTGGTGACCCGGTTCTCGAAATCCTCGGCCTGGGCCGCCGTCGGCAGCTCTCCGTAGAGCAGCAGGTAGCAGACTTCGAGATAGTGGCTCTTCTCCGCGAGCTGGTCGATCGGGTAGCCGCGATAGAGGAGCTCGCCCTTCTCGCCGTCGATGAAGGTGATGTCCGAAAAACAGGACGCGGTCGAGGTGAAGCCGGGATCGTAGGTGAACATCCCGGTCGACTTGTACAGCGCGCCGACATCGATCACGTCCGGGCCGGTGCTGCCGGAAAGAATGGGCAACTCGTAGTTCTCGCCGTCGATCGTCAATGTCGCGCTACGTTTGGAATCAGGCATAACGTTCCCCTTTTTGCGGCGGCGCCGCTACTGAATGTTCGCGCCATGACGGCGCCGGCACGGAACGGGTCAAAGCGCTTGATCCGACAGCCGGGCGAGACTTTCATCCTTGCCGAGGGTGACGAGAACGTCGAATACGCCCGGGGACGTCGCTCGTCCGGTGAGAGCGGCGCGGACGGGCTGCGCGATCTTTCCGAGTTTCAAGCTTTCATCATCCACGAAAGCACGGACCTGAACTTCCAGTGCCTCTACGGTCCACGCGCTAACATTTCGCAGTCTTTCGGTCAATCTGGTGAGGCGCCTGCGGGCGTCCTCATCGAGCAGTTTCCTGGCTTTTTCATCAAGATCGAGCGGACGATCCGCAAGGATATAATATGCAGAATCAAGAAGTTCGACGAGCGTCTTGGCGCGTTCCTTGAGGCCGGGCATCGCGGCGCGGAGCATGGCCGCGCGCGCGGGGTCCTCGACCGCGCGCCCAAGCCGCGCGGCCAGCTCCAGCGTGGCGGCGGTCAGCGAGTCGTCGTCGGCGGCGCGCATGTGGCGGCCGTTCAGATTCTCGAGCTTGGCGATGTCGAACCGGGCGGCGGAGCGGCCGACCCCGGAGAGATCGAACCATTCGATCGCCTGTTCGGTGGTGAAGAATTCTTCGTCGCCATGCGCCCAGCCGAGCCGGGCGAGATAGTTCCGCATCGCCTCGGGCAGGTAGCCCATCTCGCGATACGCGTCCACGCCGAGGGCGCCGTGGCGCTTCGAGAGCTTCGCGCCGTCCGGGCCGTGGATGAGCGGGATATGGGCGAAGACCGGGGGCGTCCAGCCGAGCGCGCGGTAGATCACGGTCTGGCGCGCGGCGTTGGTGAGATGGTCGTCGCCGCGGATCACGTGGGTCACGCCCATTTCGTGATCGTCGACCACCACGGCCAGCATGTAGGTCGGCGCGCCGTCGGAGCGGAGCAGGATCAGATCGTCGATCTGCCCGGCGGGGAAGGTCACCTCGCCCTGCACCTGATCGTCAATGACCACGGCGCCTTCGCGCGGGGCGCGCAGGCGCACGGTGTAGGGGGCGTCGGGCCAGTCCTCCGGCCCCTTGTCGCGCCAGGGCGACTGAAAGAGCGGCGGCAGGCCGGCCGCCTTCGCCGCCTCGCGCGCGGCGGCGATCTCTTCGGGCGTGGAGAAGCAGCGATAGGCGCCGCCCGTCTCCAGCATCCGCGCCGCGGCCGCGCGGTGGCGGTCGGCGCGGCTGAACTGGCTGACCGCGTCGCCGTCCCAGTCGAGGCCGAGCCAGCGCAGCCCGTCATGAATCGCGGCGGTCGCCTCGGGCGTGGAGCGGGCGCGGTCCGTGTCCTCGATCCGCAGCAGGAACTTGCCGCCGCGCCCGCGCGCGTAAAGCCAGTTGAACAGCGCCGTCCGCGCGCCGCCGATATGGAGGAATCCGGTCGGCGACGGCGCGAAGCGGGTCACGACGGGTCCGGTCGGAGAGGCCATCGAGGGCTGCGCCGGGGCTTCGGTCATGGCGAAGGTCCTGTGGGTTGAATAGCATGGCGCCGGAACGGCGCGGCCTTTATGGCTTGGCGGACGGGCGAGGACAAGGCGGGGGATGATGGAGCGGCTGCGAGCGCTGTGGCTGAAGGAGCGGCCGGCGTTTCCACTCTGGACGCCGGTTCTGCTCGGTCTCGGGGTCCAGATCTATTTCTGGATGCCGGTGGAGCCGGCCGGCGCGGTCTATCCGCTGCTGCTGGCGCCGCCGGTTCTGCTCTGGGCGCTGCTCCGGCGGCGCCGGCGGGGCGCGGCGCTCTTCGGGGTCGCGGTTCTGCTGGTGGCGGCGGGGTTTTCGCTGGCCGGGGCGCGGGCGCGGCTGGTCGCGGCGCCGGTGCTGCCGGCGTCGATCGACGCGGGCGTCGAGGGGGTGATCCGCGACGTCACCCGCACCGCCGCCGGGCGGCCGCGGCTGGTTCTGGATCAGCTCTATATTTTCGGGCTGGACGCCGAGGCGACGCCGGCGCGCGCGCAGATATCGCTATCGAGCGAGGCGCATCTCGCCGGGCTCGCGCCGGGGACGACGGTCTCGCTCTTCGCGCGGCTCGGACCGCCGGGCGGGCCGGTGGAGCCGGGGGCGTTCGATTACCGGCGCGACGCGTGGTTCAAGACGCTCGGCGCGATCGGGTTCGCGCGGGGGGCGCCGGCGGTGATTCCGGCGGAGGCGGCGCCCGGCCCGCTCCGGTGGCTGAGCATCCGGCTCGCGGCGATCCGGGCGAAGATCTCGGCCGGAATCCGGGCGCGGATGCCGGGCGAATCCGGGGCGTTCGCGGCGGCGGTCACGGTCGGCGACCGGGCCGCGGTCGACAAGGACGCGACGCGGGCGTTGCGGGAATCCAATCTCGCGCATCTTCTGGCGATCTCGGGCCTGCATATGGGGCTGGTGACGGCGCTGGTGTTCGGCGCGGCGCGGCTCCTGCTGGCGGCGATCCCCTATACCGGGCGGCGCTGGCGGACGAAACGGCTGGCGGCGCTGATCGCGCTGGCGGCGGCGACGGCGTATCTCCTGCTGTCGGGCGCGTCGGTGGCGACGCAGCGCGCCTATATCATGGCGGTGGTGGCGCTGGTCGCGGTGATCGTGAACCGGCCGGCGATCACGCTGCGGGCGCTGGCGGTCGCGGCGCTGACGATCCTGATCCTGCGGCCGGAAAGCCTCACGCATGTCGGGTTCCAGATGTCCTTCGCGGCCACGGCGGCGATCATCGCGGGGTTCGATTACGCGCGTGAGCGGGGCTGGAGCGCGCATCTCGGCTCGGGCGGGCCGCTGCGGCGGATCGGCGGCTATGTTCTGGCGCTGGCGGCGACCAGCCTGCTGGCGGGGCTGGCGACGGCGCCGTTCGCGGCGTTTCATTTCAACCGCGTGGCGAATTACGGGCTGCTCGCCAATCTGGCGGCGGTGCCGCTGATGGGGTTCTGGGTCGCGCCGGCGGGGCTGATCGCGGCGGCGCTGGCGCCGTTCGGGCTGGAGGGCGCGGCGCTGACGGCGATGGGGTGGGGAATCGACGCGATCATGGGCGTCGCGCGGTTCGTCGCCGGGCTGGAGGGCGCGGCGCGCGGCGTGGCGGCGGCGCCTGGAATCGTGCTGACGCTGATCACATTTGGCGGGCTCGGGCTCTGCCTCGGCAGGCGCGCGCTCCGATGGGCGGGGCTGGCGGCGACGGCGGCGGGGTTCCTGATCTGGGTCGGGGTCGACGCGCGGCCGGAGGCGCTGGTGGCGCCGGAGGGGCGGCTGATGGGGGTGATGGGGCCGGAGGGGCGGGCGCTCGATCATGCGAAAACCCAGAGCTACGCGGCGCGGAACTGGCTCCAGCGGGACGGCGACGAGGCGACCCAGGCGGCGGCGGCGGCGCGGGGCGGCTTCACCGAGGGTTACGCCGGCTCGATCGGCGCGCTCTCGAACGGATGGCGGATCGCCAATGTGCTGGCGCGGCGGCCGGCGCCGGCCGCCCTCGCCGCGCTGTGCGAGCCGCGGGTGCTGATCTTCGCGCCGGGCGCGGCGGCGCCGCCGGAGGGGCCGTGCCGGGCCCTGATCGGGGAGGAGCTGACCCGGCTCGGCGCGATCGCCATCGACGCCGACGGGGAGGATCTCAGGATCCGGACCGTGGCCGAGGAGGCGGGGCGGCGGCCATGGACGGGCGCGGGCGCCGGGAGCGGGGACGCTGGCGATGTGGGCGCGGCGGCGGAGTGAGCGCGGGCGCTCACCCTCGCCGCCGGGCCGCATGATTCAATAGGTTCGGATCAGGCCGACCATCCGGCCCTGAATCTTCACGCGCCGGGCGTCGTAGCGCTGCGTGGCATAGGCCGGGTTGGCGGCGATCAGCTCGACGACGCCGCCCTTGCGGCGAAATGTCTTCAGGGTCGCCTCGTGATCCTCGATCAGGGCGACGACGATGTCGCCGTCGCGCGCCTCGTCCTGGCGGCGGATGATCACGATATCGCCCTCATGCACCCCGGCGTCCAGCATCGAGTCGCCCTTGACCTCAAGCGCGTAATGCTCGGCCCGGGGCGAGAGCATCGCGCGGGGCACGGTGATCTGATCCGCGGTGTTCTGAAGCGCCTCGATCGGCATGCCGGCGGCGATCCGCCCGATGAGCGGGACCAGATCGGCCTGCTGATCGGGAAGCGATTCGGGGCGCGGGCGGAAGTCGTGGCGGATGACGTTGGCGGCGGCGCCCGCCGGCGCCAGCCCGTCCGGGAGCCTGATGATCTCGATCGCGCGAGCGCGATGCGCGAGCCGGCGGATGAATCCGCGCTCCTCCAGCGCGACGATCAACCGATGGATCCCGGATTTCGACCGCAGATCAAGGGCTTCCTTCATCTCGTCAAAGGAGGGAGAGACGCCCTCTTCGCTCACGCGTTGGTGAATGAATTTCAAGAGATCGAGCTGTTTTCGAGTCAGCACCGGCGGATCCTCCCCTCATGTTCGCCCCGAGTTCTATTATTGTTCTCATTTTGGGTCAACAGATTCCGTCGGGCGGCGGCGCCGTCAGAGGCGGATCACGTCGACCGTCTCGCCCGCGCCGCGCGCCGGCGCGCCGGGGGCGGCCACGACCAGAGCGTTCGCGGCGGCGAGAATGGAGAGGAGCGAGCTGTCCTGACTGGGAAAGGGGAAGGCGACGAGCCCGTCCGGCGTCTCCTCCAGCCGGGCGCGCATGTAATGCTCGCGCGGGCCGTTGGCGGCGAGCGGGGAGCCGAGGCGCGCGCGGATCCGGGGCGCGGGGCCGGCCTCCAGCCCGAGAAAGGCGGCGATGGCGGGGCGCAGCAGAAGATGGCCGAGCACCATCGACGAGACCGGGTTCCCGGGCAGGCCGACCATGGGTTTGCCCCGCACCCGGCCGGCCATCAGCGGCTTTCCCGGCCGCATCGCGACGCGGTAGAAGCTGAGATCGAGGCCTTCGCGCCCGAAAACCTTGCGCACGAGGTCATGGTCGCCGACCGAGGCGCCGCCGAGGGTGACGATCAGATCGGCGTTCGCGGCCCGGTCGAGCGCCTCGACCAGCGCGGCGTCGGTGTCGGCGGCGATGGGATCGATTCGCGCGATGGCGCCCGCCTCCTCCAGCATCGCGGCGAGGCCGTAATTGTTGGAGGAGATGATCTGGTTCGGCCCCGGCCGGCCGCCCGGCGGGACCAGTTCGTCGCCGGTGGCGATCAGGCTGACGAGGGGGCGGCGGCGCACGTCGAGAAACGGCGCGTTCATCGCCGCGGCGAGCGCGATTTCGGCGGGATTGAGCCGACGCGGCGCCTCAAGCCGGGCGCCGGCGTGGAAATCTCCGCCGGCGGGCCGGATATGGCGGCCTTTCTCGGGGGCCTCGCGAACCGTGAGCCGGTCTCCGGCGCGCTCGGCGTCCTCCTGGATCAGGATGGTGTCGGCGCCCGAAGGGACCGGCGCGCCGGTGAAGATGCGCACGGCCTCGCCCGGGCCGATCGCGCCCTCGAAGCGCCCGCCCGCCGCCACTTCGGCGATGACGGCGAGGGTGGCGCCGAGCCTCGCGTCCGCCGCCCGCACCGCGTAGCCGTCCATCGCCGAGGCCGCGAAGGGGGGCTGGTCGCGGCTGGCGACGACCGGCGCGGCGAGCGCGCGCCCGGCGGCGAGATGGAGCGGCGCGCTCTCGACCTCGAGCGGTTCGATCAGCGCGAGAACGCGGCGGAGCGCCTCCTCGGCGGAGATGAGCGGCGCGTTCATTCGGCGCTGAACTCGCCGGAGCGGCCGCCGGACTTGTGAACCAGCCGGATCTCGGTCAGCCGCATGCCCTTGTCCACCGCCTTCACCATGTCATAGACGGTGAGCGCGGCGGCGGAGACGGCGGTCAACGCCTCCATCTCGACGCCGGTGCGGCCGGTGACGCGGACCGTGGCCTCGATCTCGACGCGGGCGTTGGCCGTGTCGGCGGCCAGCTCCACCGACACTTTCGAGAGCTGAAGCGGATGGCAGAGCGGGATGAGGTCCGGCGTCTTCTTCGCCGCCATGATCCCGGCGAGGCGGGCGACGGCGAAGACGTCGCCCTTTTTCGCGCGGCCGTCCATGATCAACGCGAGGGTCTCCGGCGCCATGACCACGGCGCCGCGCGCGGTGGCGGTGCGGCTGGTGACGCGCTTCTCGGTCACGTCGACCATATGCGCGTCGCCCTTGGCGTCGAAATGGGTGAGGCGGCTCATGCGGCGGCCCCGAGCGGGAGCGGGTCCGCGAGGAGCGCGCGCGTCGCCGCCGCCACGTCCGGCTGGCGCATCAGGCTCTCGCCGATGAGGAAGCTGCGCGCGCCGGCGCGGGCGAGTCGGGCGAGGTCGGCGGGGGTGAATAGCCCACTCTCTCCGATCAGGAGCCGGCCCTCGGGCGCCCGTTTCGCAAGGCGTTCGGTGACGGCGAGGTCGGTCTCGAAAGTTTTGAGATTACGGTTGTTTACGCCAAGAAGTTCAGATTTCAGATCGGTGGCGCGGGCCAGCTCCGCCTCGTCATGGACCTCGATCAGCGCGTCCATGCCAAGGGCGAAGGCGGCGGCCTCCAGCTCCGCGGCCTGCGCGTCGGAGACCGAGGCCATGATGATCAGGATCGCGTCGGCGCCGAGCGCGCGCGCCTCCGCCGCCTGCCAGGGATCGTAGAGGAAATCCTTCCGGATCACGGGGAGATCGACGGCGGCGCGCGCCTCGACGAGATAGGCGTCGGCGCCCTGAAAGCTCGGCCCGTCGGTGAGGACCGAGAGGCAGGCGGCGCCGCCGGCCTGATAGGCGCGGGCGAGGGCGGGGGGCGAGAAATCTTCGCGGATCAGGCCGCGGGAGGGGCTGGCCTTCTTGATCTCGCCGATCAGCCCGTAGCCGCCGGCGGCCTCGGCGGCGCGGAGCGCGCGGGCGAAGCCGCGGGGCGGGGGCGCGGCGGCGGCTTTCGCCTCGATCTCGGCGAGGGGCGTCGCGGCCTTTCGCGCCGCGATCTCCTCCAGCTTGTAGGTCTTGATCCTGTCGAGAATGTCAGTCATCCGGCGCCTCGTTGGTGATTTTGGCGAGCGCCTCGACCTTGGCGCGCGCGGCGCCGGAATCGATGCTCTCCGCCGCGCGGCGCGCGCCCTCGCGAAGGTCGGGCGCGGCGCCGGCCACGACCAGAGCCGCCGCGGCGTTCAGGAGGACCGCGTCCCGGTAGGCGCTCGCCTCGCCGATGAGAAGCCGGCGCATGGCGAGGGCGTTCTCCTTCGCGCCGCCGCCGACGATCTCCCGGAACGGGCGGCGCTTCAGCCCGGCGTCCTCCGGGGCGATCTCGGTCTCCTCGATCGCGCCGTCCGGCGACAGCATGGCGACGCGCGAGGGCGCGGAGATGGAGAGCTCGTCCGTGCCGTCGCCGCCATGGACGAGCCAGGCGCGCTCGGAGCCGAGCGCGGCGAGGACCTCCGCCATCGGCCGGATCAGCGCCGGCGAGAAGGCGCCGGTGAGCTGGCGCTTCACGCCGGCGGGGTTGGTCAGCGGGCCGAGGATGTTGAAGATGGTGCGCGCGCCGAGCTCGGCCCGCGCCGGGCCGACGAAGCGCATCGCCGGATGGTGCATCGGCGCCATCATGAAGCAGATCCCGATCTCGGCCAGCGCGCGCTCCGCCACCGGGGCCTCGACCATCACGTTGACGCCCATCTCGGTCAGCGCGTCGGAGGAGCCGGAGCGCGACGAGAGGTTGCGGTTGCCGTGCTTGGCCACCTTCACGCCCGCGCCGGCGACGACGAAGGCGGCGGCGGTGGAGATGTTGAGCGTGCCCTTGCCGTCGCCGCCGGTGCCGACGATGTCGATCGCGTCCTCGCCGCCGGCGACGCGCGTCGCGTGGGCGCGCATCACGGCGGCGGCGGCGGCGTATTCGTCCACCGTCTCGCCCCGGGTGCGGAGCGCCATCAGAAAGCCGCCGATCTGCGCCGGGGTCGCGTCGCCCGACATGATGGCGTTGAACGCGGTCTCGGCTTCGGCCCGGGTGAGGGGGCCGTCGGACGCCTTGCCGATCAGGGGGCGGAGCGCCGCCGACATCAGACGGGCTCCGGCGCGCGGCGCCGGGCGGCGCCGGGGAGCGCGACGCCGGCGAGGGCGAGGAACGCGGCCAGAAGGCGCGGGCCCTCGGGCGTTCGGATGCTCTCGGGGTGGAACTGGACGCTGTGCACCGGCCGGGCGCGGTGGCTGAGCCCCATGATCACGCCGTCATCGGTCTCGGCGGTGATCTCGAGCGCGTCCGGCAGCGAGGCCCGCTCCACGATCAGGCTGTGATAGCGGGTCGCCTCCAGCGGGTTCGGCGCGCCGGCGAAGACGCCGCTTCCCTGATGGCGGATCGCGCTGAGCTTGCCGTGCATGATCGTGGGCGCGCGGATGATGCGCCCGCCGAACGCCTGGCCGACGACCTGATGGCCGAGGCAGACGCCGAGGATCGGCAGGGTCTCGGGCGCGCGGCGCACCAGATCTAGGCAGATGCCGGCGCTGTCCGGGGTCGCGGGGCCGGGGGAGATGACGATCGCCTCCGCGCCCATGGCGAGCGCGTCCTCGACGCTCAGCGCGTCGTTCCGGCGCACCTCGACCTCCGCGCCGAGCCCGCCGAGCGCGTGCACGAGATTATAGGTGAAACTGTCGTAGTTATCGATCAGGAGGAGCATGCAATTGGCCCAGAACCGCGCGTGAAGGGCGAATTGCCCCAAAGGTGTGCTTCGGGCATATAAATGCGCCGGAGCCCGCCTTGAGGTCAAGCGAAGCGGCGCAGGGCGGCGCGGGGCGGATCGAGGAGATATGAATGGCGCGTGGAAACTCGAGGCGCGGAGCCTATTGGCTCGGCGCGCTGTTCGGGCTTGTGGTCTCGGGCGGGGCGATCGCCTTCCTGTCGATCAGGGCGCCGCTCGCGCCGGAGGCGGCGGTCGCCCCGGCGGGCGTCGAGCAGGAGATTCCCGTGGCCGATCCGGCGGCGCCGGAGGTGGCGCCGGACGCCGAGGCGCCGGAGCAGGCCGCGCCGGAGGTGGTGACGGACGCCGAGACGCCGGAGCCGGCCGCGCCGGAAGCGAAGACGGACGCCGAGGCGCCGGAGCCGAGCGCGCCGGAGGTGGAGACGGACGCGCCCGCGCCCGCCGTGACGCCGGCCGCCCCGGCGACGGAGACGGAGGCGCGCGGGGCTGAAAGCGCGGACCGCCCGGCGCGCCCGGCCGACGACATCGAGGAAAAGCCGGCCGGGGAGACGCCGGCGCCCGCCGCGCCGCCGGCGGACCCGGCGCCGGCGGCGGATTCGCCGGACGCGGAAGCCGCGCCTACGCCCGCCGCGCCGAAGGCGGAGGCGCCCGGGGCGCCGCGCCATGTCGCGAACGCGGCGCCGTTCAAAGGCGACGCGGCGCGGCCGCTTCTGGCGATCGTGCTGACCGGCGTGGGGGCGCCGGGCGACCGCGAGCTTGACGAGGTGATGCTGCTCGACAGCCGCATCGCGCTGGCGCTGGCGCCGGACGCCGCCGATCCGGCGGCGCTGGCGGCGCGGCTTCGCGGCGCCGGATTCGAGGTGCTGGCGGCGCGGATGGACGCCTCCGGGGCGCCCGATCTCGCCGGGCCGGTGCTCGGCGCGGCGTTCCTGACCGCGCCGGCCGACGCGGCGGGGGCGGTCGGCGCGCTCGCGCCCGAGGGCGCGGCGCTGCTGGATCTCACGGCGATCGGCGGCGGCGCGCTTTATCGCGAGGCGTCGAAGCGGCGCCTGCCGGCGGCGGCGGCGGGGGCGCGAATCGACGAGATCGCGAACGGCGATCTGGTCTATCAGGCGCTGGAGCAGGCGGCCTCCGCCGCCGAGGGCGCCGGCGCGCTCGTCGCGGTGGGGGCGCTCAGCCCGGCGACGCTTTCGGGCGTCCGGCGCTGGGTGGGGCTGAAGGCGGGGGAGACGGTCGAGGTCGCGCCGCTTTCGGCGGTGATCCGGAAGCTGGAGCGGCGGTGAGCGCGCGGCGGAGGGAGACGTTCGCGCCCAAGCCGAAGGACGGACCGCCGGCCGAAGCGGGGACCGGCGCGGCGCGCGGCGCGCGCGGACGGCGCTTGACGCGGGCCGGGCGCGGGGCTCCTATCCGCGCCATGTCGATCACGGGGGAGTCCTTTCGCGCGTTTGCGCCCGCCCTGGCGGCGCCGACCGTGGTCGCGCGGCGGGCCTCATGATCGAGACGTTCGGGGTCTCCCTCGCCTCCGCCGCGGTTTTCGGCGCGATCGTCACGATCTCGGCGGCGCTGCACCGGCTCGGCGGGCAGGGGTTCGGCACGGTCCTCGCCCCGTTCGCGGCGCTGATTGCCCCCTATCACACGCCGGCGACGGTGCTTCTGCTCGGCTCTCTGGTGACGCTGACCGGCGCCGGGCTGGAGCTGCGCGCGATCCGGGTGCGCGAGATCGCGCCGGCGCTGGTCGGGCGGCTGCTGGGGACGCTGCCGGCGGTCTGGCTGGTCGGGATCGTGGTCGGCTCGCGCTATCTCGGGCTCTCGGTCGCGGCGGTGATCCTGCTCGGGGTCGGGCTGTCGCTCGCGGGGCTGCGGGTGCGAAAGACGCCGCTGATGCTGATGGCGGCGGGCGGGCTTTCGGGCTTCATCGGCACGCTCACCTCGGTCGGCGCGGCGCCGATGGCGCTGATCTATCAGCATGACGAGGCGCGAAAGGCGCGCGCCACGCTCAACACCTTCTTCATGTTCGGCGTGGCCGGCTCGTTCGCGGCGCTGGCCATCGCCGGCCTGGTCGAGGTCCGGCATGTGCGCTTCGCCGCGGCGATGGCGCCGATGGCGCTGCTCGGCATCTGGCTGGCGGGGCCGCTGGCGCGCCGGGTCGGCGGCATGTCGCTGAAGCCGATCGGGCTCAGCCTCGCGACGCTGGGCGCGCTGCTTCTGATCTGGCGAAACGCATGGTGACCGGCTGGCTCTCGTGGATCGGGGCGCGGGCGCGCTGGATTCTTCTGATCGGGGCGTTCGGCGGGCTGGCGTTTCCGGCGGGCTCCGCCGTGCTGCGCCCGTTGCTGCCGTATCTGGTGGCCGTCGTCTACGCGGTGGCGATGCTGCGGATCGACCCGATCATGATTCTCAAGGGGCTGATGAATCTCCGCCGCGCGCTCTCGGCGGCGGCGGTCTCGTTCGGGATTCTGGTGATCGCGCCGCTGGTCGCGTTCGGGCTGGCGCGGGCGCTCGGCCTCGGCCCCGATTACGAGGCGGTGCTGGTCTATACGCTGACCGCGCCGCCGATCGCGTCGGCGGCCGCGCTCTGCCTCATCATCGGGTTCGACGCCCGCGTCGCGCTGGAGCTGACGGTGGTGACGTCGCTGGCGATGCCGTTCACCGGGCCCGCGGTCGCCGGCCTGCTGCTCGGCGACGCGCTGGCGCTCGATCCGGTCGCGCTCGGGCTGCGGATGGCGGCGATGATCTTCGGCGGTTTCGTGCTGGCGATGCTGGGGCGCAGGCTCTTCGGCGTGGCGCGGATCGAGCGGAACGCGGCGGCGCTCGACGGGCTCGCGGCGCTGGTGTTCCTCGCCTTCGTGATGTCGGTCTTCGACGGGATCGGGCCGAACATCCTGGCGCATCCGGGGCGGAGCCTCGCCTATCTCGCGCTCGCCACGCTGCTCGTTCTCGGCGGGGGGGCGCTGGTGCGGTTCGCGCCGGGCGCGCCGATGCGGAACGGGGCGCTCGGCATCGTCTGGGGGACGCGCTCGGTCGCGATCTATCTCGCGGCGCTGCCGCCGGACCCGCTCTTCGCGCTTTACGTGGGGCTCTACCAGTTTCCGATGGCGGCGATCGTGATGGTGTTCCGGCGCGTGAAGCCGGGCGGCGGCGCCGACGGGAAGGCGCCGTGACCGCCGCCCGGGGGGCGGCGCGCGCCTGTCCCACGCATTTACGCTATTCTGGCTCTAACCTCCCGCGGCCCGACGAGGCATTGAACAGGGGGCGCGCCGCGTTCGAAACTCTAGAGGAGCATGCCGATGAAAATGACCACCGAGGAAGCCTTCGTCAAAGTGCTTCAGATGCACGGGATCGCCGAGGCGTTCGGGATCATCGGCTCCGCGATGATGCCGATTTCGGATCTGTTCCCCAAGGCCGGCATCCGCTTCTGGGATTGCGCGCATGAGTGCAACGCCGGCTACATGGCCGACGGCTACACCCGCGCGACCGGCAAGATGTCGATGATGGTGGCGCAGAACGGGCCGGGCATCACCAATTTCGTCACCGCGGTGAAGACCGCCTACTGGAACCACACGCCGCTTCTTCTGGTGACGCCGCAGGCGGCGAACAAGACCATGGGGCAGGGCGGGTTCCAGGAAGTCGAGCAGATGAATCTGTTCGCGGACATGGTCGCCTATCAGGAGGAGGTGCGCGACCCCTCGCGCATGGCCGAGGTTCTGAACCGGGTGATCCTGAAGGCGAAGCGCGCCTCGGCCCCGGCGCAGATCAACGTGCCGCGCGACTACTGGACCCAGGTGATCGACATCGAGCTGCCCGAGATCGTGGAGTTCGAGCGCCCGGCCGGCGGCGCGGCGGCGATCGCGGAGGCGGCGAAGCTGCTTTCCGAGGCGAAATTCCCGGTGATCCTGAACGGCGCCGGCGTGATCCTCGCGGGGGCGATCCCGGCGTCGATGAAGCTCGCCGAGGCGCTCTCGGCCCCGGTCTGCTGCGGCTATCAGCACAATGACGCCTTCCCGGGCTCGCATCCGCTCTTCGCCGGCCCGCTGGGCTATAACGGCTCGAAGGCGGCGATGGAGCTGATCGCGAAGGCGGATGTGGTGCTGGCGCTCGGCAACCGGCTCAACCCGTTCTCGACCCTGCCGGGCTACGGGATCGATTACTGGCCGCAGGACGCCAAGCTCATTCAGGTGGACCTGAACCCGGACCGGATCGGGCTGACAAAGCCGGTGACGGTCGGCGTCGTCGGCGACGCGAAGAAGGTGGCGGAGGCGCTCCTCTCCAGCCTCTCGCTTCCGGATGCGGGCGGCGCGGAGGCGAAGGCGCGCCGCGGCCTGATCGCGGAGACGAAATCGGCCTGGGCGCAGCAGCTCACCTCGATGGACCATGAGGAGGACGACCCCGGCACCACCTGGAACGAGCGCGCGCGGACCGCCGAGCCGGAGAAGATGTCGCCCCGCATGGCGTGGCGCGCGATCCAGTCGGCGCTGCCGAGGGATGCGATCATCTCGTCCGATATCGGCAACAACTGCGCCATCGGCAACGCTTATCCGACCTTCGAGGCGGGGCGGAAATATCTGGCGCCGGGCCTGTTCGGGCCGTGCGGATACGGGTTTCCGGCGATCACCGGCGCGAAGATCGGCCAGCCGGACGTTCCGGTGGTCGGCTTCGCCGGCGACGGCGCGTTCGGCATCTCGATGAACGAGATGACCGCGATCGGCCGGGGCGAGTGGCCGGCGATCACCATGGTCGTCTTCCGCAACTATCAGTGGGGCGCGGAGAAGCGGAACACCACGCTCTGGTTCGACGACAATTTCGTCGGCACCGAGCTGGACAAGGGCGTGAGCTACGCCGCGATCGCGAAGGCCTGCGGGCTGAAGGGGGTTCAGGTCGCGACCATGGACGCGCTTCGGGACGCGCTGGCGGCGGCGGTGGAGGCGCAGATGAAGGCGGGCGAGACCACCTTCATCGAGATCCTGCTCAACCAGGAGCTTGGCGAGCCGTTCCGCCGCGACGCGATGAAGAGGCCGGTCTCGGTCGCGGGGATCGACGCGGCCGACATGCGCCCCCAGGCGGGAAGCTGAGGAGGGCGGCGCTCAGCCGAGCGCGAGGGTGACGGCGGCGGCGGCGGCGATGTCCTCCGGCGCCGCGCCGCGCGAGAGGTCGCAGACCGGGCGCGCGAAGCCTTGCAGGAACGGGCCGACGGCCTGCGCGCCGGCCAGCTCCTGCGCGAGTTTGTAGGCGATGTTTCCGGCGTCGAGGGAGGGAAAGATGAGCACGTTCGCATCGCCCGCGCCTGGGCCGGAGGCGCCTTTCGCCGCCGCGATGGCGGGGTTGAGCGCCGCGTCCGCCTGCACCGGCCCGACGGCGCGCCCGCCGAGCGCGGCGGCGGCCTCGCGCACCATATCCACCGAGGCGCCGGCGCCCGACGCGCCGGTGGAGAAGGAGAGCAGCGCGACCCGCGCCGCGCCGAGCAGCCGCTCCGCCGCATGCGCCGCCGCGCGCGCGATCGCGGCCAGCGCCTCGGCGTCGGGGGCGACGGTGACCGCGCAATCGGCGAAGATCATCTCGCGCCCGTCCGGGAACTGCATCAGGAAGAACGAGGAGGGCGCCGGGACCCCGTCGGCGAGGCCGATCCCGAGCGCCGCGCCCTCGATCACGCGGCGCGTCGGCGTTTCGGCGCCGGCGACCAGCGCGTCGGCTTCGCCGGCGGCGACCATGGCGGCGGCGAGGACCATCGGCTTTTGCAGCATTTTCAGCGCGAGTTCGGGGCGGGTCTTCGGGCGCGCGCGCAGGATATGCGCGACATACGTCTCCGCCGGCCCCGCCGCGGCCAGCGTCACGATCTCGGCCACGCCGTCGGCCTCCAGACGGCGGGCGGCGGCCTGGATCCGGGGCTCCTCGGATTCGGGCATGAGGATGCGGCCCTTGCGGGCGCGGGCGGCGGCGAAGGCGCGATCGAGTGCGGTCATTCCGGTCTCCAACATCAGAAAGGCGCGACATGAGCGATGAAATCAGGATCAACCGCGGCCTGAAAGGCGTTTATTTCGAGCGCTCCGGCGTCTCCCATATCGACGGGGCGAAGGGCGAGCTTTCCTATCGCGGCTATTCCATTCACGATCTCGCGACAAGATCGAGCTTCGAAGAGGTCGCGTGGCTGTTGATCCACGGCGAATTGCCGACCGCGACGGAGTTGGCGGAGTTCAACGCCGATCTGGTCGCGGCGCGGGAGTTGCCGGGCGGGGTCCATGACGTGATCCGGGCGACGGCGGGCGGCCATCCGATGGCGGTTCTGAACGCGGCGGTCTCGGCGCTCGAAGCCATCGACGCGGGGGCGGACGACGCCTCGGAGGAAGGGTTCCTGCGCAACGGGATCCGCCTCACGGCGCAGATTCCGATGATCATCGCCGCCCATGAGGCGATCCGGAACGGGCGAAAGCCGGTCGAGCCCGATCCCGCGCTCGGCCACGCCGCGAACTGGCTCTGGATGCTGAAGGGGGAGAAGCCCTCCGAGGACGCGGCGCGGCTGGCGGATGTCGATTTCATCCTGCACGCGGAGCATGGCTCGAACGCGTCCGCCTTCGCGGCGCGGGTCGTGGTCGGCACCAACGCGAACATCCACGCCGCGTTCGCCGCCGGGCTCGCGGCGCTTTCGGGGCCGGCCCATGGCGGCGCGGCGGAGGATGTGATGCGCATGGTCGAGGAGATCGGCGAGCCGGAGAACGCCGCCGCTTACGTCAAGGCCAAGCGCGCCGCGAAAGAGCCGGTGACCGGGTTCGGCCACCGGGTCTACCGGGCGGAGGACCCGCGCGCGCGCCACATGCGCGACGGGGTCGAGCGGCTCTCGAAGGAGATGGGGGAGCCGCGCTGGTACGAGATTCTTCAGGGCGTGGTGGAGGCGATGAAGCCCTATGCGCGCCATGGCCTGAATGTGAACGTCGATTTCTATTCCGGCGTGATCTATCAGCTGCATCGGATTCCGATGGATCTCTATGTGCCGATCTTCGCCATCGGCCGCGCGCCGGGCTGGGTGATCCAGTGTCTGGAGCAACACCGGCGGAACATCCTGATCCGGCCGCTCACGCTCTATGACGGGCCGGAGATGCGCGCCTATACGCCGATCGAGGAGCGGTGAGGCGAGCGGGCGCCGGCGCGGCGCCCGGCGGGGCGAAATTCGGGCGTCGCCAGATGGATTTGTCGCTCCGGGCTGGAACTCTCGGCGCGAGGCCACTAGGCTTCGTCCGAACATGAAGGGGGGGCCTTATCGTGGCGCCGAAGGACCTGGATCTGAGCCCGAAAGTCTCGGACGAGATTCGTAAGACGACCTGCTACATGTGCGCGTGCCGCTGCGGCATCGACGTGCATATCCGGACCGGGCCCGACGGCGCGCCCAAGGTGCGCTATATCGAGGGCAACCGCGACCACCCGGTCAATCAGGGCGTGCTCTGCGCCAAGGGCTCCGCCGGGATCATGCAGCATTACTCCCCGGCCCGGCTTCGCAAGCCGCTGCGGCGCACCGGCGAGCGCGGCTCGGGCGAGTTCGAGGAGATCGAATGGGACGAGGCGCTGGACCTGGCGGCGTCATGGCTGAAGCCGATCCGCGAGCGGGACCCGAAGAAGCTGGCGTTCTTCACCGGGCGCGACCAGTCGCAGAGCTTCACCGGCTGGTGGGCGCAGCAGTTCGGCACCCCGAATTACGCGGCGCATGGCGGCTTCTGCTCGGTCAATATGGCGGCGGCGGGCATCTACACGATGGGCGGCGCGTTCTGGGAGTTCGGCGAGCCGGACTGGGAGCGCACGAAGCTCTTCATGCTGTTCGGCGTCGCCGAGGACCATGATTCCAACCCGATCAAGATGGGGCTCGGCCGACTGAAGGCGCGGGGCGCCAAGGTGATCGGCGTGAACCCGATCCGCACCGGCTATAACGCCATCGCCGATGAATGGGTCGGAATCACGCCGGGGACCGACGGGATCTTCATCCTCGCGCTGGCGCATGAGCTGCTGAAGGCGGGCCGCGTCGATCTGGATTATCTGATCCGCTACACCAACGCGCCGTTCCTGGTGAACCGGGACCCTGAATCGAACGAGTTCGGGCTGTTCATCCGCGACGAGGCCGGCAAGCCGCTGGTCTGGGATCGGGTGGCGGGCGCGGCGGCGCCGTTCGATCAGCCGGGCGTGAAGCCGGCGATGCAGGGCGATTTCCCCAGCCCGAGCGGCGGCCGGGCCAGCCCGGTCTTCGAGCTGATGGCCCGCAAATATCTGGAGACCGAGTATTCGCCGGAGGCGGCGGCGGCGGTCTGCGGCGTCAGCGCGGAGACGATCCGCCGGCTGGCGGCGGAGCTGGCGCATGCGGCCTTCGAGGAGGAGATCGTCCTCGATCAGCCCTGGACCGACTGGAAGGGGGAGCGCCACGAGAAGATGATCGGCCGGCCGGTCTCCTTCCACGCGATGCGGGGGATCAGCGCCCATTCGAACGGGTTTCAGACCTGCCGCGCGCTGCATTTCCTGCAGATCATCCTCGGCTCGGTCGAGGTTCCGGGGGGGATGCGCTTCAAGCCGCCCTATCCGAAACCCTCCGAGGCGCATCCGGTTCCGCATCATGGCGCGACGCCGGGCGCGCCGCTCGACGGGCCGCATCTCGGCTATCCGCGCGGGCCGGAGGATCTGGCGCTCGACGAGAACGGGAATGCGAAGCGGATCGACAAGGCCTTCACCTGGGAATATCCGCTCTCGGCGCATGGGCTGATGCATATGGTGATCTCCAACGCCTATGCCGGAGACCCGTACAAGATCGACGTCCTGTTCATGTACATGGCGAACATGAGCTGGAATTCCTCGATGAATTCCGGCGGCGTGATGGACATGCTGCGGGCCAAGGACGAGGACGGCGAATATGTGATCCCGAAGATCATCTATTCGGACGCCTATTCCTCCGAGATGGTCGCGTTCGCGGACCTGATCCTGCCGGACACGACCTATCTGGAGCGCCATGACTGCATCTCGCTTCTGGATCGGCCGATCTGCGAGGCGGACGCGGCGGCGGACAGCATCCGCTGGCCGGTGATCGAGCCGGACCGGGATGTGCGGGGGTTCCAGTCCGCGCTGCTCGATCTCGGCGTGCGGCTCGGCCTGCCGGGAATGGTCGGCGAGGACGAGACGGCGACATATCGGGACTACGCCGATTACATCGCCAACCATCAGCGCCGCCCCGGCGTCGGCCCTCTGGCCGGCTGGCGCGGCGAGGACGGGAGCGAGGAGGGCCGGGGCGCGCCGAATCCGGATCAGCTCAAGCGCTATATCGAGAATGGCGGATTCTGGATCAGCCACATCCCGGACGAGGCGAAATACTTCAAGCCGTGGAACGCCGCCTATCAGGACTGGGCGGTGGAGAAGGGGCTCTACGACAAGCCGCAGCCCTATGTCTTCCAGCTCTATCTGGAGCCGCTGCGGAAATTCCAGCTCGCCGCGGAAGGGCGGGGGGAGCGCCAGCCGCCGGAGCATCTCCGGGACCGGATCAAGGCCGCGTTCGACCCGCTGCCGATCTGGTATCGCCCGTTCGAGGAGGATGTCGTCGATCTCGCCGAATTCCCGCTGCACGCGCTGACGCAGCGGCCGATGGCGATGTACCACTCCTGGGGCTCGCAAAACGCCTGGCTGCGGCAGATCCACGGCATGAACCCGCTTTATGTGAGCGGCGACATCTGGCGCGCGCACGGCTTCGAGGACGGCGACTGGGCGTCGCTGACCTCGGCCCATGGCGAGATCACGGTTCCGGTGGCGCTGATGGAGGCGCTGAACCCGAAGACGGTCTGGACCTGGAACGCCATCGGCAAGCGCAAGGGCGCGTGGGCGCTGAAGCCCGACGCGCCGGAGGCGACCAAGGGCTTTCTCCTCAACCACCTGATGCATGAGCTGCTGCCGCCGAAGGGCGACGGGATGCGCTGGGCGAATTCCGACCCGGTGACGGGGCAGGCGGCCTGGTACGATCTCCGCGTCAGGATCGCGAAGGCGCCGCCCGCCGCGGCGGCGACGCCGGAAATCGAGGCGCAGGCCTCGCCGGTCGGCGTCGGGCCGGACCGCGTGAGCTATGGGGAGGAGTGGTGATGACCATGCGCGCGCGCGGAAGACGAAAAGGAGCTTCGCGATGACCATGCTGCCGGCCCCCGGCGATGTGAAACTCGGCCTCGTCATCGATCTCGACACCTGCGTCGGCTGCCACGCCTGCGTCGTGAGCTGCAAGGAATGGAACACCGGCGGCTATGGCGCGCCGCTCTCGGATGAGAACCCGTATGGCGACGACACGGTCGGCACGTTTCTCAACCGCATCCACACCTTCGAGGAGACCGGCGAGAGCGGGCCGGCGCAGGTCACGCATTTCCCGAAATCCTGCCTCCATTGCGAGGACGCGCCCTGCGTCACGGTCTGCCCGACCGGGGCCTCCTACAAACGCTCGGAGGACGGGATCGTTCTCGTGGACGAGGACGCCTGCATCGGCTGCGGGCTCTGCGCCTGGGCCTGCCCGTATGGGGCGCGCGAGATGGACGCGGCGGCGGGGGTGATGAAGAAATGCACGCTCTGCGTCGACCGGATCTATAACGAGAACATCCCCGAGGTGGACCGGATCCCCTCCTGCGTGCGGACCTGCCCGGCCGGCGCGCGCCATTTCGGCGATCTCGGCGACCCCGACAGCGACGTCTCCCGCCTCGTCGCGGAGCGGAACGGCTTCGATCTGATGCCGGAGCAGGGGACGAAACCGGTGAACAAGTATCTTCCGCCGCGCCCGAAGACCGACCGCCAGGACAAGCCCTTCACCCTCCCCGCGCTGGCGGAGCCGGAGGAGAAGGGGTTTCTCGGCTGGCTCGACCGTGCATTGGAGCGACTCTGAATGTATCCCGCCCCCTCCGTAATCATCTTCACCACCGCTTCGGGGCTCGGCTTCGGCATGATGGCGCTTCTCGGGCTCGGCTTCGGGCCGACGGGCGCGGTCTCCGGGCCGGTGACGGCGCTTGTCGCGCTGGCGCTCGCCGGCGGCGGGCTCCTCGCCTCGACCTTCCATCTCGGCAATCCGCAGCGGTTTCTTCTCGCCTTCACGCAATGGCGCTCCAGCTGGCTGAGCCGGGAGGGGGTCGTCTCCGTCCTGCTGATGGGGGTTTTCTTTCTCTACGCCGTGGACTGGGCGCTGAGCGGGGCGCCGATGCGCGCGCTCGGCGTCGTCTCGTCGGCGCTCGCGGTGCTGGCGGTGTTCTGCACGGCGATGATCTACGCGCAGATGAAAACCGTGCCGCGCTGGTCGACGCCCTTCACCGCGCCGATGTATTTCGGCGCCGCGCTCGCCGGCGGGGTGATCGCGGTCTCGCTGGCCGAGGCGCTGAGCGGGAGCGCGCCGCCGATGGAGATGGGCCTCGCGCTCCTTGTCGGGAGCGCGGCGGTCTACGTCTATCGGCGGAACGCGCAGGCGATCACGCTGGCGACCGGGGGGGCGACCGGTGGCTCGAGCCCCGAGAGCGCGACCGGGCTCGGCGCGCTGGGGCGGGTCCGGCTGCTTGAGGCGCCGCACAGCCAGCCGAACTACCTGATGAAGGAGATGGTGTTCCGGGTCGGGCGCAAGCACGCGGAGAGACTGGCGTTGCTCATGGTGATCTTCGGCCTTTTCGCGCCGCTCTTCCTGTTCATCGTCTGCCGCGACGCGGCCGGGTTCGGCCTCAACCCGACGCTGGGGCTCATCGGGCTCGCGCTCGCGCTGGTGCTGCATTTCGCCGGCATGGTGGTCTCGCGCTGGTTGTTCTTCGCGGAGGCGGAGCATGTGGTCGGCCTCTATTACGGCCAGCGCTGACATTACGGCCAGCGCTGACGCGGCCCTTGCCGGGCGCAGGCGGCTCGTGTTCAAGAACTGACCGCAGACGCGGCGCAAAGATCCGCGTTTTGTTTCGGTTTCTCTTGCTCTCCCGCATATCGTCGCCATGATGCGAGTCAGTGGTGGAGACACACCGTCAGGCCAATACACAGGGAGCACAATATGCGACATATCACTTCTTTTGCGATCGCCGCGGCGATCGTCGTGAGCGCGGGCTCAGCCTTCGCCTCCTGCGACCCGGGCGAGATCGAAATCAAGTTCAGCCACGTCACCAATGTGGACAAACACCCGAAAGGGCTGGCGGCCGCTCTGCTGGAGACGCGCGTCAACGAGGAGATGAACGGCAAGGTCTGCATGACCGTTTATCCGAACTCCCAGCTTTACGACGACGACAAGGTGATGGAGGCGCTCCTGCTCGGCGATGTGCAGATGGCGGCGCCGAGCCTGTCGAAGTTCGAGCATTTCACCAAGCAGTTCCGGCTGTTCGACCTGCCGTTCGTCTTCAAGGACATCAGCGCGGTGGACGGGTTCCAGAATTCCGAATACGGCCAGAAGATGCTGGATTCGATGCGGAGCCGCGGCATTCAGGGGCTCGCGTTCTGGCATAACGGAATGAAGCAACTCTCCGCCAAGAAACCGCTTTTGATGCCGGAAGACGCCAAGGGGCTGAAATTCCGGATTCAGCAGTCGGATGTTCTTCAGGCGCAGTTCGAGGCGCTCGGCGCGAACCCGCAGAAGATGGCCTTCTCCGAGGTCTACGGCGCGCTTCAGACCGGCGTGGTCGACGGGCAGGAGAACACCTGGTCGAACATCTACGGCCAGAAGTTCTTCGAGGTTCAGGATGGAATCACCGAGACCAATCACGGCGTGATCGATTATCTCGTCGTGACGTCGGAGGAGTTCTGGCAGGGGCTGCCGGAGGATATCCGGAGCGAACTTGCGTCGATCATCGACGAGGTGACGGCGGAGCGCAACAGCGAGAGCTTCGAGGTGAACGAGCAGGCGAAAGCCGCGATCGTCGCCGCCGGCGGAACCGTCCGCACCCTGACCCCGGAGCAGCGCGCCGCCTGGGTCGAGGTGATGAAGCCGGTCTGGTCCAAGTTCGAAAACGACGTTCCGGCCGAGCTGACCGATGCGGCCCAGAGCTTCAACGCGGTGAACTGAGCATGCGTCTCGGGCGGTCCGGCCTCGGGCCGGGCCGCCCTTTTTCAGGCCACGAGGCGCGCTCAAGCGTCCGGCCGAGGGGGGTATGATGGCCTATCAGGCGCAAAGCCGACTCGGCCGGGCGATCAATGTTTTCGAAGAGACCGTCATCGCCATGATCCTCTGGGCGATGACGCTGATCACCTTCGCCAATGTGATCGCGCGCTATGTGTTCAACTCCAACATCCTCTGGCAGTTCGAGGCGACGGTGTTCCTGTTCGCCTGGCTGGTGCTTTTCGGGATCTCCTATTGCGTGAAGATCACCGCCCATCTCGGCGTGGATGTCGTGGTCGACCTGTTGAAGCCGCGGACGCGGCGGCTGTTCGGGCTGATCTCGGTGCTGATCTGCCTCGCGTTTTCGGCGCTGATGCTGAAGGGAAGCTGGGATTACTGGTGGAAATTCGCCTCCACCGCCTCGTTCCTCGAGGTCAACGACGTGCCGATGCCGGGCTTCCTGCAGGTTCTCGCCGATCTGACCAATGGCGGCGAGCCCTACGGAAAGATGCCGCGCTATCTGCCTTACGTCATCCTGCCGGTCGGCATGGCGCTTCTGTTCCTCAGGTTCGTCGAGGCGGGCTGGGCGATCCTGAAAGGGCGCGCCGACCGGGTGATCGCCAGCCATGAGGCGGGCGACCTGATCGACGACGCCGCGGCGTCCGCCGCGCAGGAGCGCTGACGATGACCGCCGCCCTTCTCTTCGCCGCGATCATCGTCCTACTGCTGATCGGCGTGCCGATCGCGATCGCGCTCGGGTTCTGCTCGATCATTTTCCTGCTGATCTTTTCGGACGATTCGCTCGCCTCGGTCGCGCAGACTCTGCTCTCGGCCTTCGTCGGCCATTACACGTTGCTGGCGATTCCGTTCTTCATCCTGGCGTCGAGCTTCATGTCCACCGGCGGGGTCGCGCAGCGGATCATCCGCTTCTCCATCGCCTGCGTCGGCCATGTGCCGGGCGGGCTCGCCATCGCCGGGGTGTTCGCCTGCATGATGTTCGCGGCGCTCTCCGGCTCCTCGCCGGCGACGGTGGTGGCGATCGGCTCCATCGTCATCGCGGCGATGACGCAGGTGGGCTACACCAAGGAGTTCGCCGCCGGCGTGATCTGCAACGCCGGCACGCTCGGCATCCTGATCCCGCCGTCGATCGTGATGGTGGTCTACGCTGCGGCGGTCGACGTTTCGGTCGGGCGGATGTTCCTCGCGGGGGTGTTCCCGGGGCTGCTCGCCGGGGCGATGCTGATGACCGGCATCTATATCTACGCGAGGGTGAAGCGGCTCGGCGCGCAACCCTTCGCCGGGTTCCGGGAGATTTTCGCGAGCGGCCTCAGCGCGATGTGGGGGCTGTTTCTGATCGTCATCATCCTTGGCGGCATCTATGGCGGCGTCTTCACGCCGACGGAGGCGGCGGCGGTGGCGGCGGTCTACGCGTTCCTCGTCGCCAATTTCATCTATTGCGACATGGGCCCGCTGAAAGGGGAGGACGGGCGGAACCTGACGCTTCTGCAACGCCCCCAGGCGCTTCTCACCGCGTTCTTCCATGCGGACACGCGCCGGACGCTGACGGAGGCGGGCAAGCTGACGGTCATGCTGCTCTTCATCATCGCCACCGCGCTGATCCTGAAGCAGGTGCTGACCGAGCAGCAGATCCCGCAGGGCATCGCCAGCGCGATGCTGGACGCGGGATTCGGGCCGGTGATGTTCCTGATCATCGTCAACCTGATCCTGCTGATCGGCGGGCAGTTCATGGAGCCGTCAGGGCTGATCGTGATCGTCGCGCCGCTGGTGTTTCCGATCGCGATCAATCTCGGGATCGACCCGATTCATCTCGGCGTGATCATGGTGGTGAACATGGAGATCGGGATGATCACGCCGCCGGTCGGGCTCAACCTCTTCGTCACCTCCGGCGTCGCGGGGATGTCGATGCTGGCGGTGTTCCGGGCGGCGCTGCCGTGGCTCGGCATCCTCTTCCTGTTCCTGATCATCGTCACCTATGTCCCGATCGTCTCGACCTGGCTGCCGACGATCGCGATGGGGCCGGAGATCATCACCAAATAGCGCCGCCTTGCGTCAGCTCCCGGTCCAGACCGGGGGGCGCTTTTCGAGGAAGGCGTCGATCCCCTCCTCGGCGTCGCGGGCGAGCATGTTTGTCGTCATCACCTCGCTCGCATGGGCGTAGGCGGCGGCGAGGGGCATCTCCACCTGCTCGTAGAACGCGCGCTTGCCGATCGCGAGGGTGAGCGAGGATTTCCCGGCGATTTCGGCGGCGAGCGCCGCGGTCTCGGCCTCGAGCGCGCCGGGCGCCGCGACATGGCTGATCAGCCCGGCGGCGAGCGCGGCGTCGGCGGAGAGCATCTCCCCGGTCAGGAGCATCCGCATCGCCATCTTGCGGCCGACCGCGCGCGAGAGCGCGACCATCGGCGTGGAGCAGAAAAGCCCGATATTGACCCCGGGCGTCGCGAATCGGGCCTGCGGATCCGCGACCGCGAGATCGCAGGTCGCGACCAGCTGGCACCCCGCCGCCGTGGCGACGCCGTGCACCTGGGCGATCACCGGCTGGCGCAGCGACTGGATCCGGAGCATCAGCGCCGAGCATTCGGCGAACAGCGCCTCATAAGCCTCGCGGCGCGGGTCGGCGCGGACTTCCTTGAGGTCATGCCCGGCGCAGAATCCCGGCCCGGCCCCGGCGAGGACGACGACGCGGATGGTCTTGTCGGCGTCGATGGCGTTCAGCGCGTCGATCAGCGCCGCCATCAGCGCCCGCGAGAGCGCGTTGCGCGCGCCGGGCCGGTTCAGCGTGACGGTCGCCACGCCCTCATGATCTTCGCGAAGCAGAAGCGGGGGATTTTCCTGGTTCATCTTTCGGTCTCCATAGCGCGCGGCTTATAGCATGAACAGGACGCGAGGGGAGGGCCGGGGGTGAACCGCGCCGCGAATCGCGCCATGGTCGGGGGCGTCCGAACGCGCATGATGAAGGGGATGAAGATGGAGATGCTGGAGAACCCGTGGCGCGGCGCGGGCTTTCCCGGGGCCGATGAGCTGGAGGCCGGCGGGATCCTGTCCGACCCGGCTTCGGTGGAGGCGCTTTACGCGCGTTGCCCCGTCGCCGCCCCGACGCCGCTGCGCGAATCGGCGGAGCTTGGCGCGGAGGCGCGCGCCGGCCGCCTGTTCCTGAAGGACGAGCGCGGGCGGATGGGGCTCGGCAGCTTCAAGGCGCTCGGCGCGGCGCACGCCATCGCCAAGCTGGCGGCTGCCCGGCCGGGCGCGCCGGAGCGGGCGCTGGAGGGGGAGGTTTTCGTCTGCGCCTCCGCCGGCAATCACGGGCTCTCGGTCGCGGCCGGGGCGCGGGTCTTCGGCGCGAGAGCGGTGATCTTCCTCGCGCGGACCGTGCCGGAAAGCTTCGCGGCGCGGCTGCGGGAGCGGGGCGCGGAGGTGGTCCGCGAAGGCGAGAATTACGAGGCGGCGATGGCGGCGGCGATGGCGGCGGCGGCGCGGGAAGGCTGGCGGCTCCTCTCCGATTCGTCCTGGCGGGGCTATGCGGCGCCGGCGCGGGACGTGATGGAGGGCTATCTGATCATGGCGGCGGAGGCGGCGGCGGCGATCCCCGCGCCGCCGAGCCATCTCTTCATTCAGGCCGGAGTGGGCGGGATCGCGGCCGCGATCGCGGTTCATGCGCGCCGCGTCTGGGGCGCGGCGCCAAGGATCGTGGTGGTGGAGCCGGAGGCGGCGCCGGCGCTGATCGGCTCGATCCGGGCGGGGCGGCTGGTCGATGCGACCGGGCCCGACTCCTCGATGGGGCGGCTCGACTGCAAGACGCCGTCGCACCTCGCGCTCATCGCGCTCGCCGCGGCCGCGGACGGATTCATGACGATCTCGGACGCGATGGCGGAGGCGGCGGCGGCGCGGCTGGGCGCGGCCGGGCTCCCGACGACGCCCTCCGGCGCGGCCGGTCTCGCCGGGCTGCTCGCGGCCGGGGGCGCGTTCGGGGTGACCCGGGAGAGCTCGGTCCTGCTCTATCTCACCGAGGCCGCCGAGAGCTAACCCCGCCGCGAGGCGGCGACGGCGGCGTCGATCTCGCCGATCAGGAGCTCTGGGTCCTCGACGCCGACCGAGACGCGGATGAAGCCTTCCTCGATGCCGAGGGCCTCCCGGCGCGCCGGGGCGAGGCCGCGATGCGAGGAGGAGGCGGGGTGCGTGAGGGTGGTGCCGACATCGCCGAGCGTCGGCGCGAACGGGATATGCTCCGCGGCGCGAAGGAACGCGTTCACCACGTCGCGCCCGCCATCGAGGGTGAAGCAGACCATGTTGCCGAACCGCCCGTCAAGGAGATCGCCGGCGCGGTTGTGGTCGGGATGATCGCTCCGGCCGGGATAGATCACCCGTTTCACGCCCTTCATGCCGGCGAGCGCGTCGGCGAGGCGCGCCGCGGTCGACGCGGCCCGGTCATAGCGCAATTCGAAGGTCGCCAGCCCCCGTTCCGCCAGCCAGCAATCGAACGGCGAAGGCGAGAAGCCCCAGGTGACGGCGGTGTCGTAGAGCGCGGTGTTCAGCGCCGGGTCGCGCGCCGCCGCGTAGCCGAGCAGCGCGTCGGAATGGCCGGCGAGGAGCTTGGTCAGCGAGTGGATGACGATGTCCGCGCCATGCTCGAACGGGCGCCAGCCGCGCGGGGTGGTGAAGGTGTTGTCCACGGCGAGGAGCGCGCCGGACTCCTTCGCCAGCGCGGCGATCCCGGTCATGTCGGCGACGCGGAGCGTGGGGTTGGAGACGACCTCCATCAGAATCAGGCGCGTCTCCGGCCGGAGCGCCGCCTTCACCGAGGCGGCGTCGGTCGGGTCCGCGAGGGTGATCTCGAAGCCGAGCCGGGGCAGATCGTCGGTCATCAGGCGGAGCGAACGGCCGTAGAGCTGGTCTCCGGCGACGATATGGTCGCCCTTCCTGAGCGCCGCGAGGATCACGGTCGAGATCGCGGCCATGCCGGATCCGGTGACGATTCCGCGCCCCCATTCCGGCTTCACCCCTTCGAGCCAGTCGATCTTTTCGGCGACGATGGTCGCGTTCGGCTGGCCCTCGCGGGCGTAGGTGTAGCCTTCGACCCGCCCGTCATATTGGGCGTCCAGCTCGTCCGCGTCGGTCGAGCGGTAGACGACGGAGGTGTGTATCGGCGATGAGACCGGCCGGGAGATGGAGGCGGGCGCGGCCGAGCGGCGGGTGACGGAGCGGTGATCCTTGGTCATGCCGCGGAATTGACGCCTCGGATTCGCGCCTGTCAAGCGCCGCCCGGCGAAGAGGGCGGGCCTAGCGGCCGCCGAGGCCGAAGCGCATGGCCGCGCGCCGCGCCGGCCGCGCCCGGATCAGCGCGCCGAGGCCGAGCCGGCGGAGGTCCCGGAGCGGCTGCGCGCCGGTCATCGCCGCCCGGTTCAGCGCGTCGATCCCGGCGACGCGGACGGCGAGCTCCGGCCAGCGGCGCTGATAGCGGCGGAGGGCGGCGGGCGCGCCCGGGTCGTCTTCGGCGGCTGTCGCGTCGAGCAGGGCGGCGATGTCGGCGAGCGACATGTTCAGCCCCTGCGCCCCGATCGGCGGCGCGACATGCGCGGCCTCCGCGATCAGCGCGACGCGGGGGCGGGTCAGCCGCGAGGCGAGAAGCGAGATGATCGGCCAGGCGGCGCGCGGCGTCGTGGCGTGAAGCGCGCCGAAGACGCCGAGCGCGCGCGCGTTCAGCGCGCCGTCGAACGCGGCGTCGTCAAGCGCGGCGAGCCGGTCCGCCTCCGCCGCCCGCTCCATCCAGACGACGGAGGAGCGCGGCCCGACGGCGCCGTCCGGCCCCGGGCCGTCCGGCATGGGCACGAGGGTGAACGGGCCGCCGGTCCGGTGGATCTCGATCGACGTGTTCGAGTGGGGCCTCTCCTGAGAGACGGTGAAGACCAGCGCCTTCTGCCCGTAGCCCCAGCGGCGCGCGCCGATCTCCACCAGCTCGCGCACGCGGCTCTCGCGCCCGTCGGCGCCGATCACCAGCTTCGCGCGGACGCTCTCTCCGGTCGAGAGCCGGGCGATGGCGATGTCGCGCCGCGCCGTCAGCGCCTCGATCGCGGCGCCATGCCTGAGCGCGGCGGAGGGCAGCGCCGCGAGCCGCGCCTCCAGCGCGACGCGGAGGGCGGCGTTGGGGACGTTCCAGCCGAAGGACGAGAGGCCGATCTCCTCGGAGTCGAAATCGCCGGTCTCGCGCGGCCTGTTCTCGCGTCCGCCGGCGTCGATGAGGCGCATGACCTCGAGGCGCGCGGTCTCGGCCGCGAGGAGCGGCCAGACGCCGGCCCGCTCGAGCAGGTCCACCGCCGGGCGAAACAGCGCGGCGGTGCGCGTGTCCCGCGCGCCGGCGCCGGCCGGCGCCCGGTCGATGCAGAGCACGCGCCGCCCCGAATCGGCGAAGACGGCCGCCGCGGAGAGGCCCGCGACACCGCCGCCGACCACCAGGATGTCGATCTCGTCGCTCATGCCGGCTCCTTACCTCCGCGAGACCGCGGGCGCATCGCGTCAGAGCAGCGCGGCGCGCGCCGCGGCGTCCCAGCCGATGAAGAGCGCGCCCCCGGCTTCGATCACCGGCCGCTTGATCAGCGCGGGATGGGCGATGAGCGCGCCGCGCGCGCCGGCGCCCTCCGCGGCTTCGCGCTCGGCGGCGCTCAGCCCGCGCCAGGTGGCGGAGCGCCGGTTGATGAGCGCGGCGGCGCCGGCCCCGGCGAGCCAGCGGTCGATATCCGCCTCGCCCGCCTCGGCGCGGATGTCGATGAAGGCGGTCTCGCGCCCGGCGGCGCTCAACTCCTTCAGCGCCTTCCGGCATGTGTCGCAATTCTTGAGGCCGAAAAGCCGGATCATGTCATCGCTCCCGCACGCGCGTCAGAAATTCGGTGAGATCGGCGGTCGCGGCGTCGGCGCGCGCGTCCGGCTCCGGCTCGGCTTCGTCGGTGACCCAGAGGGTCCGCATCCCGAGTTCGCGCGGCGCGGCGAGGTTGCGGAGGTCGTCCTCCACCATCACCGCCCCCTGCGGGGCGAGCCCGTCGGCGGCGAACACCCGCTCGAAGGCCGCGCGTTCGGGTTTCGGCCGATAGCCCGCGTCCTCCACCCCGTAGCGCGCGTCGAAAACGCCGGTCAGCCCGCGCGCGGCGAGCACCTGATCGGCGTGGCCGCGCGAGCCGTTGGTGTAGACGATCTTGCGGCCGGGCAACGCCGCGATGGCGTCGGCGAGCGCCGCGTCCTTCGTGAGCGCGGAGAGGTCGATGTCGTGAACGTCGTCGAGGAAGGGCGTGGGATCGACGCCGTGCACCTCCATGAGCCCGGAGAGCGTGGTGCCGTAGCGCCGCCAATATTCGCGCCGGAGCCGTTGCGCCTCGGCCTCGTCGACGCCGACCGTCCGCATGACGAAGGCCGTCATCTTCACGACGATTTGCTCGAAGAGAAGGGCGGAAGGCGGATAGAGCGTGTTGTCGAGGTCGAAGACCCATGCATGCGCGGTGCGGAAAAGCATGTGAGGCATGGGAGGGTCATATCGGATAACCTCACGCGGAGGCAATGGAGAGGCGCGATGGCGGCGAAATCTGACTGGAAAGGCGCGCTCGGGGAGAACTGGGCGCGGCTGACGGATGTGATGGGGCCGCTGCTCGGCCCGTTCGGCGACGCGGCGATCGCGGCGCTCGGCGCGATCGAGGGGCGGCGCGTCCTCGATCTCGGCTGCGGCGCCGGCGCGAGCACGTTCAAGCTGGCGCGCCTCGGCGCGCGGGCGATCGGCGTCGACGTCTCGCCGGATCTGATCGCCCATGCGCTGGCGCGGCGGAACGCGGAATGCGGCCCGGCGCGCATGGCCGAGTTCCGGTGCGCGGATGCGGCCGAGGCGACCTTCGACGCGCCGCTGGAGGGGCTCTTCTCCCAGTTCGGGGCGATGTTCTTCGACGAGCCCGTGGCGGCGTACGCGCATCTCCGGCGGGCGATGGCGCCGGGCGCGCCGCTCGCCATCGCCTGCTGGCGGACGCCGCGGGAAAACGAATGGGCGACGCTGGCGCTGAACGCGGCCAAGCCGCACCTGCCGCCCGCGCCGCCGGCCGACCGGCGCGCGCCGGGCCCGTTCGCGTGGTCCGAGCCGGAGGAGAGCTTCGCGCCGATCCTGACGGAGGCCGGGTGGCGGGACGTCGCCTGGGCGCCTGTCGATCGGCGGGTCCGGCTCGGCGCGGGGATGGCGGACGACCCGGTCGAGGCCGCGGTGCGCTTCGCGCTCGAGATCGGGCCGCTGGCCAGCCGGCTGAAGGACCTGCCGGCGGCGACGCTGGAGCGCGTCGAGACGGCGGTGCGCGCGGCGATGACCGAGCGCGCCGCCGCCGGCGAGGTCGAGGCGGCGGCGGCCGGTTGGGTGGTCACGGCGCGCGCCTGATCTGACGCGCCGGACCCGACGTCCGGTCGGGGGCTTAGCTCTCGGCGCCGTCGGGGTCGAAGGCCATCGCCACGCCGTTCATGCAATAGCGGAGCCCGGTCTCGGTCGGCCCGTCGGGGAAGACGTGGCCGAGATGCGCGTCGCAGCGCGCGCAGATGATTTCGGTCCGCCGCATGGAGTGGGAGGTGTCCTCCTTCTCCTCGACCGCCGTCGGCGCGAGCGGCTGGTCGAAGCTGGGCCAGCCGCAGGTGCTCTCGAATTTCGCTTCGGCGTCGAAGAGGGGCGCGCCGCAGCAGGTGCAGCGAAAGGTGCCCGGCGCTTTCGGGAAGTCGTTATGGGAGCCCGGCCGCTCGGTGCCGGCCCGGCGCGTGACTTCGTAGGCTTCGGGGCTGAGTTGCGCCCGCCATTCGGCGTCTGTTTTCACGATCTTGCTCATTTCCGATTTCTCCGGCACGGCGTCATCATGTGCGTGTCGGAGCCTCTATAAGGCATCGGACGGACGGGCGAAACACCCTGAGCGGGAGGCGGAGGCGATGATGATCCTTGCGCGCGGCGGCCTCGCGGCGCGGCTGGCGAGCGACGACGCCGACCTGAAGGCGGCGCAGAGGCTTCGCTATTCCGGTTTCGTCGCCGGGCGGGGCGCGGCGGCGCAAGGCGCGCGCGCGGCGGGGCTCGACGCCGACCGTCTGGACCGGATCTGCGCGCATATGCTGGTCGAGGACAGGGCGACGGGCGCGCTGATCTGCTGTTTCCGGATGCTGCCGCTCCGGTCCGGGGCGGAGATCGGCCGGTCCTATTCGGCGCAGTTCTACGATCTGGCCGGGCTTCGCGCCTATCCGGCGCCGATGATCGAGATCGGGCGGTTCTGCGTCCATGAGGCCTGGCGCAGAGAGCCGGGGGTGATCCGGCTCGCATGGATGGCGCTCGCCGCCCATGTCGAGGCGCGGGGCGCGGGCATGCTGTTCGGCTGCTCCAGCTTCGAGGGGATCGACGCGGGCGCCTATACGGACGCGTTCGCGCTCCTGAAGGCGCGCCATCTCGCGCCGGCGCGGTGGCGGCCGCGGGCCAAGGCGCCGAAGGTCTTTCCCTTCGCCCGGCGCCTCCGGTCCCGCCGCCCGGAGATGAGGCGCGCGCTGATGACGATGCCGCCGCTCCTGCGGGCCTATCTGGCGATGGGCGGCTGGGTCTCGGATCATGCGGTCGTGGACGAGGATCTCGGCACGCTGCATGTGTTCACCGGGCTGGAGGTCGCGCGGGCGGCGCGCATGCGGGCGCGGCTCCTGCGGGGCGGCTGAGCGTCACTCCCCGAGCGCGACGCCCTCGCGGCGGGGATCGGCGGCGCCGGTCAGGACCCCGTCCTCGATCCGCAGGATCGCGAGGCCGGAGTTCATGTTCCTGACGCGCGGCTCCAGCCCGAACGCGCGCATGTCGGCGGCGAGAGCGGCGGCGGCGGTTCCCTCCTCGAGATCGACGGCCGCGCCCGCCGCCGTGACATGGCCGAGCGCCGCGGCCTCGGCCGGGCTCATCCCCCAGTCGACCAGCCCGATCAGGGCGGCGGCGACATAGCCGATGATGCGCGAGCCGCCGGGAGAGCCGAGCGCGTAGGCGGGGCGCCCGCCCCGGAAGGCGATGGTCGGCGCCATGGACGAGCGCGGGCGCTTGCCGCCCTCGACGCGGTTGGCGACGGGGGCGCCGGCCGCCTCCGGCGCGAAGCTGAAATCGGTGAGCTCGTTGTTCAGAAGATAGCCGTTGGCCATCAGTCTGCCGCCAAAGCCGGTCTCGATCGTCGTCGTCATCGAGAGGATGTCGCCGGAGGCGTCGCGGATCACGATCTGGCTGGTGCCGGGGCGCTCGCGGCTGGCGTCGGGGGCGCGGAGCGCGCCTTCCTTCCATGGCGGCCGGCCGGGGGCCGCCGCGCCGGCCCTCTCAGGGGAGATCAGCCTGGCGCGGGCCGCCATGTAATCCGGATCGAGCAACCCTTCGGGCAGGGCGGTGAAGTCGCTGTCGGCGATGTAGAGCCCGCGGTCGGCGAAGGCGAGCCGGGAGGCCTCGGCGTAGAGCCGCCAGGCGGCCGGGGTCGGCGCGGCGCCGAGATCGTGATGGTCGAGCATCATCAGGATCTGCCCGACGGTCAGCGCGCCGGAGGAGGGCGGCCCCATGCCGCAGACCGTGAGGTCGCGGTAGGGATGGCAGATCGCGGGGCGGGTCTTCACCTCATAGGCGGCGAGATCCGCCATGCTCAGGCGGCCCGGATTGATCGGCGCGGCGCGAACCGCGCGCACCACCGCTTCGGCGAGATCGCCGGCGTAGAAGGGCGCCGCGCCCTCGCTGGCGAAGCGGCGGAGCGTCTCGGCCAGCGCCGGATTCTTCAGCGTGTCGCCGGCGGCGAGCGGCGCGCCGCCGGGGGTGAAATAGGCCGCGGCGGCGGGGAAGGGCGCGAGGCTCTCCGCCGCTTCCGCGATCGAGGCCGCCAGCCGGGGCGAGACGGTGAAGCCGGTCTCGGCGAGGGCGATGGCCGGCGTCGCGAGGGCCGGAAGGGGGAGCGCGCCGTGGCGGTCATGGAGATATTGCAGAAGCGCCGGCGTCCCCGGCGCGCCGACCGACTTGCCGCCCGGAACCGCGGCGCGCCAGGCGAGGGGCGCGCCGTCCTCGTCGAGCCAGTAGTCCGGGCCGGCGGCGAGCGGCGCGGTCTCGCGGCCGTCATAGGTGGTCAGGCGCCGCGCCGCCGCGTCCCAGTAGAGCGCGAACGCGCCGCCGCCGAGGCCGGAGCTTTGCGGCTCGACCAGGGTCAGCACGAGTTGCGCCGCGATGGCGGCGTCGGCGGCGGTCCCGCCCGCGGCCAGCATCGCGCGCCCGGCCTCGGCCGCGAGCGGATGCGCGGCGATGACCATGTAGCGCGCGGCCTCGGTCTCCGCCGCCGGCTGGACGGCGAAGGTCGTCTCGGGCTGCGGCGGCTGCTCCGCGAGCGCGGCGAAGGGGAGCGCGAGCGCGAGAAGGGCGGCGTATCTCACGCGAGGTTCCGGATCTCGTCATAGAGCGTCGTGGGGATGAGCACGCCTTCGGCGGGCGTCCTGGCCCGCGTCTCGGCGCGCCGCGCGCCGGGAAGGCGTACGCCGGGCTCCTCCAGAAGCGCCTCGAACAGCCGCTCGCCATGCGCGGCGGCGTCGGCGCCGCCGAAGCGTTCCGGCGCGAAGGCGAGAATGAGCTGGCCGCCGATCGCGGGGCCGACGCCGTTATCCGCCGCTCCGGTTTCGAGCGAGGTGAGCTCGCCGATCAACGGGCCGGCGAGAAGATCCACCATCAGCGCGATCGACGCGCCCTTGTAGCCGCCGAACGGCGATTGCGCGCCGGCGAGGATCGCGGCCGGGTCCGTCGTCGGCGCGCCGTCGGGGCCGATTCCGGCGCCCGGCGGCGCCTGATGGCCGTCGCGCGCGGCGATCGAGAGCTCGCCCCGCGCGGTCGTGGAGGACGCCTGATCGAAGATCATCGGCGGCTTTCCGACGCGGGGCCAGCCGAAGGCCATCGGATTGGTGCCGAACACGCGCCGCGTTCCGCCGGCGGCGTGGACATAGGGCGGCGAGGAGCAGACCGCCATCGCCGCCAGCCCCTGATCGGTCAGCGTCTCCACCTCCAGCCAGAGCGCGGCGAAATGAAAGCAGCGCCGGATCGCCAGCGCGGCGACGCCGAACTCGCGGGCCGCGTCGGCGAGCGCGGGCAGGCCGGTCTCGTGGGCGCGGCAGGCGAAGCCGCGGTCGCCGTCCATGCGGATGACGGCGCCGTCGCGGGCGGTGATCGTGGGCCGGGCGCGGCCGTTCGCCTTTCCGGAGCTGATCGCGAGAGCGTAGCCGGGCGTGCGGAACAGGCCGTGGGATTTGGCGCCGTCCCGCTCCGCCCGCCACATGGTGCGGGCGAGCGCGGCGGCGTTGGCGTCATCCGCCCCCGCGGCCCGAAGGGCGGCGAGGGCGAGGGTCGTCACTTCGTCAAGCGTGAGGCGGGTCTGGCTCATGGGGTCTCCTTCGCGGCGCGAAGAACCCTAGGCCCGGTTCCGCCCCGGCTCAACCTGCGTAGGCGACGACGTTCTGGCGCTGCTCGCCGAGGCCCTGCACGCCGAGGCGCATAACGTCCCCCGGCTTCAGCCAGCGCGGCGGCTTCATGCCCATGCCGACGCCTTCCGGCGTGCCGGTGGCGATGATGTCGCCGGGCTGAAGCGCCATGAACCGCGACATGTAGCTGATGATCTCCCGCACCGAGAAGATCATGTCCGAGGTCGAGGAGTTCTGCATCATCTGGCCGGAGACCTCGCAGAAGACATCGAGGTTCTGCGGGTCGGCCACTTCATCGGCGGTCACCAGCCAGGGGCCGGTCGGGCCGAATGTAGGGGCGGATTTTCCCTTGATCCACTGGCCGCCGCGCTCGGTCTGGAAGTGCCGCTCGGAGACGTCGTTGATCGTGCAGTAGCCGGCGACGACCGACAGCGCGTCGGCCTCCGAGACATGCTCCACATGGGCGCCGATGACCACGCCGAGCTCGATCTCCCAGTCGGGCTTGATGCTGTCCTTGGGGATGATCACGTCGTCATAAGGCCCGCAGAGCGCGGAGGAGGCCTTGGAGAACAGGATCGGCTCCGCCGGGGTCTTCGCGCCGGTCTCGGCCGCGTGCTTGGCGTAATTCAGGCCGATGCAATAGAAATTCGGCGTCGTCGCGACGCAGGAGCCGATCCGGGCGGAGGCGTCGACCGCGGGAAGCGTGGAGAGATCGACGCTCCGAAGCTTGTCGATCGCGGCGAGCGAGACGGTCTCGCCGGCGAAGTCCGCCGTCACGCCGCTCAGGTCGCGGATCACGCCATCGGCGTCGAGGGCGCCGGGTTTCTCCTGGCCCTTCGGCCCATGTCGCAGCAATTTCATCAGCGCTGTCCTTCGTTTGATGTGGCGATGAGAGATTGTGCATAGTCGCTCCGCATCACACCGGCAAGGCGCGGGCGCGGGTTTGGCCATGGCGGCATTGGTTCTGGACCGAATCTTAACCCGTGTTATCATTTTCCCGGACCCAGCGGATCGAGGAGAGAGTCCATGCTGCGTTTCATTGCGGTTTCCGCCGCCGCCCTGCTCGCGTTCGGCGCGTCGGCGGACACCATCCCGGTTCATGACGAATCCGGCGCGGAGACGACGGTCGACATGGCGAAACTGGCCGGATGCCGGATCATATTCGACAGCGCCGGCGCGCCGTTCGAGCTCTGCCGGATGAAAAAGGTCGAGCTGGCGCCGCCATCGTCGACGCGCGCCCGCCCGGGCCGCGCCGAGAAGATGGGCGACGACAAGGCCGATGTCGTCTATGTCAGGGCGAATTAGCGGCGCCGCGTCGTTTTCGGGCGTCGGGGGCCGCGCCGGGCGGCGGGGCGCGCGATCGAAACGTCGCCGGCGGGCTGGCGCGCGGGAGGGGCCGCGCCGCCGCCTCGCGGTGAAAACCGCGGGGGCGCTGCGCGACTCGTGAGACGGCGCGCCGAAACTTTTTACCCGCTTCCACCGAAAACCCGATAAGAGCGACGGCTGGCGCCCGGCGGACGAGACCCCGCCCGGCGGGGCGGACGCGGACGTGAGGCGAGACCGGGCCCGGTCCGGGCGAGGGGTGAGGGAGATGGATTCTTGAAAATCGCAGTCGTGGGATCGGGGGCCGCGGGTCTCGGCGCGGCGCTGGCCCTGTCGGACCGGCATGACGTGCTGCTGTTTGAAAAGGCGGACCGGTTCGGCGGCCACGCCAACACCGTGATCGCCGAGACGGAGGGCGAGCGCGTCGCGGTCGACACCGGGTTCATCGTCTATAACGACACCAACTACCCCAATCTTTCAGCCATGTTCGCCCATCTCGGCACGCCGACGAAAGCGTCGGACATGTCCTTCGGGTTTTCGCTGCAGGAAGGGCGGTTCGAATACGCCTGCGACAACCTGGACAAGATTTTCGCGCAGCGAAGGAACGTCTTCAACCCGCGGTTTCTGCTCGGTTTTCGCGACGTGATGCGGTTTGTGAAGCTGGCGCCGCGCGACCTCGCCTCCGGGGCGCTGTCCGGGCTGACCCTTGGCGAATGGCTGACGGAGCGCCGCTTCGGCGCCTGGTTCCGGGAGCGGTTCATCCTGCCGATGGGGAGCGCGATCTGGTCGACGCCGGCGGAGCGGATGCTGGCCTTTCCGGCGGCGAATTTCGTCAGCTTCTTCGCCAATCACGACCTGTTCACCGGGCTCGCGGCGGCGATGCAATGGCGAACGGTGGCCGGCGGCGCGCAGGTCTATGTCGGCGAGATCGTCGCCCGCCTGTCCGGCCGCGCGCGAAAGAACGTCGACGTCGTCGCGGCGCGCCGGGTCGGCGCCCGGGTCGAGCTTCGGTTCGCCGATGGCTCCGAGGGGCTCTTCGATCATGTGGTCTTCGCCGGGCACGCGCCGGAGACCGCGGCGCTGATAACCGACCAGGACCCGGAGGAGCGGGCGCTTCTCGGCGCGTTCCACACCACGCGAAACCGCGCGGTGCTGCACCGCGACCCGAGCATGATGCCGCGGCGCCGGAAGGTCTGGTCGTCATGGTCGATGCTGTTCGAGGGCGATGCGGGCGGCGCGGCGGGGCAGCCGGTCACGCTCACCTATTGGATGAATCGGCTTCAGGGCCTATCTGTAAAGGAGAATTACTTCGTCACCCTGAACGGCGCCCGCGAGCCTGATCCCGCGCTCACGGTCGCGGCCTTCGACTATGCGCATCCCTGCTATGACGAGGCGGCCTTCGCCGCGCAGGCGCGGATGGACGAGATTCAGGGGCGGGGCGGATACTGGTACGCCGGGGCGTGGCTCGGCTGGGGCTTCCACGAGGATGCGGTGAAATCCGGCCTTCGGGTCACGGAGGCGTTGGACGCGCGGCCCGTCTGGGCGCGCGATCTCGGCCCGTCGCTCACCCGGGAGTTCGACGTGGCGGCGGAGTGACCATGAAAGAGGCGGAGACGAACCCGGAGCACTGCCTCTATGTCGGCGACGTGATGCACATGCGTCTTCGGCCGTTCCGCCATCAGTTCCGCTACAGGGTGTTCACCGCGCTTCTCGATATCGACAGGCTTGCGAGCGCCGAGCGGCGGCTCTTCAAGGTGGACCGGTTCGGCCTCTTCTCGTTTCATCGCCGGGACCATGGCGCGCGCGACGGCTCGGCGCTGCGGCCCTGGGTCGAGGCGCGGCTGGCGGAGGCGGCGCGGCCGCGGCCCGAGCGGATCCTGCTGCTGTCGATGCCGCGCCTGCTCGGCTACGCGTTCAACCCGCTCTCGGTGTTTTTCTGCCTGGACGCCGACGACCGGCTCGAAAGCGTGATCTACGAGGTGAAGAACACGTTCGGCGATCAGATCCCCTATGTGCTGGCGGCGGAGCCGGGCGGCGACGGCGCGGCCCGCCATCGGCAGGCCAAGGAGATGTTCGTCTCTCCGTTCATCGGCATGGATCAGACCTACAGCTTCACGATCCGCCGGCCAGATGCGCGGCTCGCGGTGCGGATCCGCCAGGACGGGCCGGAAGGCCCCTGGCTGATCGCGACCCAGAACGGCAAGCGGCGCGCGCTGACCGACTGGGGGCTCGCGCGGCTGTCCTTCAGCCATCCGGCGGCGGCGTTCCAGGTGATCGTCGCCATTCACTGGCAAGCGCTCAAGCTATGGGTGAAGGGCGCGAGATTCACCCGCTATCCGGGTGAGGAGGGCGCGTTTCGGACGCCGCCCGCCGACAAGCCGCCGCCGTCGCGCGCCGAGACTTGATTTGTTTGGCGCCGGTCGGTCAATTCGTTAAGATAGATTGCGCTGATCGTGGCGGCGCTCATGATGACGGTGAGAGATATGGTCAGACCGGGAGAAAAGCCGACACCACGCTATTTTCGCTCCGTTTTCAGCATCATAAAGAAGCTGAAGGTGGGGTCGATGGCTTTCGTGCTGCCGGATGGACGGCGGTTCGAGAAGGCGAGCGGGACCCCGGGCCCGCATGGGGAGATCGTGGTCCGGAATCCGGACATGTTCGCGCGGCTGGTGCGCGAGGGCGACCTCGGATTCGCCGAATCCTACATGGACGCCTGGTGGGACACGCCCGATCTTCAGGCGCTGATGGATGTCATCCTGCTCAACAACGACACGGTCGGGCGCGGCTTTCCGGGCATGGCGCTGGTGCGCTCCTATGAGCGGTTTCGCCACTGGATGAACCGGAACACGAAAGCGGGCGCCGCGCGGAACATCTCCCATCACTATGATCTCGGGAACGAGTTCTATTCGGCCTGGCTCGATGAGACGATGACCTATTCCTCGGCGCTGTTTCGCCGCGAGGGAGAGCCCTTGGCGGCGGCGCAGGCGAATAAATACGCCTCCATTCTCGACATGATCGGCGCGCGCGAGGGCGATCATGTGCTGGAGATCGGCTGCGGCTGGGGCGGGTTCGCCGAATACGCCGCGAAATCCCGCGGCGCGCGCGTCACCGGCATCACCATCTCGAAGGAGCAGCACGATTTCGCCGCGGCGCGGATACAGCGCGAGGGCTTGAACGACAAGGTCGAGATCCTGCTGCGCGACTACCGCGACGAGACCGGGCGCTATGACGGCGTCGCCTCGATCGAGATGTTCGAAGCGGTGGGCGAGCGGTTCTGGCCCGGCTATTTCGACACGGTCCGCGAACGGTTGAAGCCCGGCTGCTCGGCCTCGCTTCAGATCATCACCGTCGCCGACGAATGGTTCCCGTCCTATCGCAAGAGCGTGGATTTCATCCAGAAATACATCTTCCCCGGCGGCATGCTGCCGTCGCCGTCGGCGTTGCGCGGGCAGGTGGCGCGCGCCGGGCTCGATCTCACCGGCTCGGTCGAATTCGGGCAGAGCTATGCGGAGACGCTCCGCCAATGGCGGACGGTCTTCAACGAGCGCTGGGAGGAGATCCGGACGCTTGGCTTCGACGACCGGTTCCACCGGATGTGGAATTATTACCTGACGAGCTGCGCCGGCACCTTCATGTCCGGAACGACCGACGTGACGCAGGTGGCGATCCGGCGGCCGGCCTGACCCGCCGCCGGCCATCGGGCGGCGGGGGATGGAGGGCGCTGGCGCGCGACGCGGGCTACGCCGCGCCGGCCATCCCGCTCGCCGCGCTCTACTTTCCGGTCTATGTCTATCTCGCGCCGTTTTACGCGGCGGAGCGGGGCGTCGGGCTGGCGGCGCTCGGCGGGCTTTTCATCGCCGTGCGCCTGCTCGACGCCGTGACCGACCCTCTGATGGGGTGGATCTCGGACCGGACTCCGGCGCGGTTCGGGCGCCGGCGGCTCTGGCTGGCGCTGTCCGCGCCGCTGATCGCGGTCTCGGTCTGGATGCTGATGACGCCGCCGCCGGATGCGGGCTTCGCGCATGTCGCGCTTTGGCTGACGGCGCTGACCCTCTCATGGACGGTCGCGCTCACGCCGTATTTCGCCTGGGGGGCGGAGCTGTCGAGCGATTACGCCGAGCGGGCGACGATCACCGCCTGGCGCGAGGGCGCGACGCTGCTCGGCACCGTTTTCGCGGTGATCCTCTACAATCTCTCGGACGGGGCGGGGGCCGGGTTGCGGGCGGTCGCGGTTCTCGTCGCCGCCGGATTGCCGCTCGGCGTCGCGGCGGCGCTGATCGCGGCGCCGGAGCCGCGGGATTTCTCGCGCGCGCGCCTCGATTTTCGCGCCGGGTTGCGGGCGGTGGCGGGAAACGGGTATTTCCGGCGGCTTCTTCTCGCCTATTTCATCAACGGGCTGGCGAATGCGCTGCCGGCGGGGTTGTTCCTCTTCTTCATCAACGACCTTCTGATGGCGCCGGGCGCGGGGTGGTTGCTGCTGGTCTATTTTCTCTCAGCCATCGGATTTCTCCCGATCTGGACCTGGGCGGCGCGGCGGCTGTCGAAACATCGGGCCTGGGGGCTGGCGATGATCTGGAGTTGCGTCGCCTTCGCGCCCGCGGCGCTGCTCGGCCCCGGCGACGTGTGGCTGTTCACGGCGGTGTGCGTGGCGACCGGGCTCGCGCTTGGCGCCGATCTGGCGCTGCCGGCCTCGATCCAGGCGGATGTGGTCGACGCCGACACCGCCGCCACGGGCGAGCAGCGGACCGGGCTCTTCTTCGCGCTCTGGTCGGTGGCGACGAAGGCCGCGCTGGCGCTCTCGGGGGGCGCGGCGCTGATCATTCTGGATCTCGCGGGGTTTCGCTCCGGGGCGGTGAACGGGGCGGGGGCGCTTTTCGCGCTGGCCGGGCTCTACGCGCTGGCCCCGGTGGCGCTGAAGCTGATCGCCGTGGCGCTGATGTGGAATTTCCCGCTCGGCGACGCGGAGCAGAAGGCGCTTCGGGCGCGAATCGAGCGCGGCGCGGCCTGAGCCGGGCGCCGGCCCGCTATTTCACGGTCTCGTCCCAGCCCATGAGGCGGCGCATCACCGCGAAATACCATCGGTTCGGCAACAGCCCCAAGAGCCGGAGGATGAGCGCGAAACGGCGTGGAAACACAATCTCGAAGCCCGGTTTCTTCAACCCCTCCACGATGCGGCGGCCGGCCTCCTCGGCGGTGATCGCGAAGGGCATCTCGAAATCGTTCACCGCGGTCGCGCCGGTTTTGACGAAGCCCGGATTGATCACCGAGATCCGCACATTGAGGTCGATCAGGTCGAAGGCCAGCGATTCCGCCATCGCGATGAGCCCGGCCTTGGTGGCGCTGTAGGCCGCGGCGCGCGGAAGGCCGCGGAATCCGGCGACGGAGGCGGTGAGCGCGACATGTCCCTCCCGTCGGGAGATCATGTGCTTCAGCACCGGGTCCAGCCCGTTGGCGACGCCGGCGAGGTTGACGTCGAAGATGCGCGCGGCGGCGGCGGCGTCGAATTCCTGCGCCCGCATCGGGATGTAGAGCCCGGCGTTCAGCACCGCGAGCGCGAGCGGCCCTTCGGCGGCGATCCGGCGCATGGCGGCTTCCATCCCCTCCCGGTCGGTGACATCGCAGGGGAGCGCGCGGATCAGGCCCGGCCGCTCCGCCGCCAGCGCGTCGAGCGCGGCCGCGCCGCGCGCCGTCGCCCATACGGTCCAGCCGTCGTCGGCGAGGCGCAGCGCCGCCGCGCGCCCGATCCCGGCGGAGGCCCCGGTGACCCACGCCGCCCCGTCGGCGGGGCGCATCCGCTTCGTCCAGACGCTCACGCCGGGCCGGTCAGGGTGGGGCGGCCGGTCAAAGCGACGCCGCCCAGAGCGGCGCGAAAGCCGGCCCCATCGCGTCGGGGATATACTGCGCCGGCTCGCCGCCGGCGTCGAACTCGACCGAGACCCATTCCTCGTTCGCGTAGTGGAGGGTGATGTCGAGGTTTTCTCCGGTCACGGTCCATCGCTGGGTGGCGATCCGGCCGAAAGGCGCGTCGACGCCGCCATCGGCGATGCGCGCGGCCGTCACGGCGATCGGAACGCCGGTCTGGCTGTTGATCCAGAGCTTTCGCTTCAGGAAGGCGGGGGTCCAGTAGGTGGTGGAGGCGGCGTCGCCCGCCACCGCGCCCTGATGGGCGGAGCCGTCGATCTCCAGCATGTCGCCGGCCGGTTTCACCCTTGCGTAGTCCTGATCGCCGTCGTCGTTGGTGGCGCTGTCCATCCGCAGCAGGCGGCCGCCCGCCCAGGTCTCGCGGTTCGCCATCTCGTAGCGATAGGCGGTGATTCCCAGCACCTTGATCTTCATCTCGATATCGATCGCGACCTGCACGCGGCCGTCCGCGTCCAGCCGGACGTCATGGGTGTGGGAGCCGACGACGGCGCCGCCGCGAAGAATCGTGTAGCGGCGCGCGCCGCCGGCGGTCTCGCCCGCGGCGAATGCGGCGGGCGCCGCCAGCCCGGCGCCGACGCCGGCGATCAGAGCGCGTCGTGAAATGGTCATGCCGGCACCCTCAAGCGAAAGATTCGGAGCGTCCACGTTATAGCGGTAAAAAGCGCGCGCGTCGCCCGGAGGCGCGCGGCGGAGCGCGGCCCCTCTCTCGCGCGCGTGTTCGGGCCAACCTTGCGCCGCCGGGCGCGCGCGGCGTAACACCGTCGAAGGTTCCAAACGGCGGAGGTGTCCACACCATGAAAATATCTGAGAGCATGCCGGATGCGATCGGCGACACGCCCATGATCCGTCTCCGCCGGGCGTCCGAGGAGACCGGCTGCGAGATCCTGGCCAAGGCCGAGTTCATGAATCCCGGCCAATCGGTGAAGGATCGCGCGGCGCTCTCGATCATTCGCCATGCGGTCGCGGCGGGCGATCTCCGGCCCGGCGGCGTGATCGTCGAAGGAACGGCGGGCAACACCGGCATCGGGCTCGCGCTCGTCGGCGCGGCGATGGGGTTCCGCACCGTCATCGTCATCCCCGAGACGCAGACCCGGGAAAAGAAGGACATGATCCGCCTCGCGGGCGCGGATCTGGTCGAGGTTCCGGCCAAACCCTATCGCAATCCGAACAACTTCGTCCGCTATTCGGGCCGCCTCGCCGCGGCGCTGAACAAGACCGAGCCGAACGGCGCGATCTGGGCGAACCAGTTCGACAACACGGCGAACCGGCAGGCGCATATCGACGGCACCGGCCCGGAGATCTGGGAGCAGACCGGCGGAAAGATCGACGGGTTCATCTGCGCGGTCGGCTCCGGCGGCACGCTGGCCGGCGTCGCGGAGGCGCTGCGCGCGAAACGCGCCGACATCAAGATCGGGCTCGCCGATCCGATGGGCGCGGCGCTCTATAATTATTACAAGCACGGAGAATTGAAGGCCGAGGGCTCCTCCGTCACCGAAGGGATCGGGCAGGGCCGGATCACCGCGAATCTCGAAGGGCTGAAGGTCGACATGCCGTTCCAGATCCCCGATGACGAGGCGATCCCGCTCGCGTTTCGTCTCCTCGGGGAAGAGGGGCTCTGCGTGGGCGGCTCCTCGGGCGTCAATGTCGCCGGAGCGATCCGCATGGCGCGGGAGATGGGGCCGGGGCACACCATCGTCACGGTGCTCTGCGACTATGGCACGCGGTATCAGTCGCAACTTTTCAATCCGGAGTTTCTGGCGTCGAAGAACCTGCCGCTTCCGGGGTTCATGACGCGGGCGCCGACGAACCTGCCGGAGGTCTTTGAAAAGGTCGATGAAACCTGATCTCCGCTCTTGGGCCGGAAGGAGCGGCGCGGCTCTCGTCGCGGCTCTCCTTCTGGCGCTGACCGTTCTCATCGGCCCGGCGCAGGCCCAACAGCCATCCGTCGATTTCCTGTCCTCCATCCAGAAGATGGAGGAGATGAATCGCGCGGATTTCTGGAGCGTGTGGGACGAACAGGCCGCGCGCGCGGAGGAGGTCATCAACGCCGACGCCGGAACGCCGGAGCTGTTCGCGGCGGTTCGCGCCGACCTCGATGGGCAGAAAGTCAGGGCGAAGGCCATTTCCGACGCGGTGGCGGCGGAGCTCGCGCGGCTGACGAAGGAGCTGGACGCGCTCGGCCCGACGCCGGAGGAAGGCTTCGCGGAAGTTGCCGACGTCAAGGAATTGCGGGGCGAGCTGACGCAACGGATCGCCGAGGCGCGGGCGCTGCAAAGCCGCGCGGAGCGGACGATCGTGCGGGCCGACGCGCTTCTGCCGGCGCTGGCGCGGGTCGCGCAGCGCCGCTTCATCAAACGCCTGACGACGCTGGGCGCCAGCCCGGCGAATCCGCCCAATTGGCTGCGCACGGTCGAAGCGGCGCAGAAGATCTTCCGGCGGATACAGGGCGAGATCGCCCGTGTGTTCGACGACCCGGCCGGACGCGCCCGGCTCCGCGAAAGCGCGCCGATCACGGCGATCGCGTTTCTTTTCGCCGCCTTCATCGGCATCGGGGCGCGAGGCCTGATCCTTCCGCTGGTGCGGCGCATCTCGACGGGCGACGGGGGAGGGCGGGCGCGTAGGCTGGCGATCAGCGTCAGCACTTCGGTGATGCGCCTGACGGCGCTTCTTCTCGTCACCGTGGCGGTGTTGGTCGGGATCCAGTCGCTGGATGCGTTCGGCGCCGTGGGCGAGGCGTTCCTCTCGGGCCTCGCCTCCGGCCTCGGGCAGCTCATTCTGGTCTTCACCCTCGGCGCCGCGTTCTTCTCGCCGGCCTCGCCGCAGATGCGGGTCTCGTCGCTTGACGATCAGGCGGCGCTCCGCGGGTTCAGGGCGTCGCTCTTCGTCGGGGCGGCGCTGCTGCTGGACGGGGTGGCGACGGGGCTGAGGGACGTCGTCACCTTTCCGAACGCGGCGAGCGTGGTGGTCACGTTCGTGACGATCCTGATCGGCGCCTTCGGGCTCTGGCGTCTGGCGTTCTTCTCCGTGCGGCCGGCGGCGGCGGGGGACGCCGCCGGCGCCGCGTATCAGTGTCTGCTGGCGCTCCGGCGCACCATGGTCGGCGTTGCGGTGGCGGCGCCGCTTCTCGCGCTGATCGGGTATGATTTCGCGGCCCGGTTTCTGTTCTTTCCGTTTGTCCGCTCGCTCATCCTTATCGCCGCCGGCTATCTGATCTTCTATGTCGTCAGCGCGGCCGTGGACATCCGCATCGCCGACCGGGCGGAGAGGGACGGCGCGGCGGCGCCGCAAGCCGAGGACGCCGACGGCGAGCCCGCGCCGACCGGGCAGCGCTTGCGGCTGCTGCCGATCTTCACCGGATTCCTGCTGATCTGCGCCGGGGCGCCGATCCTCGCGATGATCTGGGGCGCGAGCGTCGCCGATCTTCAGGCCGCGTATCGCGCGCTCTCGGACGGGTTGGTGATCGGCGAGATGGTGTTCTCGCCCGTCGACTTCTTCGTGTTCGCGCTGTTTTTCGCGGTCGGCTACATGCTGACGCGCTCGGTGCAGAAGGTTCTGAAATCCTCGATCCTGCCCAAGGCCGGCGTCTCCGAAGGGGGCGCGGCGGCGATCGTTTCGGGGTTCGGCTATCTGGGCGTGTTCGTCGCCGTGGTGGTCGCGGTCTCGGCGGCCGGCATCGATCTTTCGAGCCTCGCGCTCGTCATCGGCGCGCTTTCGGTCGGGGTCGGGCTCGGGCTTCAGAACATCGTCAACAATTTCGTCTCCGGCATCGTGCTTCTGATCGAGCGGCCTCTGAAGCCCGGAGACTGGATCGAGGTCGGCGGGATCCACGGCAATGTCCGCAAGGTGAACGTGCGCTCGACCGAGATCGAGACCTTCGACCGCTCCAGCTACATCATTCCGAATTCCGACCTGATCTCGGGCCCGGTGACCAACTACACCCTTTCCGACACCATCGGCCGGGTGATCGTTCCGGTGCATGTCGGCTATGGCGTCGATACGCGGCGGGTCGAGCGGATCCTGCTCGAAATCGGCCGCGCCCATTCGATGGTCATGTTGAACCCGGCGCCGATCGTCTATTTCATGAAGTTCGGAGAGAGCGCGCTCGAGTTCGAACTGCGGGTGATCATCCGCAACGTGAACTGGATCTTCGCCGTGAGGAGCGAGTTGAACCACGATATCGCGGAGCGGTTCCGCAAGGAGGGGATCGCCATTCCCGTGCCGCAGCGCGATCTCCACATTCGCAGCATGGACCCGCCCTCGGGAAGGGCGGCCGAGCCGGGCGGCGATCCGCCGCCGACAATCGAGGAGTAGAAGATGACCGAACCCCTGTTCCGCGAGGACGCCTATCTCGCCTCATGCGACGCGACGGTGACGGCGGTCACCCCGGAGGGCGGGATCGTCCTCGACCGGACGGTTTTTTATCCGACCGGCGGCGGCCAGCCGGGCGATGGCGGCGTGATCCGGGCCGGCGACCGGGCGATTCCAGTGCAGACGGCGGTGAAGGGCGAGGCGGGCGCCATCGTGCATATTCCGGCCAAGGCGGCCCCGGCGCCGGAGATCGGCGAGACGGTGGTGGCGGAGATCGACGCCGCGCGGCGCGACGTCTATCGGCGCGTCCACACCTGCCTTCATCTTCTGTCGGTGGTGATCCCGCTCCCGGTGACGGGCGGTCAGATCAGCGATGGAAAAGGGCGGCTCGATTTCGATATGCCCGACGCGCCGGAGGACAAGGGCGCCATCGAGGAGCGGCTCAACGCGCTGATTTCGCGCGACCTGACCGTGTCGGAGGAATGGATTTCGGATGCGGAGCTCGAAGCGAATCCGAACCTGGTGAAAACGCTGAGGGTGAAGCCGCCGATGGGCGCGGGCCGGGTTCGGCTGGTCCGCATCGGCGATGGCGCGGAGACCGTCGATCTCCAGCCCTGCGGCGGCACCCATGTCCGGCGGACCGGAGAGATCGGGCGCGTCAGGATCGGCAAGGTCGAGAAGAAGGGGAAACAGAACCGCCGGGTCTACGTTCATCTGGAGGAGTGAGGCGGGGGGCCGGGCGCCGTCGCCAGAGCGCGGAGGCGACGATCGCGCATCCGGCGCGATCGTCCTTGCGCCGCGACCTAACCGATCATGGAGGGCGCCGGCGGCGCGGCCGTCTCCGGCGCGTTGGCGCGGCCGGGTTTTTGCAGCGGGCCGAGCGAATCGAGATAGCTGCGGTCGAAGCCTTCGCGGTAGACGCTGAAATCGGCCTTGCCGTCGCGGAAGCTTTTCAGCGGCTGGCCCATGTTGCGCAGGCCCCGCTCGCGCTGGCGGCGCACGACGCTGAAGTCGATCTCGACCGGGATCAGCTCCTCCCCGACATCGCCCTTGTGGAGGATCTGCCCGGACGGATCGATCACCATCGAATAGCCGTTGCCGCCGGCGCCGAGCCCGTTGATGCTGAAGACATAGGACTGGAACATCGCCGCGGAGGCCTGCGCGATGACGAGGTCGGCCGGGCGGTCGATGAAATTGGCCAGAACCGGGTTGAGGATCACCTCGGCGCCCATCGCGGTCAGCGTCCGCGTCACCTCCGGAAACCAGAGATCGTAGCAGATCGCGAGGCCGAACCGGCCGACGCCCGGCACGTCGAAAACGCAGAACTCCGTCCCCGGCGTCACATCGTGCTCATAGGGGGTGAAGGGGAACATCTTGCTGTAGCGCGCGACGATCTCGCCCGCGGGATTGATCACCGGGGCCACGTTGTGGATCAGCGCGCCCCGCCGCTCGAACAGCGAGCCCGGAACCAGCCAGATGCCATGCGCCCGCGCCATCTCCTGAAACGCGGTCTCGAATTCGCCGCCCGCCGGCTGCGCCAGATGCGCCGCCGGCCCGTGCGCGGCGAGCTCGCTGAACACGACCATCTCCACCCAGGGGTAGACATGCATCAGGACGTCGAGGCGGCGGCGCATGGCCGCGATGTTGCTTTCCATGCCGATGGGCATCTGAACCCCGGCGACGGCGAAATGAGTCATAGGGAATCTCCGTGAACGGCTGAATGGCGCCTCGGCGCCGCGGCGGCGCCGGCGGCCTGGCGCTGATGGATGGGCGGGCGCCCGGTTTTCCGTGAGCGGAGGGCCTTGGAGCCGCGGGCGGAATAGGCGATGGCGATCTCGGCCGGCTCGAACGCGTCGAGCCGCCAGCGGAGCGTCGTCCCGTCCCGCCATGAGAGCGCGGCCTCGCCGGAGGCCGGGCGGTAGGCGGCGGTGTAGACGGTGCCGAACGCCATGTCGTAATTGGTGGAGAAGAGCGGCGGGCGGAGAAAGTCTTCGACGGCGGCGCCGCCGCCGATTTCAACGGCCGCCATCTCCTCCAGATGGCGCTCACGCTCCAGCGTATGCGACATCCGGCCATGCCCCGGCATCTCGACGCCGAGCTGGTGGTTGGTCGCGCCGCGCCGGTCGGAGACGATCGCGGGCCGGTCGGGGGCGATGAACACCGTCTTCCACGCGCCGGCGCGGTCGGCGACGGTGATGTTGTAGGACATGTGGGAGGGAACCCGGCGGAGGAGATCCACCGCATCCTGAACGTCGCGGCAAAGCTCCAGCATGTAGCGCATGATCATCGGCACGCCGAAGCCCCGGCCGACCTGCATCCGGCCGCCGAAGGCCAGCGACGCCGCGAGCCCGGCGTCGTTGACGCCGTCGGCGAGCCCGGAGAGCCCGTCGACCATGCCCATCACCCGGCGCCCGCGCCAGGCGGTGTGGAGCATGGTGGATTCGTTCATTTCGGGATTGAGATCGTAATTGCGGATCAGGACCGGCCCCGCATCCTCCGTCGCCACCAGCTGGCTGCACCCGACCAGATAGCGCGGCGGGTTCCAGAAGCTGAGAAACCGCGCGGCGTCGTCGTCGCCATCGACGGCGTCGACCAGCTTGCGCCAGAGCGGCGCGATCTCGGGCATGTGGCGCTTCAGCGCGCGCTCCGCCTCGTCGAGCCGCGGCGCGGCCGCGCCCTCCCGCGCCAGGAACCAGGCGCGCCATCCTGGCCAGCCGCGCGCGAACACCGCCCGCCAGGCGTCGCCCGGCGCGGTTTCGGTCAATCCGCGAAAATCGAGCTGCATCGCCGCCTCGCCGTCCTTGCGTGTCTGAGCCGGGTCCCGGCGCGCGTTCTTCGCTCCGGTTGTCCGTTTCCGGCGCGTTCGCGCTCTACATCATGTGACATGATGTTGTAAATGGGATGCCGGCCGGGGCTGTCAAGGCGCACGCCCCGGCCGGGCGCGGCGCGCCATGCTCAGAACCATTTCCCGGTGTCGAGGCCCGCTGGCGGCGTGATCGGCGCCCCGGCGGTGAGGGGCTGGGTGACGAACGCCGCCTTCAGCCCCGTGTTCCATGCCTTGGCCCGGTCGCTCAACGCGCGCTCGTCCGATTGCATCCGCCCGCGCGCCAGCAGGCAGCCCATATCCGCGCCATGATAGCAATATTCGCCGACGCCGTAGACCCGGAGATAGAACGCCTCGTCCTCGTCGCCGACGCTGGTGATGTTGAGCGCGGGCCGCTGGAACGCGACGCCGCCATCCGCCGCCATGCGCCAGACGCCGGATGGCGGCGCCTCGGTGATCAGCTCCACCTTGTCCTCGGTCTGTTTCAGGATCAGCTGGGTCCAGTTGTCATATTCGTTCCAGCGGGCCTGAATCTCATGAGGGTCGATCTCGTAATCGACATCGAGAAATTCGAGCAGGTGAAACAGGAAGAGCGGGCAGCCGCCATAGGTCGTGGTGATCAGGTTGGTGGGCGGGGAGGCGCCGCTCACGCGCGGGTTCAACTCGCCCAGATAGACCTGATTGTCATCGGTATCGAGCAGGAAATCGAGGCAGAACACCCCCTTGTATCCCTCCGAATACAGGCGGTCTCCGAATTTTCGCGCCATCTCGCGAACCTTTTCGGGCACGTCGTCCGGCAGGATCGTGGTCGAGACGTCGTTGCCGCACCAGCCGCCCTTGTAGGGGGTGATCTCTTCGAAGCCGGTGATGTCGGTCATCACCGGGCCGACCAGCGTGCCGTGGCGCGTGGCGCAGCCTTCGATGGTGCCGGGCAGATGGTTGAGGCGCTTCATCACTTTCAGGTGTTCGCCGACGATCTTGGCTTCGTATTTGTCCCAGTCGGCCTCCGACTTGATGAAGAATGTGGTCCGGCCGCTGTCGCCATACGGCGTCTGCACGACGAGATCGGCGCCGAGCCCGGCCTCGTCCGCGAGCCGCGTCAGGTCTTCATAGCTGTCCGCCTCGCCGAGGATGTTGGGCGCGCTCCGGACGCCGGCCTCGTCGCCGAGCCGGGTGGTCTCGATCTTGGAATCGAGCCGCGCGCGCAATTCGTCCGAGGGCAGGGCGATATCCACGCCCGCATCGGCGCAGAGCCGCTCGGTCTCGGCGTCGAACATGACGAAGATCGCTTTGCCTCGCGGCCGCTCCTTCACGCGCGCGCGAAACTGCGGGTGATCGACGAGGTAGTTCGCCACGTCCTCCATCGAGTTGAACTGCTGCGGGCCGTCCCGGTCGGGGACGAAGACGCGCGGATGCTCGCCGTCGAAAATGTCGAAATAGTTCACGAATTCCAGCCCGCCGACCCATTGGTCGAGGCCGAGCAGGCTGAAGGGCGTCGGCGTCACCACATAAATCGGCGTTTCGTTCCGGCGCAGAAAACGAAAAATCTCCGTCAGGCCGGTAAGTTTGGTTCTTTCACCCATGGATTCCGCCCTCCCTGGCGTTTGATTATCATTATATTGAAGTATTTTTCGTCATTTTGTTACCCGAGACTTAGCTTTTTGTTGCATGAAATTATCGGTTGCGCCAGATTCGGTTGATGCGCGCCGAAGTGAAGCCGAACATGACTCGGCGGCGAAGCGATGCGCGCCCAAGCTATCGGCGGGGAAGGACCACCAGATGTCTCAAGGGAAATTCGTACGCGTCCTGGACTCGAAAGAAGTTCTGGCGCTGGCTTTCGGCGCGATGATCGGCTGGGGCTGGGTCGTCCTCGCCGGAACCTGGATCGAGTCGGCCGGCGCGCTCGGCGCGATGCTGGCCTTCGCCATCGGCGGCGTGGCGGTGATCCTGATCGGGCTCACCTACGCCGAGCTCGCGGCGGCCATGCCGCTCACGGGCGGCGAGCATGTCTACAGCCATCGCGCGCTCGGGGTCGGCGGCTCGTTCTTCTGCACCTGGGCGATCATTCTCGGCTATGTCTCGGTGGTCGCCTTCGAGGCGGTCGCGCTGCCGACCGTGGTCGAGCAGCTCTTCCCCAACTACAAGGTCGGCTTCCTCTGGAGCGTGGCGGGCTGGGACGTCTATCTCTCCTGGGTGCTGGTCGGGAGCCTCGGCGCGGTCGGGATGACGTGGCTCAACATCCGCGGCATCAAGTCCTGCGCGCTGCTTCAGAAGGTGGTCACGCTCTGGATCATCGCGGTCGGCGTCATGCTGGTGACGGGCGCGCTCTTCAATGGAGAGTCCGCGAACATGGAGCCGCTCTTCGTCGGCGGCGCGGCGGGCGTGTTCGGCGTGCTGATCATGGCGCCGTTCATGTTCGTGGGGTTCGACGTGATCCCGCAGGCGGCCGAAGAGATGAACATCCCGCACCGACAGATCGGCATGGTTCTGATCATCTCGGTGCTGATGGCGGTGGCGTGGTATATCCTGATCATTCTCGGCGTCTCGCTCTCGCTCACGGCGGAGCAGGCGGCGACGTCGTCGCTGGCGACGGTCGATGCGATGACCGCGACCTTCGGCGGCGGATGGGCCGGCAAGCTCCTGATCCTCGCCGGCATCGGCGGGATCCTCACCAGCTGGAACGCGTTCCTGATCGGCGGCAGCCGGGCGGTCTACGCCATGGCGCGCGCGAAGATGCTGCCGGAGGCGCTCGGGCGGCTGCACCCGAAATACAACACGCCGGTCAACGCCATCCTGCTGGTGGGGGCGCTCTCGATCCTCGCGCCGCTGCTCGGGCGGAAGGCGCTGGTCTGGCTGGTGGACGCCGGGGGGCTCGGGATCATCGTCGCCTACGCCACCGTGGCGCTCTCCTTCATCATCCTTCGCAAGCGCGAGCCGGACATGCCGCGGCCGTTCAAGGTGGCGGGCGGGCTCACCGTGGGCTACGCGGCCCTCTTCCTCGCGCTGGGGATCACGCTGCTCTACATGCCGTTCAGCCCGGCCGCGCTGGTCTGGCCCTATGAGTGGGGGATCGCCGGCGGCTGGGCGCTGGCCGGCCTCGCGCTCTATCTCTGGTCGCGCTTCTCCTATGGCGACGAGCCGGACCGGATCCTGAAGGAGGAGCTGCGCTCCGGCCACACCGAAGCGGCGGCGGCGATGGGGGTCTGACCGAAAGCCGGTGCGGGGCGCGGGGCCGGGCGCCCTTCGCCCTGCGCCATTCCGGGCGCGGCGTCACTTCATCGCGCGCCCGCCCGGACCATCGCCCTCCTCCATCGGTTCGACATCGTTCCGGACCCAGAAATACCGAAAGCCGAGATTGCGGAGCCATCTCTCCAGCCGGTCGAGGCTGCTCCATTCGCGCCGGAGCCCGCGCGCGCTCAGAACCTGCGCCCATTGCTCGTCGATCAGGAAATAGACCGTCCAGGTGAACGGAAACCGGTCCGGGTCCGCGAAGCCGCCGGCCTCGATCTCGCGCGGGGTTCGGACCGCGACCGGATAGGCGGTGATCCGCGCCGCCGCCAGAAGCCCCGGAATCTCCGCCTGCCGGACCGAGGCCGTGGGCGCTGGTTCTGGACTCATGTTCTCTCGTCCTCCCGCGCCGCGCCGCCGGGCGGGGGCCGCGGCGCTGTCATCCCGATCCGCTCCCCCGGAGCGGGGAGCGCGGCCCGGCTCACCCCCGGACCAGCTTCACCTTCCGGCCCGGCCGGGGCTCCTCGCGCGGGCCGAGCCCGTTCAGGACCCGGAACCGCGCGGCGGCCTGTTCGCGGAACGGGGTGCGCGCCGCCAGCGCCTCCACGGTTTCGCCCGCGCGGACGGTGTGGATGGTGATGACTTTCGGCTTCAGCCGCGCCGCTTCCGCCGCGCTCAGCTTGGCGAAGCTGGCCGCCGCGCCGTCCATCTCCTGGCCGAGCCGGGCCGCGCCCTGCGGCTGCACGCCGAGGAAGCGCCAGACCGCGTCGCCGTCCCGGATCGCGGTCATCCGCAGCACCTTCACGCCCTGATTGGTCTGCACCGGCAGGAGCGCGGAGGCCGCCTCAAGCCCGCCGATCCGCGTGCGCTGGAGGTTCTGCAACGCGCCGACCCGGCCCTGCCGCGCGATCGCGGGGGCCCAGATCCGGGCGATATAGGCGTCCATCGAGCCGCCGGCGTAGCTGTCGCCGTCGAAGATGATCCCGGCGCCCTGCGGGCCGACGATGGTCACCTTCGCGGCGGAATTCTGAATCCGGAACCCCTCGGGCGCGGTGAAGGTGAAGCGAAGCTCCGGGTGGCTGAAGCGGCGCCCGTCTACAAAACCCTGCGCCGGGCTGTCGCCGTAGACCATGCCGTCGATCGCGGCGAGAAAGGCGTCGCGGTTGCGCGAGCCCTCGGCGCCCGCCGCCTCCACGCTCGCCGCGCCGGCGGCCACGCGCACGCGTTCCGCCGTCGCCGGGTGAGTGGCGAAGAAATCGACCCGGTTCGGGTTGTAGGCGCCGCCCGCGATCCGGGCCTGCAGCTCGGTCTCCGCCTGAAGATTGGCGAGGAAATCCGCCTCCGCCTTCGGGTCGTACCCCGCGCGCGCGAGATAGCGCACGCCGAGCCGGTCCGCCTCGAACTCCTGCGTCCGGGAATAGGACGCGACATAGCCCTGCCCAAGCTGGGAGCCGAGCTGGCTGACCGCGCCGAGCGCGTCTCCGGTCAGCCCCGCCGCCGCGCCGAGCAGGGTCGCGCCGAGGACGCCAAGCTGCGCCAGCCCGGCCTGCTGCTGGCGTTGCGAGGAATGGGCGGCGGTGACATGGCCGATCTCATGCCCGATCACGCCGGCGAGCTCCGCCTCGTCATTGGCGAGCGCGACCAGCCCGCGCGTGACGTAGACATAGCCGCCGGGGAGCGCGAAGGCGTTGACCACCGCGCTGTCCAGAACGGTGAAGGTCCAGCGCGCGTTCGGCTGCTCCGTCTCGGCCGCGATGCGCTGGCCGATCCGGTTCACATAGGCGCGCAGCTGACGGTCCGCGACCTCGCCGCCGAACTGGGCCAGGATCTTCGGATGGTTCTGGTCGCCGGTCCGCTGATCGCCGGCGCTCCGCGCCGCCACGGTCTGCGGCGCGTCCGAAGGCGGCCCGCCCGGCGCGGCGCAGGCGGCGACGGCGAGCGCGGCGAGGAGGGCGGCGAGCGAGCGGGCCAGCGGGGGACGGCGCATGTTGAACTCTCCATCGGATCGGCGGCGCCTCGAGTCTACCGACCCCGGCGGAGCGGCGAAAGCCCCAGCCGGGCCGGCGCGCGCCCCTGGAGACGCCGGATCGGCGCGGCTCGCTTGCATGTGGGCCCGCCAAACCATAAAACGCGCCGGCCGACCCCGTAGCTCAGCTGGATAGAGCGGCCGCCTCCTAAGCGGCAGGTCACAGGTTCGAATCCTGTCGGGGTCGCCATCAAGACAAAAGGTTAGTAGATATCAGGCGAAGCTTGCCTCCCTTTCGTCTCGCCCACAATTGAGGAACCCGGCAGTGAGCGGAACAACGACACTCGAGTTCTGGCAATTGTTTCTGCTCACCCTCAGCCCAGCGATAGTGGCGGCGGTGGTTGGCATCTTTGCTCCGCGAAGCGTGGAGCGCGAGCGCCAAAAGGCGGAAAAGCGAAGGCAGAGAGTGGAGAAGTTTGAGGAGTTTGTGACGACGCTCTATGAGCATCTTCATTGGACAAGGACTTTATTGACGAGGAAGACATCCGGTAGCGTTAATGAAATTACATCGTCGCCAATCGCCAAGGCTTTTGCGATAAGCACAACGTACTTTCCAGAGTTTGATTTGCAATTAAAAAATCTGGATTTAAAAGAGAAAAATTGCTATGCAGTTATAAGTAAAATCAAATCTCAGCCAAAAGAAGTTATGCAGATGTCAACGAATGAAACTGTTGAAATTTGGAGTGCGTATCTTGATGAATTTTATAACATAATGGGTGACGCACGTCGTTTTGATGAAAAGGAATTCAGCTGATCTTACCGGAAATGATATAATCTTTGAGGCTAATGGGCCTGTTTAATTTTAGTGCAATATTATAACACCTAATAACTCTCGTGGCGAAATTCACTTTTTTAGCGGAAGCTCACAGAGTTGAATTCCGTCGGGGGTCACCATCCTCCTTTTGAAGGTGCCAGATCTTTCTAGCGCAGGCCCTGACCCGGCTTTTCAGCGCATCGCTACGCGTCGCCGCTAAATGGTTCCTCCCACACAAACCTCGCCTCTCCCCACAAATGTTCCTATAATGTTCTCTCACACATGAGAGGCGGCGATTCGCATGGACCGGAAGCGGGAGGCGGAGCGGGGGCGCGGGGCCGGGAGCAACAGGGCCGGGCGGTTCGAGCCGACCGAGCGGGAGCGGGTGGATGACGGCTGGGCCGAGGAGGCGCCGGCGCCGCTTCGGACCGAGATCAGCTATGACCGCTCGCGCTCGATCATCAGCCGCGTCGCCTCGCCCGATCTGCCGTTCACGCGCTCGATCAACCCGTATCGGGGCTGCGAGCATGGCTGCGTCTATTGCTTCGCCCGCCCGACCCACGCCTATCTCGGCCTCTCGCCGGGGCTCGATTTCGAGACGAAGCTCACGGTGAAGCCGGACGCGCCGGCGCTGCTTCGCCGCGCGCTCGAAGCGCGGGGCTATGCGCCGGAGCCGATCGCCATCGGCACCAACACCGACCCTTATCAGCCGATCGAGAAGACCCACCGCATCATGCGCGGGCTGCTGGAGGTTCTGGCGGAATTCAACCATCCGGTGACCATCGTCACCAAATCGGCGCTGGTCGCGCGGGACGCCGACATCCTCGGCCCGATGGGGCGGCGCGGGCTGGCGCGGGTCTCGCTCTCGCTCACCACGCTGGACCCGAAGCTGGCGCGGCTGATGGAGCCGCGGGCGGCGACGCCGGGGCGCCGGCTCTGGGCGCTGCGCGAACTTGCGGCCGCCGGTTGCCCGGTCGGCGTGATGACCGCGCCCCTGATTCCGGCGCTCAACGATCACGAGATCGAGGCGCTGCTCGAGGCCGCCGCCGACGCCGGGGCGACGAGCGCGGGCTATGTCGTCCTGCGGTTGCCGCTCGAGGTCAGGGATCTCTTCGTCGAGTGGCTGGAGCGGGTCTTCCCCGACCGCGCGGCGCGGGTGATGCGCTATGTCCGCGAGCTTCACGGCGGGCGCGACTATGACCCCGAATGGGGAAAGCGGCTCGGCGGAGAGGGGGTCTACGCCGATCTGATCCGCAGCCGGTTCCGCCGCGCCGCCGCGAGATACGGGCTCGCCCGGCCGGGGGCGAGGCTGAGGACCGATCTTTTCAGCCGGGCCGCGCCGGGGCAGTTCTCGTTTCTCGACCAGTTGGCGCCCTGAGGCGGGGGCCGGGAGGGCGCGCCGTCAGATCTTCCGCCCCGCGCCCTCCCAATAGGGCGCGCGGAGGCGCTGCTTGAAGATCTTGCCGCTGTCCTCCCGCGGGAGCCGGTCATGAAAGGCGATGAGCCGGGGATGCTTCATCCGCGCCAGCCGCCCGTCGAGCCAGGCGCGCACCTCGGCCTCGTCCGGGGTCCAGCCCGGCGCGGGCTCGATCGCGGCGACGATCTTCTCGCCGAATTCCGGGTCCGGCGCGCCGAAGACCGCGGCGTCGCCGATGAAGGGCGCCTCGATCAGCACCGCCTCGATCTCGGCCGGGAAGATGTTGGCGCCGCCGGAGATGATCATGTCCTTCTTCCGGTCGGAGATGAAGAGATAGCCCTCCTCGTCCAGCCAGCCGAGATCGCCGACCGAGACATGGCCGCGGACTTCCGCCTTGGCGCGGCCTTCGGGGTCGTTGGAGTAGTCGAACTGGCCGAAGGCGTCCATCTTCACATGGATGTCGCCGACCGCGCCGGCCGGCGCTTCGTTTCCGTCCTCGTCGATGATCAGGATCGAGCCGCCAAGCTGGATCCGCCCGGCGGTTCCGGGCTTTCGGAGCGCCTCTTCGGAGGAGGCCATGGTCATGAACCCGATCTCGGAGGCGCCGTATGTCTCCCAGAACACCGGGCCCCACCAGGCGATCATCGCCAGTTTCAGATCATGCGGGAAGGGCGAGCCGGTGGAGACGCAGAACTCCACGCTGGATGCGTCGAACCGGGCGCGCGTCGCCTCCGGCAGCTTCAGCAGCCGGCTCATCATCGTCGGCACCAGATAGATATGCGTCGCGCGCGTCTCTTCGATCGCGTGGAGAAAGCCCTCGGGCTCGAATCGCGGCAGGACGGTGAGAGACATGTCCCCCATCGCCATCGCCATCGCCGCGAGGCCCGAAGGCGCGGAATGATAGAGCGGCGCGGCGGTGAGGAACCGCCCGGCGCTCCGCATCCGCATCATCTCGGGCGCGATCCGGCGGAGAACCTGATGATAATCGGTCGGCTTCCCCCGATAGCCCCGGCGGATTCCCTTCGGCTTGCCGGTGGAGCCGGAGGTGTAGCGGAGCATGGGCCGCATCCGCTCGCCCGGCGCGGCGGGCGCGGCGGCGTCCCGAAGGGCGGCCCATTCGGGCGGGTCCGGCCGCGCGGCGCACTCATCGGCCGCGATCCCGTAGGCGGCGCGGAGCGCGGGGCCGGGCGCGACCCCGATGACGCGCCGCGCGCCGTTCCCGGTCAGCGCCGCGCCGAGCGCGGGAATGAGGTCGCGGTGGACGATGACGACGCGCGCCGCGCAATCGTCGAGGATCTCCCCCACCTCCTTGGCCGCGCCATGCCAGTTCAGCTGACAGAGCGCCGCGCCCGCCAGCGCCGAGGCGCGCATCGCCTCCAGATGCGCGATGTCGTTGCGCATGATCGTGGCGACGACATCGTCGGGCCGAACCCCGAGGGCGATGAGCGCGCCCGCGCCGCGCGCGCCCCGCGCCTCCAGCTCCGCGCGCGAAATCGCCTCGTCTCCGTCCCGGATCACGGGCTCGCCGCCGGTCGCCGCATCGCGCATCCTGGTCTCTCCTCCGGGTCCGTCTTTGACATGGGCGACGGTTCTACTATAAGCCGCGTCCGCGGCGCTTACACCCCTGGAGGATCGCCGCCTAGTCAAGGAGACAACCAAATGGCTGAATCGCCAATCATCGAGGCCCAGGTTCGGGCCAACGCGGGCAAAGGGGCTGCCCGGCGGACGCGCCGCGAAGGACTGGTTCCGGCCGTGATCTATGGCGGCGGCGAAGCGCCGCAACCGATCGCGATCCAGACGAACGTCCTTCTGAAATCGCTGAAGGCCGGTCGGTTCATGTCCACGCTGATCAATGTGCGCATCGACGGCGTCGATCACCGGGTGATCTGCCGCGACGTGCAGCGCGACGTGGTGCGGGGTCTGCCGATCCACGCCGATTTCCTGCGTCTGAGCGAGCGGAGCCGGATCAACCTGCACATTCCGGTCGAGTTCATCAACCAGGAGGAATGCCCCGGCCTTCGCGCCGGCGGCGTGCTGACCGTCGTGCGGAACGAGGTCGAGATGAAGGTGACCGCGGGGAACATCCCCGAGAAGCTGGTCGCCGACCTGACCGGGATGAACATCGGCGACACGCTGACCATCTCGCATATCGACCTGCCGGCGGGCACGCGGCCCATGATCACCGGACGCGATTTCATGATCGCCAACATCTCGGCGCCGTCCGCGCTGCTCTCGGCGGATTCCGACGCCGAAGGCGAGGAAGCCGTGGAGGAAGCGGCCGAAGAGGACGCCAAGGAAGAATGATCGGCGGGGGGCTTCGGCCCCCCAACCACGCCTGTGGCGTCGCCCGGATCCCGGGCGGCGCGCGCCCTGGTCTGGGGGCTTCAGCATGAAACTCATCGTCGGGCTCGGGAATGTCGGCGCGCGCTATGCGCGCACCCGGCACAATATCGGCTTCATGGCGGTCGATCTGATCGCGGAGGAGCACGGCTTTCAGCCATGGCGCCGGAAGTTTCAGGGCGCGGTCGCCGAGGGGCGGCTCGGATCCGAAAAATGTCTGGCGCTGAAACCGGCGACGATGATGAACCTCTCCGGCCAGGCCGTGGGAGAGGCGGTGCGGTTCCTCAAGCTGGACCCGTCCGACGTCATCGTCTTTCATGACGAGATCGATCTCGCCCCCTCCAAATGCCGGGTGAAGCGCGGCGGCGGCCACGCCGGGCATAACGGGCTTCGCTCGATCCATCAGCATATCGGGCCGCATTACGTCCGGGTCCGCATGGGGGTCGGCCATCCGGGGGACAAGGCGGCGGTGGCGAATTACGTCCTTCATGACTTCGCCAAGGCGGATGAGGCCTGGCTCCCCGATCTGCTCGCCGGGGTCGCGGCGGGCGCGCCGCTTCTGGCGGAGGGAGACGATTCCGGCTTCATGAACGCGGTCGCGCTTCGCGCCCGCCCGCAGCGCCAGAAACCTGAGCAGAAGCCTGAAAAGGCCGCGAGATCCGAGCCCGCCCCGGCGCCGAAGGCCGCGCCGGCCGCGCCGGTTTCGGATTCGCCCTTCGCGCGGCTTCTGGACCGGTTCCGGAAATGAGCGCCGAGGCCACCCTCGACGCGCGCGGGCTTCTTTGCCCGCTTCCGGTGCTGAAGGCGCGCAAACGCCTCGCGGCGCTCAGCCCCGGCGCGGTGCTGGAGGTGCTGGCCGACGATCCGGCGGCGGTGATCGACATGCCGCATTTCTGCGCCGAGCAGGGGCATGAGCTGCTGGACTCCACGCCCGGCCCCGGCGGCGCGACGCTCTACCGGATCCGCAAGGGCGGCTGACGGTCAGGGTTTGGCGCGGTCGCTCTCGCGCTTCCGAATGAAATCCGCGCAGGGGTCGCCCCGGTCGAAGGGCGCGGTGAAGATCGCGATGTCATAGGGCGTGTGAGGTTCGGTCTCGGCGCCGATCTCGATCATGCCGACGGAGACGACATCGAGCTCCGGCGCCGCGCGGCGGAGATAGACCGGCGCGCCGCGATCGGTTCGGGCGTGGCCGTTGCCGGTGATCAGCGCCGCCGGCGCGGCGCCGGCCTCGATCAGGCGCAGCGCGGCGTCGGCGAAGGCGGCGTCGCGGAGCCGCTGCGCCGCCACCATCCCGGGCAGCATCGCCGCCGGCAGCGCGCCGCAATGCGCGCGCTCCTGCTCGTCGAGCATGGCGGCGCGCATCGGCTCCGGCAGCGGCTCATCGAGCCCATAGCGCGCCGCGCCGTCGCCGAACGCCGCCGCCGCGCCGTCCTTCACCGCCGCCATGAGCGCGCTTCGCTCCACGCCGCCGCCGGCGATCCGGGCGCCCGGCGCCGCCGCGAAGATCGGCGCGTACATCTCCCAGGCAGGCCAGCCGGACTCGGCCCAGTCGAGCGCCGCGCCGAGATCGTCTCCGCTGGCGCGGGCCGCGTTCGCCGCCGCCTCCCGCGCCCGGGGAACCATCTCGAAGGCGAGCCCGCCCGGCGCCAGCGCGGCGACGATGCGCGCCTGGCGCTCGTGATGCGCCGGATTGTCGTGCCGCTCGCCGAGAATGACGATATCGGCCGCGCGGAGCCGCGCCAGCATCGCCGCCTCGTCCATCGCCGCTTCGCCGGCGCAGATGACGCCGATCGCCGGGGCGCAGGGCTCGGCCGGGGCGGCCGGCGCCGCGAAGAGGAGGACAGTGGCGGCCATGGCGAGGGCCGGATGGAGACGCGCTTTCATCCCGCGAAAATGCCCCCTCGGGGCTGAAAGTCCAGAGACCCGGCCCCGCGCGAGACCAATATCTCCCGATTAAGACTGACGTGGGGCGTATTGGTCCCTATATTGGGAGCGCTATGCCGATCATGCCGCGACGAGGCGGCGCAACAAGGTGAGGCCGCCGCGTGAAGATGCTCGCCTATGTCGTTCTGATACTGACCATTCTCACCGCGTCCTGCGCGGTGCTGGTGGCGGATCGCGACATGCCGGGCGCCGCCGCGGCGGCGACGGAATGAGCGCGGGCAAACGCTTCGGCGGCGCCCATTCGCCGGGCGCGCCGCCCGCCGCCGCGCCTGGCCGAACGACGTGGTTTTCAGGGCGAAAGGCGCGGGGGACCCCATGGCGGGTTCTCGGGCTCTATCTCGCGCCTTCGCCGCTGCTCGCGGCTGGAGCGTGGGCGATTCTGACCGGAGACCCGGCGCAGGCGCTCCTGGCCTGCGGGGGCTGGGCGGCGTTGATCTTCGCGGCGCGCCTGACCGGGGAGGGGATCAAGGCGGCGGCCGCCTATCATGAGCGCGTCATCGCCCGCCCGCCGGCGTTTCCGCGAAAACTGGTCGCGGCGCTTCTCACCGGCCTCATCGTCGCCGGGCTCTCCTTTTTCGGCGCCGGACTCGGCCCCGCGTCGGCGCTCTACGGTCTTCTCGCGCTCGGCGCGCATCTCGCGGCGTTCGGTCTCGACCCGATGCGCGCGAAGGGCGGGGCCGGGGTCTCTCCCGCCGCGCGCGACCGCGTGGCCTCCAAGCTCGATGCGGCGGAAGCCGTGATCCGGGAGACGGCGCAGGCGGCGGCCGGCCTCCGCGACCGCGCGCTCACCGACCGGGTCGACCGGCTGGCCTTCGCCGCGCGCGATATCCTGCGGGAGATCGAATCGGATCCGCGCGATCTGGCGCGGGCGCGGCGGTTTCTCTCCGTCTATCTGGTCGGGTTGCGGGACTCGACGGTCAAGTTCGCCGCCGCGCGGGCCAAGGGCGCGGCCGAGGGAACCCGGGGCGAATTCGAGGCGTTGCTCAAGGATCTGGAGACGACGTTCGCCCGCCAGCATGAGCGGCTGATGGTGCAGGACCAGACCGAGCTTGAAGTCGAAATCGAGGTCCTTCGGGACCGTTTGAAACAGGAAGGCGCGCTTTAGCGCCGCGATGGAAGGACTTGAAACAATGCCTGAATCCATCCGATCGAAAGCCGAGGCGGCGTCCGCGGAGGTGGAGCGGACCGTCGCCGCGCTTCCGCCTGAGCCCGCCGAGGAGAGCCTCGCCGTCGACCGGATGACCCCGGAGGAGGCGGCCAAGGTCGAGGAGTTGATCGGCGAGCTCGACATGAGCGACGCGCAGTCGATCATCCGTTTCGGCTCCGGGGCCCAGAGCGACCTGCAGACGATCTCCTCGGCCATGCTCGACGGCGTGCGCAACAAGGATGTCGGCCCGGCCGGGCGCTCGCTCCGCGAGATGGTGCTGAACATCCGCGGCTTCGACGTGGACGAGCTGGACCCGTCCCGCAAGCGGAGCTGGTGGGAGCGGCTCTTCTCCAAGGCGCGCCCCGTCGCCGATTTTATCGCCAAATACGAGGACGTGCGCGCCCAGATCGACGGCATCTCGGACGAACTTCTGTCGCATGAGAGCATCCTGCTGAAGGACATCAAGTCGCTGGACCGGCTCTATGAGTCCAGCCTCGAGTTCTATCATCAGCTCGCCTTCTATATCGCGGCGGGGGAAGAGAAGATCCGCCGGCTCGACGCGAACGAGATCCCCGCGAAAGCGGCTGAAGTCGAAGCCGCGAGCGAGGAGGACGGGGTGATGCGGGCGCAGGAGCTGCGCGATCTGCGCGCCGCGCGCGACGATCTGGAGCGCCGGGTCCACGACCTGAAATTGACCCGGCAGGTGACGATGCAATCGCTCCCCTCCATTCGCCTCGTGCAGGAGAACGACAAGAGCCTCGTGACGCGGATCAACTCGACATTGGTCAACACCGTTCCGCTCTGGGAGACGCAGCTGGCGCAGGCGGTGACCATCTTCCGCTCGCGCGAGGCGGCCGGGACGGTGCGGGAGGCGGCGGATCTCACCAATGAGTTGTTGACCAAGAACGCCGCGAACCTGAAGGACGCGAACCGCGAGGTGCGGCTGGAGACCGAGCGCGGCGTCTTCGATATCGAGGCGGTGAAGCAGGCCAACCGCACGCTGATCGAGACCATCGAGGAAAGCCTCCGCATCGCGGATGAGGGCAAGGCGAAGCGCGCCGCCGCCGAGAAGGACCTCCAGACCATGGAGGGCGAGCTGAAGGCGACCCTCGCCTCGGCGAAGGCCAGCCGTCAGGCTCCCCCCGCCTGATGCGGCCGGCGCGCGCATGTCTGATGGCGGCCGCGGGGGCGGCGCTGGCCGCCTGCGCCGCCGATGACGGCGCGCGCTACCGCGATTACGCGGCGATGCTGGCCGCCGACGGCGGGCTCAGGGCGGATTTCGATCCGGCCGACGCGCAGTTCAGCAACGCCGATCTCGCGGCGAATTTCGTGCGCATCGCGCTCTTTCGCGAGTATCGCCGCGACGGCGACGCCTTGGTGCAGGAGTTGACGCCGACCCGGATCAGCCGCTGGGAGGCGCCGATCCGGTTTCAGATCATCGGCGCCGGCGCGACGGCGGCGGACCGGGCCGAATACGCCGCCTTCGCCCGCCGGCTCGCGGCGCTGAGCGGCCTCGAGATCAAGGAGGCGGCGGCGGGGGAGACGCCCAATCTCTCGATCCTCATCATCGGCCCGGAGGAGCGGCGCGCCTTCGTTCAGGCGCTGGAGGAGGACGGCGCGGCGCGGCGGATGCCGCTGGTCCTGCAATGGGCGGGCGACATCTCCTATCCTTGCGTCGGCCAGGTCGGCTACCAGGATGTGGAGAGCGGCGTGATCAGCGGCGCCATGGTGATGATCAAGGCGGAGCTTTCGGACATGCTGCGCACGAGCTGCATCCACGAAGAGCTGACCCAGACGCTCGGCCTGATGAACGACGACCCCGAGGTCCGCCCGTCGATCTTCAACGACGATCAGGAATTTGCGTTGCTGACGAAACACGATGAATATCTGCTCCGCATCCTCTATCACCCGCGGCTTCGCCCGGGGATGACGGCGGAGGAGGCGCTGCCGCTCGTTCCGGGGATCGTCGAGGAGATCCGGCCTGGCGGCGCGGACGCGAGGGGGAACGGAAAGGGAGTGTGAGAGGTGGGATTCAAAGAGGCGATCTCGACGGTCTTCGGCAAGTACGCGGTCATCTCGGGGCGTGCGCGGCGCTCGGAATTCTGGTTCTGGGCGCTGTTCGTCTGGCTGAGCTCCCTCGCGATCTCGATCGTCGAGCACGTGATCGGGATCGGCCAGCCGATGGGCGGCGGCCCGCTCAGCGCGCTGTTCTCGCTGGCGCTGTTGCTGCCGAATATCTGCGTCGGCGGGCGCCGGCTTCATGACACCGGAAAATCCGCCTGGTGGTTGCTGATCGCGCTGGTTCCGGTGATTGGAATCATCGTGCTGATCGTCTTTTTCACGCAGAAGAGCGATGTCGGCGACAACGCGTACGGGCCGGACCCGCTCGCCGGCGAACGATCTTGAGAGTTTGATGAGGAAACGACCATGAGCCTCTGGGATAAGCTGACGGGCGAGTTCATCGATGTCATCGAATGGACCGACGACACCCGCGACACCATGGTCTGGCGCTTCGAGCGGCATGGAAACGAAATCAAATACGGCGCGAAGCTGACCGTGCGCGAAGGGCAGGCGGCGGTCTTCGTCCATGAAGGCCAGCTCGCGGACGTGTTCGCGCCCGGGCTCTATCAGCTCGAGACCAACAACATGCCGGTGATGACGACGCTCCAGCATTGGGACCATGGCTTTCAGTCGCCGTTCAAGTCGGAGATCTACTTCATCTCCACCCGCCGGTTTCAGGATCTGAAATGGGGCACCAAGAATCCGATCATGCTCCGCGATCCGGAATTCGGCCCGACCCGGCTTCGCGCCTACGGCACCTATTCGGTGCGGGTGAGCGACCCCGCGCTCTTTCTTCAGGAGATCGTCGGCACCGACGGCGAGGTGACGACGGAGGAGGTCACCTTTCAGCTTCGGAACGTGATCGTCGCGCGGTTCTCGAACGCGCTCGCCTCTTCGGGGATCGCGGCGCTCGATCTTGCGGCGAACACCGACGAGCTGGCGGAGATCCTGCGAAAGCGCATCGCGCCCGAGCTTGCGGCTTACGGCGTCGAGACGCCGGCGCTGATGATCGAGAACATCTCCCTTCCCGCGGAGGTGGAGAAGGCGCTGGACCGGCGGACCTCGATGGGCGTCGTCGGCGATCTCGGCCGCTACAGCCAGTTCCAGGCGGCCGAAGCGATGCGCGCCGCCGCCGAAAATCCGGGCGCCGCCGGCGGCGGCATGGGCGCCGGGATCGGGATGGGCATGGGAATGGGGCTCGCGCAGGGCCTGGGGCAGGCGGGCCCGTGGGGCGCGCGCGCGCAAGGCGGCGCCCAGCAGCCGCAATCGCCCGCCGCCGCGCCGCCGCCGCCGCCCCCGCCGCCGGAGCGGCTCTGGCATATCGCGGAGGCGGGCGCGACCAAGGGGCCGTTCGGGCGCGGCGATCTTGGCCGGATGGTCGAGGGCGGCGCCTTCAGCCGGGAGACCCTGGTCTGGTCTCCGGGCTATGACGGCTGGCGCCCGGCCGGGGAGGTGACCGAGCTGGCGCAGCTCTTCACCATCGCGCCGCCGCCGCCGCCGCCCGCCGCCGGGTGACGCCGGAATGAGCGCGCCCGACGCCGCCGCCCCGGCGCGATTCCCCTGTCATGAATGCGGCGCCGCCCTCGTCTACGCGCCGGGGGAGGCGGTCACCCGTTGCCCGTTCTGCGGCGCCGAGAACGAGATCGAGCCGCCGGCCGGCCCATGGGCCGCCGTCAACGCGGAGCGCGCGCTCGCGGAGCAGGATCTTCTTGGCGCGCTCGAAGGGGCGCTCGACGAAGCGGACATGGAGGAGACGCGCACCGTCCATTGCGATTCCTGCGGCGCGGATGTCGAGTTCGACGAGAAGACCCACGCCGGGCTCTGCCCGTTCTGCGCGTCGCCGATCGTGACCGAGACCACCGCGAACCGCCACATCAAGCCCAAGGGCGTGCTCCCCTTCGGGCTGACCGAGCGCGACGCGCGAAAGGCGATGATGGACTGGCTCGGCCGGCTCTGGTTCGCGCCGTCGGGCCTCAAGGAATACGCCCGCGCCGGGCGGCCGATGGAGGGGCTCTACGTCCCCTATTGGACCTATGACGCGAACACCCGAAGCCGCTATCGCGGCGAGCGGGGCGATGTCTATTACGTCACCCGTCAGGTTCCGGTGCAGGTGGACGGCAAGACGGTGATGCAGACCCGGCAGGTGCCGAAGATCCGCTGGTCGCCGGTCTCGGGCCAGGTCTCGCGGTTTTTCGACGACGTGCTGGTGCTCGCCTCGCGCTCGCTGCCGAAAAAACACGCGGACGGGCTCGGCCCGTGGGATCTCTCGGCGCTGCGCCCCTATCGGCCCGCGTTCCTCGCCGGGTTCCGGGCCGAGGCCTACACCGTCCCGCTCAAGGAGGGATATGGCGAGGCGCGCGCCATCATGGACCAGACCATCCGGCGCGACATCCGCTTCGCCATCGGCGGCGACCAGCAGCGGATCCATTCCGTCGAGACCGACATCTCGGACGCCACCTTCAAGCATATCCTGCTTCCGGTCTGGCTCGCGGCCTACAAGTTTCAGGGCTGCACCTATCGGTTTATCGTCAACGGGCGCACCGGCGCCGTGCAGGGGGAGCGGCCGTGGTCGCGCTGGAAGATCGCTCTGGCGGTGGTCCTCGGCCTCATCGCCGCCGGTGGAATCGGATATATGCTCCACGCCACCGGCGCCTTGCGGTGAGCGGCGGCGCGGCCTAGGGCTTCGGCCCGGAAAAGCGAAGGAGAGAGCGCGATGGAGCCGATGAGCGTTGCGGTGCTGGGATGCTCCGGCCGGATGGGGCGGATGCTGATCCGGGCGGTGGACGAGCAGGAGGGTCTCACCCTCGCCGGCGCGACGGAGCGGCCCGGCCATGACTGGGCCGGGCGCGACCTTGGCGAGGCGCTCGGCGGGCCGGCGCGCGGCGTCATCGTCGAGACCGACCCGCTCGAGGTCTTTGCGAGGGTGGAGTGCGCGCTGGATTTCACCGCGCCCGCAGCCGCCGTCGCCCACGCCGAATTCGCGGCTCAGGCCCGCGCGGTCCATGTGATCGGCGTCACCGGCTTTTCCGAGGAGCAGCTCCAGAAGATCGGCGCCGCCGCCCGCCATGCGGCGATCGTGCGCGCCGGCAACATGTCTCTCGGCGTCAATCTCCTGACCGCGCTGACCCGGAAGGTCGCCGCCGCGCTCGACGCCGATTACGACATCGAGATCGTCGAGAGCCATCACCGGATGAAGGTGGACGCCCCCTCCGGCACCGCGCTGATGCTGGGGGAGGCGGCGGCGGCCGGCCGCGGCGTCTCCCTCGACGCGGTCGCGGATCGGGGCCGCGACGGCATCACCGGCGCCCGCGAGCGCGGCCATATCGGCTTCGCGGCGGTTCGCGGCGGCGATATCGTCGGCGAGCATGACGTGATCTTCGCCGGGGAGGGGGAGCGGATCGTCCTCCGCCACATCGCGACCGACCGCATGCTCTTCGCCCGCGGCGCGGTGAAGGCCGCGCTCTGGGCGCGCGGCCGCGGCCCCGGCGCGTATGACATGCTGGACGTGCTCGGCCTCGACTGACCTGGGGAGACTGATCGGGCCGAGCCGCCCTCCGGGCCTCAGCGCCCGGTGTGGTGCGCCTCCTGAAGCTTGTAGACCGGGGTGTCGATCCCTTCCATCCGCGCCTTGATCTGGAGCGCGAGATAGCGCGAATAATAGCGCGACTGGTGCAGGTTGCCGCCATGCATCCAGAGCGCCTCCTGCTGGGTCGGCTTCCACATGTTGCGCTGCTCGCCCTCCCAGGGGCCGGGGTCCTTCGGGGTGTCGGAGCCGAGGCCCCAGCATTTGCCGATCCGGTCCGCCGTCTCCTGATCGATCAGATCCGCGACCCAGCCGTTCATCGAGCCGTAGCCGGTGGCGTAGACGATCAGGTCCGCCTCCAGCTTGCTCCCGTCCTCGAAGAGAACGCCATCCTCGACGATCTCCGACACCTGGCCGGCCTTGAGCTTGATCTCGCCGTCGATGACCAGCTGGCTCGCGCCCACGTCGATATAATAGCCGGAGCCGCGCCGCAGGTATTTCATGAAGAGGCCGGAGCCGTCCGCGCCCCAATCATGCTGGAACCCGGCCTTCTCGAGCCCGGCGTAGAACTCCGCGTCCACCTCCCGGATCTTGTCGTAAACCGGGATCTGGAATTCGTGCATGATCCGGTAGGGGAGCGAGGCGAAGATCGTGTCGGCCTTGTCCGTTGTCACGCCCGCCTCCACGGCGCGTTCGGAATAAAGATCGCCGAGCGCGATCTCCATCAACGGCTTCGAGCGGACGACATGGGTGGTTGAGCGCTGAACCATGGTGACGTCGGCCCCCGCCTCCCAGAGCGCGGCGCAGATGTCATGCGCAGAATTGTTCGAGCCGATGACCACCGCCTTCTTCCCCTTGTAGGCGTCGGGGCCGGGGTGCTTGCTGGAATGGTGCTGGTCGCCCCGGAATTTCTCCTTGCCGGGGAAGGCGGGGATGTTCGGCTTGCCCGAGACGCCGGTCGCCATGATCAGCTGCTTCGGGCGCAGCGTGATCTCCTCGCCGTCCCGCTCGACGGTGACCGCCCATTCCTTCGCCTTCTCGTCGTATTTCGCCGAGGTGCAGGTCGTGCCGCCCCAGTAGTTCAGCTCCATGACCCTGGTGTACATCTCCAGCCAGTCGCCGATCTTGTCCTTGGGCGCGAACACCGGCCAGTTCGGCGGGAACGGCAGATAGGGCATGTGATCGTACCAGACCGGGTCATGCAGGCAGAGCGACTTGTAGCGGTTGCGCCAGCTGTCTCCGGGCTTCTCGTTCCTCTCGATGATGATCGTCGGCACGCCAAGCTGGCGGAGCCGCGCGCCGAGCCCGATGCCGCCCTGTCCGCCGCCGATGACGACCACGTAGGGCTGGACGCTGTGGCCAAGCTCGGCCAGCTCCCTGTCGCGGTCCTCGCGCCAGTTCAGCCGGCCCCTGTCCGCGCCATGTTTCGCGCCGAGCGGACGGGCGTGGCCGAGCGGCTCCTCATGGCCCTTCAACTCGACCATCGTGGTCAGCAGCGTCCAGATCAGCCCGTCCTTCAGCCGGATCAGGCCGGAGCCGCGCGAGACCCCGGTCTCGAAGGTGATCCACGCGGTGACGACCCCGCCGTCCTCGGTCGCGGTCTCGCCCTCCGCGATCCTCCAGCCCGAGGGCCGCGTCGTGGAAAGCTGCGCCGTCAGCATGTCGCGAACCGCGCCGCGCCCCTCCATCGTGCGAATGTTCCAGGTGAACGAGACCAGATCCCGCCAGTAGCAATCCTCCTGAAACAAGGAGACCGCGCGCTCGACATCGGCCTTTTCGAGCGCATCTCCGAACCGGTCGAGAAATTCGCTCACCATGTCGTTGGTTGTCGTGTCCAGCATGTCGCTCCTCCATTTGCAGAGTTGGACGATGGCGCCGAATCTGGAGGTTGTATAGATGCAACTTAGCGGAATTTTCTCGGTGAGGTCTTGCGCCGACGGCGCGCCCTCCGCGCCCGGAATTGACGCCCGCGCCGCGATTCCGGCCCGGATGCGCGGCTTTCGAGACGGTCCGAGCTTGAAATCCGCCGCAGACTGGCGTTTCAAGAAGAAGGGGCCGCCGCCCGGGCTTTGGTATCGTCTGATGCGGCTCCGCGCGGGGCCTTTCGGAGTTGCACATGTCGATCACCAGCGCCGGCCCGTCGGCCGAAAGCCGTCCGCGCGCCGGGCGTTACGGCAAGACCACGATGGCGATTCTGCTGGCCGTCAGCGCGAGCCATCTTCTCAACGACATCATGCAGTCGCTCCTCACGGCGATCTATCCGCTTCTGAAGAGCAATTACGATCTGGATTTCGTCCAGATCGGGCTGCTCACGCTGACGTTCCGGGTCACCGCGTCGATGTTGCAGCCGGTGGTCGGCATGGCCACCGATCGCTGGCCGATGCCTTATTCGCTGCCGGTCGGCATGAGCTGCACCTTCTTCGGGTTGATCCTGCTCGGCAACGCCGCCCATTTTCCGATGCTGCTGACCGGCGCGGGGATGATCGGGCTCGGATCGGCGGTGTTTCATCCCGAAGCCACCCGCGTCGCGCGGCTCGCCTCCGGCGGGCGGCATGGGCTGGCGCAGTCGGTGTTTCAGGTCGGCGGCAATCTCGGCTCCGCGCTCGGGCCGCTGATCGCGGCCTTCATCGTCCTGCCGCTGGGGCAGGGCAGCGTCGCCTGGCTCTCGGTCATCGCCATGCTCGGGGTCTTCATCCTGACCAAGGTTGGCGCGTGGTATGCGCAGCAGGCGCGGCTGAACCGCGGCAAGCCGCGCGAAAGCCGGGCGCTGCCGCTGCCGAAGCCGCTGGTGGCGCAGGCGCTGCTGGTTCTGGTGGCGCTGACGGCGACCAAGAACATATACACCGCAAGCCTCTCAAGTTATTACACATTCTATGTGATAGAAGTGTTCGGCGTCAGCGTGCGGCATTCGCAGATCCTCCTCTTTATCTTCCTCGGCGCGACCGCGGCCGGCACCATCGTCGGCGGCCCGATCGGAGATCGGTGGGGCGCGCGCTTCGTGATCTGGTTCTCGATCCTCGCGGCGATCCCGTTCGCTCTGATGCTGCCATACGCCAACCTCTTCTGGACCGGCGTCCTGACCGCGGTGATCGGGTTGATCCTCGCCTCGGCCTTCCCGGCGATCATCGTCTTCGGGCAACAGCTGATGCCGGGCCGCGTCGGCATGGTCGGCGGCCTGTTCTTCGGCTTCTCCTTCGGTTTTGGCGGCCTCGGCGCGACCCTCCTCGGCGCGCTGGCCGACATCAGGGATATCGAATACGTCTACTGGGTCTGTTCGTTCGTGCCGTTGCTCGGTCTTCTGACCGTGCTGTTGCCGCGGATTCCGGCGGGAGACGATTAGGCCGCCCGCGCGCGGCCAGGGGCGGGCCGGGCGGCCTCGCGGTCTTTCCCTAGCGCGTCCGCGCCGCGCCGACCTTGCCGGATTCGGGCGTGGAGCCGGGCGGGGAGATGGCGAAAACCTTGCAGGAGCACGTAAAAGCGGCCATCGCCTCTTACAAATATTCGCGCCGCGTGCTTTTCATTGGCGCCATGCCCAGGACCGAAACCGGTGAGATCCGGCGATTCCGGCTTCGCGAAGGGTGACGGAAGGAGAGACAATGACCTGTGTTTTCATCCAGCTCCGCTGTGAACCGGGCAAGACCTATGCGGTCGCCGACGATATCTACGATCGAGAGATCGTCTCGGAACTTTATTCAACATCAGGAGATTACGACCTTCTGATGAAGCTTTACATTCCCGAAGGCGAGGATATCGGCCGGTACATCAATGAGAAGCTTCTGACCATACCCGGCATTTCGCGTTCGCTGACCACGCTGACGTTCAAGGCGTTCTGAAACAAAGAAGACTGACAGGAAGGTGAAACAATCATGAAACTCGGAAAGACACTCTCGCTCGCGGCTGCGGCGCTTGCGGCGACCGCGTTCGGCGCGCTGGCGGAGCCGGTGAAAGTCGGCATGATCACGACGCTCTCCGGCGGGGGCGCCGGGCTCGGAATCGACGTCCGCGACGGCTTCATGCTGGCGCTGAAGCAGGCGGGCTCGGATGTGGAGGTCGTCATCGCCGACGATCAGCGGAAACCCGACGTCGCGGTCCAGCTTTCGGATCAGATGATCCAGTCCGACAATGTCGACATCATGACCGGGATCATCTGGTCCAATCTCGCGATGGCGGTGGCGCCGGGCGCGGTGCGGCAGGGGAAGTTCTATCTGTCGCCGAACGCCGGGCCTTCGGCGCTGGCGGGGAAGGGATGCCACGAGAATTATTTCAACGTCGCATGGCAGAATGACAATCTGCATGAGGCCGCGGGCGCCTACGCCAGCACGGCGGGGTACAAGAACAGCTTCATCTTCGCGCCGAACTATCCGGCGGGGAAGGACGCGCTGACCGGCTACAAGCGCTTCTTCACCGGCGACTACGCCGGCGAGGTCTATACGCAGCTCGGCCAGACCGACTACGCCGCCGAGATCGCGCAGCTTCGCGCCTCCGGCGCCGATTCAGCCTATTTCTTCCTTCCCGGCGGCATGGGCATCGCCTTCATGAAGCAATATGCGCAATCCGGCGTCGACATTCCGTTGATCGGGCCGGCCTTCAGCTTCGATCAGGGCATTCTTCAGGCGGTCGGCGAGGCGGCGCTCGGTGTGAAGAACACGTCGCAATGGTCCAAGGACCTCGGGAATCCGACCAACGACGCCTTCGTCGAGAGCTTTCAGGCCGAGTACGGGCGCCTGCCGTCGCTCTACGCCAGCCAGGGGTTCGATACGGCCAACCTGATGCTTTCCGCATTGAAAGTGGCGCATCCCTCGGACGCCGACGCCTTCCGCGCGGCGCTTGAGAAGGCGGATTTCGCCTCGACCCGCGGCGACTTCAAGTTCGGCCCGAACCATCATCCCATTCAGGATATTTACGTCCGCGAGGTGATCAAGGAGGGCGATGTCTACACCAACAGGGTGATCGGCGTCGCGCTCGAGAACCACGGCGACGCCTACGCCGCCGATTGCAAGATGTAAGCCGGCCGATCCCGGCTTGACGCCGCCTCCGCCGATTTGCGGAGGCGGCGAATGGAAAATCGCGCATGTCCCCCATTCTCCTGATCGAGCAGGTTCTGAACGGACTTCAGTTCGGCGTCATGCTGTTTCTGATGGCGGCGGGGCTGACGCTGATTTTCGGGGTGATGGGGCTCATCAATCTGGCGCATGGCTCGCTCTACATGGTGGGCGCCTTCGTCTGCGCCGCGGTCGCCGCCGCCACCGGGTCGTTCTGGATCGGGCTCGCCGCCAGCCTCGCGGCGGCGGCGGGAACGGGCGCGCTGATGGAAATCGTGGTGATCCGCCGGCTCTATTCGCGCGGCCATCTCGATCAGGTGCTGGCGACCTTCGCGCTGATCCTCGTGTTTTCGGAGGCGACGCGCTGGCTCTTCGGCTCCTTCCCGCTCTATCTCGACCCGCCGGCGGCGCTGTCGGGGCCGGTGACGTTGCCGGGCGGGATCGAATACCCGGCCTACCGGCTCGCCATCATCGTGGCGGGAATTCTGGTCGCGGGCGGGCTCTTCCTCCTGATCGGCAAGACCCGCCTCGGGGTGCGGATCCGCGCCGGCGAGAGCGACCGGGAGATGATCGCGGCGCTCGGCGTCGATATCGACCGGCTTTACACGCTGGTCTTCGCGCTCGGCGCGGCGCTCGCCGGGTTCGCCGGGGCGATGGTCGGCGCGATTCAATCGGTTCAGGTCGGGATGGGCGAGCCGGTGCTGATCCTCGCCTTCGTCACGATCGTTATCGGCGGCGTCGGCTCGATCAAGGGGGCGTTGATCGGCGCGCTTCTGGTCGGGATGACCGACACGCTCGGCCGGTTCCTGCTGCCGGCGGCGTTCGGCGCGGTGATGGATCCCTCTGACGCGACGGCGGTCGGAGCGTCGCTCGCGTCGATGCTGATTTACGTCCTGATGGCGCTGGTGCTGATTTTCCGGCCGTCCGGCCTATTCGGGGCGCGGACATGAACCGGGAGCGGGCGCTTGACGCGGCGCTGCTCATCGCGCTCGCGGCCGTTCCTCTGGCGGCGCTGGCGATGGACGAGCCGTTCATCGTCACGCTTGCGACCAAGGTCGCCATTCTCGCGCTGGCCGGCGTCGGGCTCAATATCGCGCTCGGCCTTGGCGGGCTGGTCTCTTTCGGGCACGCGGCGTTTTTCGGCCTTGGAGGCTACGCCACCGGCGTTCTGGCCAGCCACGCGTTGAATTACGAGCCGCTGATGGAGACGCCGTTCCTGATCGAGGGGACGACGCAGATGCTGATCATCTGGCCGGTGGCGCTGGCGCTGTCCGGCCTCGCCGCGCTGGTGATCGGCGCGCTCTCACTCAGGACCAGCGGTATTTTCTTCATCATGATCACGCTCGCCTTCGCGCAGATGATCTATTATTTCGCCATCTCCTGGCCCGCCTACGGGGGGGAGGACGGGCTTTCGATCTATGTCAGGTCGGAGTTTCCGGGCTTGAACACGCTCGATCCGATCCAGTTCTTCGCCCTCGCTTTCGCGCTTCTCTGCCTTGCGCTGGCGTTTTCGGCGATGCTGGCGCGCTCGCGGTTCGGCCTCGCGCTCGCGGGGGCGCGGCAGAACGAGGGGCGGCTTCGCGCCGCCGGGATCGGGCCTTACGGCGTCCGCCTGACCGCCTTCGTCATCTCCGGGATGATCACCGGGCTCGCCGGCGCGCTGTTCGCCGACCTCAATCGGTTTGTCAGCCCCGCGATGCTGGATTGGCACACATCCGGCCAGATCCTGGTTTTCGTCATTCTTGGCGGCGTCGGCCGGCTCATGGCGCCGGTCGCGGGGGCGGGGCTCTATATTCTGCTTGAACACAATCTCGGCGGGTTGACGGAGTTCTGGCAATTTCCGTTCGGGCTTTTGCTTCTCGCGGTCGTGCTCTTCGCGCGCGGCGGGCTGATCGGGCTGTTGGCGGGGGGCGCGCGGCGTGGCTGAGCCGGTTCTGTCCGTCCACAATCTCCGGAAAAGCTTTGGCGCGCTCAAGGCCACGGATGGGGTGACGCTGGAGTTGCGGCCGGGGGAGATCCACGCGCTGATCGGGCCGAACGGCGCCGGAAAATCCACGCTCATAAAACAGATCGCCGGCGAGATCCGGCAGGACGGCGGCGAGATCCGGCTGGAGGGCGAAGAGATCTCGGCGCTTTCGACCCAGGCGCGGGCGCGGCGCGGTCTCGCGCGGAGCTTTCAGGTCTCGTCGCTGGCGCCGGAGTTCAGCGTTCTGCAGAACGTCATGCTGGCGGTGGCGGGCGCCTCCGGCCGCCGGCTCGGGTTCTTCCGCGATGCGCTTCGCGACGACGCGCTGATCGGGCCCGCCCGCCGCCACATCGCGCGCGCCGGGCTTGAGGGGCGCGCGCGCGCGCGCGCCGCCGACCTGTCTCATGGAGAGCGGCGCAGCCTCGAGATCGCGATGGCGCTGGCGCTGGATCCGAAGGCGTTCCTGCTGGACGAGCCGATGGCGGGAATGGGGCCGGAAGGCTCCGCCCGGCTCACGACGCTGCTCGCGGGGTTGCGGGCCGAAGCGCCGATCCTTCTGGTCGAACACGACATGGACGCGGTCTTCGCGCTCGCGGACCGGATCACCGTGCTGGTTTACGGCGCGGCGCTCGCCACCGGGACGGTGGCCGAGATCCGCGCCAACCCGGATGTCCGGCGCGCGTATCTCGGGGATGAAGACTGATGGCGCTTCTGGAGCTTGAGGCCGTCACGGCGTCCTATGGCGCCAGTCAGGCGCTTTTTGGCGTCGATCTTTCGGTCGAGGAGGGGAGCTGCCTTGCGCTTCTGGGCCGGAACGGCATGGGCAAGACCACGACCATCCACACGATCGCGCGGCTTTTGCCGCATCGAAGCGGGCGGATCGCCTTCGCCGGCCATGATCTCGGCTCTCTGCCCAGCCACCGCGCCGCGCGGCTCGGCATCGGGCTGACGCCGGAGGGGCGGCGCTGTTTCCCGAATCTGACGGTGGACGAGAACCTGATCGCCGCCGCGCGCCCCGGCCCCTGGGATCGGGCCGCGATCGGCGCTCTCTTTCCCCGGTTGAAGGAGCGCCGCCGCCAGCTTGCGGCCTCGCTCTCGGGCGGCGAGCAGCAGATGCTGAGCATCGCGCGCGCGCTGATGACCAATCCGCGGCTTCTGATGCTCGATGAAGCGACGGAGGGCCTCGCGCCCGTCGTCCGGCGGGAGATATGGGCGGCGATCCGGCGGCTGAAGGCGGAAACCGGCCTGACCATTCTCGTCGTCGACAAATCGCTGAAGGAGCTGAAGGCCATCGCCGATCGGTTCAGTATTCTCGAAAAGGGCGCGACGGTCTGGACCGGCGCCCCGGGCGAACTGACCGACGCTCTCGCCGATCGCTATCTCGGAGTCTGAGACCGGCGTTCAGTCATCCCGTCAGGAGTCGGCGCCCGCATTGCCCCTCGGCGGGCGGCGGGGCGGAGAACATCCTCCGGTCGCCCCGAGGCGAGCCGCGGACCGAGATCGAGGCGGCGGCGTTCACGCCCCGGCCTGAAGGGTCAGCGCCGCCGCCCCGGCAACCCGACGGGCAGGCCGGTATAGGGGCGCCGACGCGCGCCGGGAGCCCGGATCCGGGAGAGCGCCGCCGCCGGGCAGGCCAGAACGATCCGCGCCAACGGGTTCTCTCTCGCCCGCGCCTTGGCCTTTTCAAACCGCATCACGCCGCTGATTCTCCGATCCAGAAACGCCCATGTTCTTTCGGCGCCGTCGCTATGGTCGCCAAGCCAGTAGAGCAGCGTCGAAGAGTAGACGCCGGAGAGGATCGCGCGCTTCGAATACCAGTTGAAGTCTTCCGAAGTGTCGCCGAGCGCGCGCCAGATCGTATCCGCGGTGCCCCAGATCAGCCGCGCGCCCTCAGCCGCGTTCAGAGGAAGCGAAAAGAGCGTCGCGGCGCGGCGCACGGCCTCTCGATGGCGCCCGGCGATCTCGATCCGGGTCCGGACCAGCTTCGCCACCCGCTCGCTGTAGCGGAGCGCGGTGAGATCCGTCTCGTTCGCGATGCGGATCAGCTCCGCGTCGCCCGCCCGGTGGAAGGCGACGGCGAGGTCGAGCCCCCGGCGCGGCGCGGCGGCGCGGGCGCTCGCCTCGTCCACGCCGCTATCCTTGAGCGCCGCGCGCCAGGTCACGTCGGACCAGCCGTCGAACGGCGCATGGAACAGCGCGGCCTCCATCAGTTTCGCGCGGGTCTCGGCGAGATAGTCCGGTTCAGTTCGGGTCTCTTCGGTCATCGACGTCTCCGGCGGTGGACAGGTGCGGCTTCATTGCCTATATAGCGCGCTCCTGCAAAAACCGAAACTCGAACACTGGAAAGGTGGTGACGTAAGTGCAGGTTCTGGTTCGCGATAACAATGTCGATCAGGCGCTTCGCGCGTTGAAGAAGAAGATGCAGCGCGAGGGTATCTTTCGCGAGATGAAGCTTCGGCAGCATTATGAAAAGCCGTCCGTAAAACGGGCGCGCGAGAAGGCTGAGGCGATTCGCCGGGCGCGCAAGCTCGCGCGCAAGAAGGCGCAACGCGAAGGCGGTCTCTGATCGCTTGACGTGACCGCTCGGGTCGGCCCGCTCAGGCGGCCGGCCAAAAGACAGGACGCTGACGCGTCACGCCCCCGGGGATCTGTTTCTCGGGGGCTTTTTCTGCGCAGGTGGCGGAATGGACTATCTTTCTGGTACCATTCATGATGCACGAGTGGAATGAGGAGTGAAAATGAACGGTGATCGGGGGCCGTTGGTGAGCGGGGCCATGCTGGCGCTGGCGCTGGCGCTGATCCTCGCGGCGCATGGGGTCAATCGGCAGCCGGGCTGGTCGCTTTTCGCCGTCTATATCTACTGGTTTTGCCGGATGGGGATGACCTATCTGCTCATTGTCGGAATCTACGCCGCGCTCACACAGGCGATGACCGAGCGCTCCTCCCCCTTCGTTCGGCTGGGGTTGGCCGTTTGCCTTTCATTCCCTCCATTCGTGATGGCTGTGACGATGCTTGACGTGGCCATCGGCGGCGTCGCCTTGCTGGATGCGGGGCCGGACATGCTGATCGGGCGGTTGGCGATCGAGGCGGCGTCGCTGATCGACAATCACCTGACGACCTCGGCGTTTCTGCTCGCGCCCTATTTGCGGAGCGCGGTGTTGAAAAAGACGCAGCCGCCGGCGCATGCGGCATCGCCGTCGGACGACGCTCCTGTCGCCGCCCGCGCGCCCGCAGCCGCCGACCCGGCGGAGGAAGCGGCCGAAGAGCCCACGCCCACGCCACAGCCTCAGGCGACGCCGGAGCCAGAGACCGAGCCGGAGCCTGAGGCGCCGGGTCTTCTTCTGGCGGCTCAGCCGCGGGTCAGGGGCGAACTTCTCGCCGCCGAGGCGCAGGAACATTACGTCAAGTTGAAAGCCACCGAGCAGGGGGGCATGGCGCTTTATCGGTTCGGCGACGCGGTGCGTGAGCTTGGCCGCTATCAGGGCATGCAGATTCATCGGTCCCATTGGGTTGCGGACAGCGCCGTCGTCGCCCTGATCGGCAAACGGGGGGCGTTGAAGCTGGAGTTGGTCACCGGGGAGATCGCGCCGGTTTCCCGCCGCTACGAACTGGAGGTCGAGGCGCGGTATGGCGACCGGGAGCGGCGGTCGGACTGAGCGCGCAGCCGGGCGAGGGGGCGCGGGGGGCGTGAGCGGCGCCCGGCGGCGGCGCGTTCATGGTCGCCGCGCCATCAAGCCTGCGCCCGAACATCCGGCGCCCGGACATGGAGCGGCGCCGCTCCGCAGGCGCAGCACTTCCTGTGCCGTTTTGATCGCGCCAGCAACCGTCCGCGCAAGGGCCGGGGGCGCAAACGGAACAAGGCCCGGAGCATGTCGCTCCGGGCCTTGCGTTTCAGCCTGCCGCACGACCTGTGTGGCGAGCGTCACTCCATCGCTTTGACCACGTCCTCGCACATCTTCTTGGCGTCGCCCAGCAACATCATGGTCTGGTCCATGTAGAAGAGCGGATTGTCGATGCCGGCGTAGCCGGAGGCGAGCGAGCGCTTCACGAAGAGCACGGTCTTGGCCTTCTCGACGTCGAGAACCGGCATGCCGGCGATCGGCGATTTCGGATCCGACTTGGCGGACGGGTTGGTCACGTCGTTCGCGCCGATGACGAAGGCGACGTCGGCCTGACTGAAGGCCGAGTTGATGTCGTCCAACTCGAAGACCTCGTCATAGGGAACGTTGGCCTCCGCAAGGAGCACGTTCATATGACCAGGCATCCGGCCCGCGACCGGGTGGATCGCGTATTTCACGTCGACGCCATTTTCCTTCAGCTTGTCGGCCATCTCGCGCAGCGCGTGCTGCGCCTGCGCCACCGCCATGCCGTAGCCCGGCACGATGATGACGGACCCGGCGTTCTGCATGATGAAGGCCGCATCGTCGGCGGAGCCGCGTTTGACCGGCCTCTGCTCTGCGCCCCCGTCGCCCCCGCTCGCCGCGTCTTCGGCGCCGAAGCCGCCGAGGATGACGGAGACGAAGCTCCGGTTCATGCCCTTGCACATGATGTAGCTGAGGATGGCGCCCGAGGACCCGACGAGCGCGCCGGTGATGATCAGCGCCATATTTCCGAGGGTGAAGCCGATGCCGGCCGCCGCCCAGCCGGAATAGGAGTTCAGCATCGAGATCACGACGGGCATGTCCGCGCCGCCGATCGGGATGATGAGAAGAAACCCGAGAATGGCCGCGGCGACCGCGATGATCCAGAACCAGGCGACGTTCTGCGTGGTGATGAGAAGAATCACCATGACGATGAGCGCGAACGCCAGCGCGAGATTGATCAGGTGCCTGCCGCCGATCGTGATCGGCGCGCCCGACATCCGCCCGTCAAGCTTCGCGAAGGCGATGACCGATCCGGAGAACGTGATCGCGCCGATCGCGACGCCGAGGCTCATCTCGATGATCGAGCCGGTGTGGATCGCGCCGACAGTGCCGATGCCATAGGCTTCTGGGCTGTAAAACGCCCCGGCGGCGACAAAGACCGCCGCGAGGCCGACGAGGCTGTGAAACGCCGCGATGAGCTGCGGCATCTTCGTCATTTCGATCCGCTTGGCGATGGTCGCGCCCACGCCGCCGCCGATGACGAGGGCGAGCAGGATCAGGGCCCAGCCGCTGAACCCGGCCGGCGGAAACACGATCAGGGTGGTGACGACCGCGAGCGCCATGCCGATCATGCCGAAGCGGTTGCCTTGCCGGGATGTCGTCGGGTGACTCAGGCCGCGAAGCGCGAGGATGAAAAGAACGCCCGCGACGAGATAGGCGAATGCTGCGAAATTTGCCATCTATCCGCCCCTCAGCTTTTCTTCTTGTACATGGCGAGCATGCGTTCGGTGACGAGGAAGCCGCCAAAGATGTTCACCGAGGCCAGCGTCAGCGCGATCACGCCGAAGATCGGCGTCCAGCCGCTGGCGAGATGCGTGTCGACCCCGACGGCGACCAGCGCGCCGACCGCGATGACCGAAGAGATCGCGTTGGTGACCGACATCAACGGCGTGTGGAGCGCCGGCGTCACCGACCAGACCACATAATAGCCGACGAAACAGGCGAGGATGAACGCCGAGAAATAGAAAACGAAGGGAGAGATCCCGCCTTCATGCGTGGCCGTCTCGACGAGGCCCTCAGGGGCCGCCGCCGCCGCGGTCGCCGCCAGATCGGCGACCTTCTGGCTGGCCGCGGCCGCAGCCTCGGCCGCGTTTTGCAGGGAGTTCAGAAGCTCTGACATGCGTTCATTCCTTCGTGCCGGTCAGTTGCGGGTGGATGACGGCGCCGTCCTTGGTCAGACGGATGCCCTTCACCAGCTCGTCTTCATCGTCGAGCGCGAAGCCGCCTTCGCCGAAGAACTGGGCGAGGAAATTGAAATGGTTGCGCGAGAACAGCGCGGACGCGTCCGCGGTCAGGCGGCCGGGGAGATTGGCGAAGCCGAGAATGGCGACGCCGTTATCCGTTATCACGGTTTCGCCGAAGACCGCGCCCTCGACATTGCCGCCCTGCTCGACCGCCAGGTCGACGATGATCGAGCCGGGTTTCATCGAGGCGACCATCGCCTTGGTGACGAGGATCGGCGCCTTTCGGCCCGGAATGAGGGCGGTGGTGATGACGATATCCTGCTTGGCGATATGGCCGGCCACCAGCTCGGCCTGCTGCTTCTTGTAATCGTCCGACATTTCCTTGGCGTAGCCGCCCGCCGTCTGCGCGGCGGCGAATTCCTCGTTCTTCACGGCGATGAACTTGCCGCCGAGCGAGGCCACCTGCTCCTCCGTCGCCGGGCGCACATCCGTGGCGGTGACGATGGAGCCGAGTCGGCGCGCGGTCGCGATCGCCTGAAGGCCGGCGACGCCGACGCCCATGACGAACACCTTGGCGGGGGCGATGGTGCCCGCCGCCGTCATCATCTGCGGCATGGCGCGGCCATAAGCGTTCGCCGCTTCGATCACCGCCTTGTAGCCGGAGAGGTTGGATTGCGACGAGAGAACGTCCATCGACTGCGCGCGGCTGATGCGCGGCATGAACTCCATGGCGAACGCGTCGACGCCCTTTTCGGCGAGCGCGTCGGTCAATTCCCGGTCCGCGTGCGGCGCCATGATGCAGAGCAGCTTCTGCCCCTTCACGAAGCTCTTCGTCTCCGCCTCGGTCGGGCGCAGGATCTTCAGGACGATATCGGCGCCTTTCAACGTCGACGGGAAGGTCTTCGCGATGCTCGCGCCCGCCGCCTCGTAGGCCGCGTCGGGGAACGAAGCGCCGTCGCCGGCGCCGGACTGCACCACGACCTCCGCCCCGAGCCCGATGAATTTCTTCACCGTTTCGGGGACGGCGGCGACGCGGGTTTCATTCTCCCGGGATTCCTTGGGGATGGCGATTTTCATTGATGTCCCTCTGTCGTCATCATGGCGCCCGTGGCCGGTCGGATGAGCGCGTTTTGGTTCAGGTGCCGATGATCGCCAGGAAGATCAGGGTCGCGACGGTGATCGCCACAAACCAGATCCCGCCCTTTATGACCATGGCGTAGGTCCGCTTCTGTTCAGTGATGTCCATTTCGCCCGGAACATAATCCGACATTGACGCCCTCCTTCGATGTGTTCCCCCATGCGGATAGCATAGGCGATTTCGCGCTGCATCGGCTTTCTGCACAATCGATCCGATCAACGTGCTCAAAACGCGCGAAGAAAGTGATGAATGCGCGGGATTCCGCCGGAATTGCGCTGACGGGCGCCGGGGGGCGTTCAGCCTCGCGGCGAATCCCGAAACCGGCGCCATCTCCTTCGCAATGGCGATTCGTCCGCGGAATCAGCGCCTTTCGCCGCGCGGCGCGGCGACGCGTTCGCCCGGACGCGGCCCGGTCCGCCGCTCCGCCGCGGGCCGGATCGCGCGCGCCGCGCCGCGGCTCGAAAGCGCGCGAGTCATCCATAGACCGTTCGTGGCAACCAGGTGATGATTTCCGGGAAGATCATGCAAAGCGCCAGCCCGAGAAACTGGATGGCGAGGAACGGCAAAGCCGAACGGAAGATATCGCTCATCGGAATGGAGGCCGGCGCGACCCCGCGGAGATAAAACAGGGCGTAACCGAATGGCGGCGAGAGGAAGCTCATCTGCATGTTGACGAGATAGAGCACGCCGAACCAGAGCACGAGGTCGCTCGGGTTATCCAGCCCGAACGCCTCCGCGCCGAGCGCCTTGATGACCGGCACGAAAATCGGCACGGCGAGAAGCAGGATCCCGACCCAGTCGAGGAACATGCCGAGGATGATCAGCAGGATCTGCATGACGATCAGGATGCCCCAGGGCCCGAGCCCGGTGGCGGCGAGGCTCGCCTGAACGAACTCCTGACCGCCTTCGAGCACATAGAGGCCGACGAAAATCGTCGCGCCGAACATGATCCAGAGCACCATGGACGTGGCCTTGAGCGTCGTGATGCAGGCCTCGCGCACGGTCGGCCAGTCCAGCCGGCGATGAATCGCGGCGACGATGAACGCGCCGAACGTGCCGATGCCCGCAGCCTCGACCGGGGTGGCGACGCCGCTGAAGATCAGGCCGAGGACCACGATGATCAGGATGATCGGCGCCGCCATCCTGCCGATGAGCCGCATCTTTTCGGCGCTGCTGACCCGGTCCTCGACCGGGATCGGCGGTCCGAGCTTGGGATTGATGTAAGAGCGCAGCGTCACATAGAGGATGTAGAGGCCCGAAAGCATGAGCCCCGGAATCACCGCGCCGATGAAAAGCTCACCAACGGATTGTTCGGCCACGACGGCGTAGATGATCGCCAGGATCGAGGGCGGGATCAGGATGCCGAGCGTGCCGCCGGCCATGATCGAGCCCATGGCGATCTTCGAATCGTATTTGCGCGCAAGCATGGCCGGCAGCGCGATGATGCCCATGGTCACCACCGCCGCGCCGATCACGCCGACCATGGCGGCGAGGATCGTCGACGCGATGATCGTCGCCGACGCCAACCCTCCCTTGAGCCCGCCGAGCAGCTTGTAGATCACATCGAACATCTCGCCGATGAGCCCCGCGCGTTCGAGCATCGCCGCCATGAATATGAAGAGCGGAATCGCCGAGAGCTGATAGTTGGTCATCATCGGGAAGATGCGGCTCGGCACGATGTTCAGAGTGTTGGCGTCGCCCAGGATGAACAGGAACACGCAAGCCAGCCCGCCGGTGACGAACGCCAGCGGCATCCCCGCCATCAACAGCACCAGGAGGCTGCCGAACATCAGCAGCGTCAGAATTCCGATTGGAATCTCGATACCCATTTCCGCTACCCCCGAACCAGCGTGCGAATGTCTTTTCCGACCTTCGAGACGCCCTGAAGCAGCAGCAGCAGGCCGCCGACCACCATCGCCCACTTCATCGGCCAGAGCGGGACCTCCCACTCGTTGAAGCTGGTCTCGCCCCAGCGGATGGCGGGGTCGGTGAACTGGCCGAGATCGAAGCGGGAGATCATGTCGGCCGTCGAGATCTGACCTCGCGCCCACTCGGATAGAAGGCCGTTACCGTTCGGGACCGCGAGAGCGTCCATGGCGAAAATCCACGATGTCATCAGCAGGGTTCCTGCGAAGATAAAGAAAAAGATCGACGTCAGCAGGTCGACCACGGCTTTCCTGCGCGGCGACAGCGGAGCGTAAAAGATGTCGACGCGCACATGGCTCTCGGTCAGCATCGCATAGGCGCCCGAGATCAGGTATTGCATGCCGAACATCAGGTACATGCCCTCATGGGCCCAGTTCGTCGGACTGTTGAACACATATCTTGCGATCACCTCATAGTAGTAGACAAACACGGCGATCACGCACCAATAGGCCACGAACTCCCCGGTGAAGAGCGATAGCCGGTCGATGAAATTCTCCGCGCGCTCGGCGTCGGTCTCCGACGACTCGGCCCCCACCGCGTGTTCGAGATCGGGGTTGGGGATCTCTTCCTCGTCATCGACGATGCCGGCGTTCGCCCGCCGGACCAGCATCGGCATGAGGACGGCGTCGATCGCGATCAGCGCGAGAAGGACGTAAAAGGCGTAGCCGGCGGCGCGCTTCCAGAATGCGCGCTCCGACGCGGCGGCGTCGGCCAGCGGCCTCGCCTCGGCCAGCGTGGCGCTGGCCTCCTCCAGCTTTTTCGGGCCGGTGAGCAACGTGTCCTGGGCGCGCTTCAGCTTCTTCTCGGCGCTGAGGCGCTTGAACGTCCCTTCTTCGCTGGCGGCCACGGCCGCCTCCAGCTCCGGCAAGCTGGCGCGCGCGCTCTCGACGCGAGGGGCCTCGCGATCAACGACGCGTTGAGCCATGTCGGCCAGGTTGGTGGCGTTCGAGTAGGCGGAGCGCGCGTGAGTCGCCGCGCTGTTCGTGTACAGGATGAAGATGAAAACCGGGATGAAAACGATTCCCAGCAGGCTCTTCAGATAGAATCGATGAAGCCCGATGATGCCGCCGGTGAACAGGATCATATACCCGAGCCATGAAGAATATCGTCGCTCCGCCGGCCTGGGTCTGCGGGCGAGATACATGGCGATGGCGGGAAAGACGACCAGCCCGATCAGGTAGAGCCAGTGGGGCAGCGAGAAGCTGAGGCCAGGCATGCGGCGATCCTGTCTGTTTGAGATATATGCGCGGTCAGGGGCGGCCGGTGTGGGCCGCCCCTGACCAGAACGAGACGAAAAGTCGCTTAAAGGTCGAGAGTCAGACCTTCAATCTGGTCCGGCCTCACATACCCGAGCGAGCCGGACATCATGTAGTCGAGCTGGATCTTGAAGATGCGCGCGGCCACCTTGTCGCGGTTGGCGTATTTGAACCAGATCGGGACCGCCACGTCGGTCATCAATTCCACGTCTTCCTGCGAAAGCCGCGTGACCTCGGTGCCGTCGGCCTCGAACTTGGCCCATGCCTCCAGGTCGGCTTTCTGGATCGCCGCATGGTGCATGTCCGAATAGACATGCGTCTCCATCTCGACGAACTGCCGCATCTGGGGCGAAAGCGCCTCCCATGCGGCCATGCCCACGGTGATGTCCATGAGGTCGACCGGCTGGTAGAGCGACATGAAGCCCGGAGGGCCCATGGAGATGTATTTGGTGACCTGGCTGAAGCCGAGGGCGTAATTCACCGCGGGGCCGGTGTAATCGGCCACGTCGATGGTGCCTTTCTCCAGCGCGGGGAAGATCTCGGAGCCGGGCAGAACCGTGGTTTTCGCGCCGATCGAGTCGAACACCTCGGCCACCATGCCGCCGGGCAGGCGCATCTTGCGCCCGACGAAATCATCGATCGAGCGGATCGGCACCTTGGAGTGGATGATGTTCGCGCCGTGCTGCACCGGGCCGACGAAATACATGCCCTGGCTGGCGTAAAGCTCCCGCGCGATCTCGAGGCCGCCAAGGCTGTAGAAGAACACGTCCCACTCATGCGGGTTGCGCATGCCGAGCGGATAGCTGGTCAGGAACGTCGCGGCGGGGATGATTCCCTGTGCGTAGATCGTGAACGGGTTCACCGCGTCGAGAACGCCGTTCTTCACGGCGTCGAAAAGCTGAAAGTCGCCGACGACGTCGTTTGCGCCGAAAGGCGTGAACGCCAGCTCACCGCCGGTTTTCTCTTCAATCGTGCCGCACCAGTCCTTGAAGGTCTGGAGCCCGATTCCCCCAGGCCAGGACGTCTGGATCTTCCAGGTGGTTCCCTTGGCGGCCGCCGACGCGATATGCGGCGCGGCCAGCCCGACGGCGCCGACGCCGGCGAGCGATCGAAGAACGGCCCTGCGGTTTGCGATCTGTTTCATGCATTCCTCCCTGATCGTGGTGGGAGCGTAGGCCGTCCGACAGCTTTCCGCGGGATCGCATCCCGCGAACCCGCCCTGAAGATCATCTTCATACAAGCGTGACTAAACGCCCGCCCATTGGCGAACGCATCGCCCGTTTAGAGCTGACAAGATACACCCTACCTCCTGTCGTCATTAGAGATAGAAATCGTCTCCTTTGCAAGACTGTATTCGGACGATCGTCAACTTGCCTCCGGAGTCAAACGATGTAGCCATGGGGCGGTGTCGCGGATGTCCGCCATCAAATCCGCGCTATCTACCGGAACGGGCGGGTGTAAAGATTTCAACTTATTACGCGCGCGCCCCCCTTGTCATTCCCGCGTCGATCCGGTCATTTCCCCTCTATCGAAGCGAGGCCCCTAACGGCCTGACTTTCAAGCGAGCCACTCGGCGGCTCGGGCCACCGGGGTTGGCGTCATGACGATCTACGATTTCGTGCTTCTGGTTTCGGCCGGCTTCACCGCCGGAACGATCAACGCCCTTGCGGGGGGCGGGACCATATTCACCTTTTCCGCCCTGATGGCGGTCGGGTTGCCGCCGGTCGTCGCGAACGCGACCAGCGCGGTTTCGGTCCTTCCGGGCCAGATCGCGGCGGCGGCCGCCTATCGCCGGGAGATCGCGGCGGCGCTGCGCCATCTTCGGCCTTACGCCATCATATCCGCGATCGGCGGAGTCGCGGGCGGCCTGCTTCTGCTCAAGACGGATCCCTCGCTGTTCCGGTGGCTTGTTCCCTTTCTTATCCTGTTCGCGACGGTCCTGTTCATCGCGGCCCCGAGAATCGCCTCGCTCGGGGAACGTCTGGCGGAGCGCCGCTCGTCGTCCGGACCCGGCGCGGCGGCGGTGGGGCTCCAGGGGCTCGTCGCGGTTTACGGCGGCTATTTCGGCGCGGGCATGGGCATCATGATGCTGGCGACGCTGTCATTGACAGAGGGGCGCGATTTTCACCGGCTCAACGCCGCCAAGAACATTCTGGCCTGCATCATGCAGGGGCTGGCCGTCGTGGTGTTCGTCGTTTCCGGGACCGTGGACTGGCCCTCCGTCGTCATCGTCGCGTGCGCGAGCATCGCGGGGGGGTGGGCCAGCGTCACGGTCGGCCGGCTGATTCCTCAGGCGATAATTCGCGCCCTCGTTATCGCCACCGGCCTCGCCCTGAGCGCCTGGTATCTCGTTGCGTGACACGCGCGGCCGCGGGGTGTGACACGCGCGTCCGCGGGCGCGATTCGGCGGGATTTGCGCCCCGGAAGGTTGAATTTCATCTCTCCGGCGTCGATATCTCTTGACGAAGCGGCGCGCACGTTACTCGAGAGGATACGCGAATGATCGCGCATGGTCAGGCGAATGAGGCGATTTCATTAGATCCCGTCTGGGCCAGAATCCGCAGGGAGGCGAAAGCGGTCGCCGCGGCCGAGCCCCTGATGGCCAGCCTGGTTCACGCCGTGATTCTGCAGGCGCATGGGCTGGAGGAGGCGATCAGCTACAGGCTGGCGCAAAAGCTTTACACGGACGACATGCCGCAAATGCTGATACGGCAGATCTGCGACGAGGCTGAATCCTCCGACCCGGAAATCGGGATCGCGATCCGGGCCGACATCGTCGCGATCGAGGAGCGGGATCCGGCGTGCCACCGCTATATCCATCCGATTCTGTATTTTAAGGGGTTTCTTGCAATTCAAGCCTATCGCGTGGCGCATTGGCTGTGGCGGCAGGGGCGCCAGGATCTCGCCTATCTTTTCCAGCTGCGCACATCCGAGGTTTTCGGCGTCGACATTCATCCCGCGGCGCGCGTCGGCAAGGGGATCATGATCGATCACGCCCATTCGATCGTGATCGGCGAGACCGCCGTCGTCGGCGACGATGTCTCCATGCTCCACTCGGTCACGCTCGGCGGCACCGGGAAGGAGGAGGAGGACCGGCACCCGAAGATCGGCAATGGCGTGCTTATCGGCGCTGGCGCGTCGATCCTCGGCAATGTCGTCATCGGGGATTGCAGCCGCGTCGCCGCAGGGTCGGTCGTGCTGCACGACGTTCCGCCTCACAAGACCGTCGCGGGCGTGCCGGCCAAGATCGTCGGGGAGGCCGGATGCGAACATCCGGCGCGGTCGATGAATCAGGTCCTGGCGGACGACGACGCCAAGGATATCGTTCCGACGAGTTGAGCCGGCGGGCGGGGCAGGCGCGGGGGCCGGCTCAGACCAGCATGGACATCGGGTCTTCCAGATACTCCTTGATCGCGGCCAGCAGCCTTGCGCCGAGGGCGCCGTCGATGACGCGATGGTCGACCGACAGCGTCACCGACATGATCGTCGCGATGGCGATCTCATCGCCTTTCACCACGGGTTTCCGGACGCCGGCGCCGACCGCGAGGATCGCGCCCTGAGGCGGGTTGATGACCGCGTCGAAGTTCTCGATTCCCATCATCCCGAGATTGGAGATGGAGAACCCGCCGCCCTGATACTCGTCAGGCGTCAGCTTCCGGTCCTTGGCGCGGGCGGCGAGATCCTTCATCTCGGCCGAGAGCGCGCTCATCGTTTTCTTCTCGGCGTCGCGAATGACCGGCGTGATCAAGCCGCCTTCGATGGCCACGGCCACCGCGATGTCGACGGCCTTGAACCTGAGCATGCGGTCGCCGGCCCATGCGGCGTTGCAATCGGGCACATCCTTCAACGCGAGGGCGCAGGCCTTGATCACGAAGTCGTTGAGCGAAAGCTTGACGTCTTTCTTCGCGAGCCCCGCATTCAGGTTTTTCCGGAATTCGAGCAGCGCGTCCAGCTCGATGTCGCGCCGAAGGTAGAAATGCGGGATCGTCTGTTTCGCTTCGGTCAGACGCGCGGCGATGGTGCGGCGCATCCCGTCGAGTTTGACCTCCTCGAATTCGCGGTCGGCGTAGAGCTTCCTGACCTGATCGGCGCTCGCCCCGGACGCCAGCGTCGGCGCCGCCTTCTGGGCGGGTTCGGCGCCGGCTTTCGTCTCGCCGGCCGGCTTCGCGTTCTCCACATCGACCTTTATGATCCGCCCGTGCGGCCCGGAACCGGTGATCGCGGCGAGATCGAGGCCCTTTTCGGCGGCGATCCTGCGCGCGAGGGGAGATGCGAAAATCCGCGCGCCGCCGTCCTTCTCCTTCGACGACGCCTCCTGAGGGCGCTCCGGCGCCGCCTCTTGCCGCGCCTCGGGCTCCTTTTGAGGCGCCTTCGCCGCCGCCGCCTTGTCGCTCTCCGCCGGAACCGGCTTGGGCGCTTCAGGTTTCGCGGCGTCGGCGAGCGCGCTCTCGTCTTCGCCTTCTTCGAGAAGAACGGCGATCACCGCGTTGACTTTCACGCCTTCCGCGCCCTCGGGCACGACCAGCTCTCCGACGGTTCCCTCATCGACCGCCTCGACCTCCATCGTCGCCTTGTCGGTCTCGATTTCGGCGATGACGTCCCCGGAGGAGACCTTGTCGCCTTCCTTGATCAGCCATTTGGCGAGATTGCCCTCCTCCATCGTCGGCGAGAGGGCGGGCATCGTGATATTTATCGGCATCGCGCGCGCTCCTCAGCGGTAGGTGACGGTTTTGCAGGCGGCGACAACGTCATCCGTCGTCACCAACGCCAGTTTTTCCAGATTGGCGGCGTAGGGCATCGGCACATCCTTGCCGGTGCAGTTGATCACCGGGGCGTCGAGATAATCGAACGCCTGCTGCATCAGGACCGCCGAGATATGGCTGCCGATCGAGCAGACCGGCCAGCCTTCCTCCACCGTCACGCATCGGTTGGTCTTCTTCACCGAACGCACGATCGCATCCGTATCCATCGGGCGGAGCGAGCGAAGATCGATCACCTCCGCGGACACGCCCTCCTTTTCCAGCGCCTCCGCCGCGCCGAGCGCGTATTGCATGCCGATGCCGAAGCTGACGATGGTCACGTCCTCGCCAGCACGCGCGATGCGCGCCTTGCCGATGGGAACGGTGTAGTCGTCGATCTCGGGAACGTCGAAGCTGCGCCCGTAGAGGATTTCATTCTCAAGGAAAATCACCGGATTCGGATCCCGGATCGCTGATTTCAGCAACCCCTTGGCGTCTGCGGCCGAATAGGGCTGGATCACCTTCAGCCCGGGAATTTGCGCATACCAGGCCGCGTAATCCTGGCTGTGCTGCGCGGCGACGCGCGCCGCCGCGCCGTTCGGGCCCCGGAAAACGATGGGGCACCCCATTTTCCCGCCGGACATATAAAGCGTCTTGGCGGCGGAATTGACGATCTGATCAATGGCCTGCATGGCGAAGTTGAAGGTCATGAACTCGACGATCGGGTTCAGCCCGGCGAAGGCCGCGCCTACCGCAAGGCCGGCGAACCCGTGTTCGGTGATCGGCGTGTCGATCACCCGTTTCGGGCCGAATTCATCCAGAAGCCCCTGACTGACCTTGTAGGCGCCCTGATATTCCGCGACCTCCTCGCCCATCAGGAACACGTCGCCGTTCGCGCGCATCTCCTCCACCATCGCATCCCGGATGGCTTCGCGCACGGTCTGCGATTTGAAGCTGGTTCCGGCCGGCAGGTCGGATTCTTCCGGCGTGGCGCTTTTCGGCTGCGCGGCGGGCGGCGGCGCCTCGTCTCCGTCGCCGGAGTCCGCTTTCGCCTCGGGTTTGGGCTTTTCAGGTTTCTTGTCCCCGGAAAGCGCGCTCTCGTCTTCGCCTTCTTCGAGAAGAACGGCGATCACCGCGTTGACCTTCACGCCTTCCGCGCCCTCGGGCACGACCAGCTTTCCGACGGTTCCTTCATCGACCGCCTCGACCTCCATCGTCGCCTTGTCGGTCTCGATTTCGGCGATGACGTCCCCGGAGGAGACCTTGTCGCCCTCCTTGATCAGCCATTTGGCGAGATTGCCCTCTTCCATCGTCGGCGAGAGGGCGGGCATCGTGATTTCAATGGTCATGAGCGCGCTCCCTCAAGCGTAGACATCGGTCCAGAGCTCTTCCGCGTCCGGCTCCGGGCTTTCCTGTGCGAATTTCGCGGCGGCGTTCACGGTCGACTTGATCTCCTTGTCGATCGCCTTCAATTCGTCTTCCGACGTCCCGCCGCCCATGGTCAGCAGATCGCGCACATGGTCGATTGGGTCGCGCTCTTCGCGCATTTTCTGAACCTCTTCGCGCGTGCGGTATTTCGCCGGGTCCGACATGGAATGGCCGCGGTATCTGTATGTGTTCATTTCCAGAATATACGGTCCCTTGCCGGCGCGGCAGTGTTCGGCGGCCTTGGTCGCCGCCGCCTTCACCGCCAGAACGTCCATGCCGTCCACCGCCTCTCCGGGGATGCCGAACGCCTCGCCGCGCGTGTAGAGCGCAGGCGTCGACGACCCGCGCTTCAGCGACGTTCCCATGGCGTATTGGTTGTTCTCGATCACGAAGATGCAGGGAAGCTTCCAGAGCGACGCCATGTTGAACGTCTCGTAGACCTGCCCCTGATTGGCGGCGCCGTCGCCAAAATAGGTGAAGGCCACATTGTCGTTTTCCCGATACCAGTTGGCGAACGCGAGCCCGGCGCCGATCGGCACATTCGCTCCGACGATGCCATGGCCGCCATAGAACTCCTTTTCCTTGGAGAACATGTGCATCGAGCCGCCCTTGCCGCCGGAATAGCCGTCCTTGCGGCCGGTCAGCTCCGCCATCACCCCCTTGGGATCCATGCCGCTGGCCAGCATGTGGCCGTGATCGCGATATGTGGTGACGCGCTGGTCGCCTTTCTTGGCGCAGGCTTCAACCCCGACGACGACGGCTTCCTGGCCGATATAGAGATGGCAAAAGCCGCCAATGGCGCCCATGCCGTAAAGTTGCCCCGCCTTCTCCTCGAACCTCCGGATGAGAAGCATCTCCCGGTAAAAGTGAAGAAGCTCGTCCTTAGAGGCGTTGGGGTTCTTCCGCTTGCGTGTTGCGGCCATGAATATCTTCCTCCCATACGGCGCGGCGGCCCGGGCGCCACGCGCTCGCATCGCCAGCGCCGCGTCGGCCATGTTCCATCTCTGCACGATTCCCGCGCCTTCGTTAAGAGGAAACCGGCGATTCAAATGGTTGATGACGATTTGATCAGAAGAATCCGTCGCCCGAGCGTATAACTGGTTTAACGGATAACTATCTCTTCGGGTCTGATGAAGCCGAGGACGTCGCGCGCCCGTTCGTCCAGCAGATCGAGGTCGAGGTAAGACGTGTCCAGCCGGCGGGTGAGGTTCTCCAGCCTCTGTCGCTCGACGACCAGCGCGTCAAGCTCGGCGGCGAGACGGCTCTCCTCCTGCTCGGCCGCGAGCCCGACACGGAGCCCGAGGCCGCCCTGAACGCCGCGGTGCCCAAAATGCAGGACTGCGGCGACGACGAACAGGCAGGCGCAAATATCGACGATACGGATCTTCAACCTGGTGGCGATCATCTGCCCGGCGCCTCTGTTTCACGTTCTGTCGCGCACGTTTCGTCGGATGATGCCGCACTTGACGCCGAAAGAAAAGCGCCGCAGCGCCGATGGGCCGCGCGGCGCGCGAGAAAATAGAGCGAAATCGAGATGTCGCCCGCCGCCGCGCGGGGATGCGCGGCGTCAGCGGTTGAGCAGGCGGGCCCCCGCATAGACGGCCGCGTCGCCAAGATCCTCCTCGATCCGGATCAGCTGATTGTATTTTGCGAGGCGATCCGACCGGGCGAGGGAGCCGGTCTTGATCTGTCCGCAATTCGTCGCCACGGCGAGATCGGCGATCGTCGTATCCTCGGTTTCTCCCGAGCGATGCGACATCACCGCAGTATAGGCCGCGCGATGCGCGATATCGACCGTCTCCAGCGTCTCGGAGAGAGTCCCGATCTGGTTCACCTTCACCAGGATCGAATTGCCGACCCCGCGCGCGATCCCGTCCGACAGGCGCGCCGGGTTGGTGACGAAGAGATCGTCCCCGACCAGCTGGCAGCGCCCGCCGAGCGTCGCGGTCAGATGCGCCCAGCCGTCCCAGTCGTCCTCCGAAAGGCCATCCTCGATGGAGATGATCGGATAGGCCGAAATCAGATCGGCGTAGTAATCGGTCATTTCGCCGGCGTCCAACACGCGGGATTCGCCCTTCAGGTGATAGCGCCCCTCGGAGAAAAACTCGGTCGCGGCGGAATCCAGCGCGAGAAACACATCCTCGCCGGGCCGGTAGCCGGCGCGCTCGATGGACTTGATGATGAAGTCGAGCGCGTCGCGCGTCGATGCGATGTTGGGCGCGAAGCCGCCCTCGTCGCCGACATTGGTGGCGAAGCCGGCGGCGGCCAGCTCACCCTTCAGCGTGTGGAATATCTCCGCCCCCATGCGCACCGCGTCCCGCATGGTCGGCGCGGAGACCGGAATGACCATGAATTCCTGAATGTCGATCGGGTTGTCGGCGTGGGCGCCGCCATTGATGATGTTCATCATCGGCGCGGGCATGGTGCGCGCCGCCGGGCCGCCGACATATCGGTAGAGCGGGAGGCCCGCGCTCTCCGCCGCGGCTTTCGCGACCGCCAGCGACACGCCGAGGATCGCGTTCGCGCCGAGGCGGGATTTGTTTTCGGTCCCGTCCAGGTCGATCATCGCGGCGTCGATCATGGTCTGGCGCGTCGCGTCGGCGCCCGAAATCGCTTCGAAAATCTCGCCGTTCACCGCATCGACGGCGTTCAGGACGCCCTTGCCGCGGTAGCGCTCCATATCTCCATCGCGAAGCTCGACCGCTTCATGCGCGCCGGTCGACGCCCCCGACGGGACCGCCGCGCGCCCGCGCGCGCCATCTTCAAGCAACACATCGACTTCGACAGTCGGGTTGCCGCGGCTGTCCAGGATTTCACGTCCGGTGATTTCGATGATGGCGCTCATGGCGGGCTCCGCTTGCTGTTTGTCACGCGTCTATAGGGTGAGCCGGTCCGGCGGACAAGAAAGGGCGCCGTGCGACTTTCCGCTCAAGGCGGGCCGGCGCGCATGGGAACGCCCGCGCTCCGCGCTCCCGTCCGGAGGCCGGCCTCTTCAGCCGTCTGTCTTTTCCGTCAGCTTGATCGCGGTCCAGATCGCATCCATTTCCTCGAGCGACGCCTCCGCGGGGCTTCGGCCATCCGCCGCCAGCCTCGCCTCGACGCCGCGAAACCGGCGCTCGAACTTGGCGTTGGCGCGCCGGAGCGCGGCTTCGGGGTCTATCTTCAGATGGCGGCCGAGATTGGCGAGGACGAACAGAAGGTCGCCATATTCCTCTTCCGTCCGGTCCGGTCCGTCGCTCCGCGCCGCCTCGACGAGCTCCGCCGCCTCTTCCCGGATCTTGTCCAGCACGCCCTCGGCGTCGGGCCAGTCGAACCCGACCCGCGCCGCGCGGTCCTGCAGTTTCACCGCGCGGGTGAGGCCGGGCAGGGCGGTCGGCGTCCCGTCGAGCGCGCTTTCGCGCCGCTCGCCTTTCGCGCGGCGCTCCTCGGCTTTCAGGCGCTCCCAGGAGCCGGGCTTGAAATCCTCCCGCGCCCAGTCGCCGAATACATGCGGATGCCGGCGGATCATCTTCTCCGTGATGGCCTCGACGACATCCGGCCAGCCGAAGGCGCCGGTCTCGGCCGCCATCTGCGCGTGATAGACGACCTGCAGCAGCAGATCGCCGAGCTCGTCGGCCAGATCGTCCATCGCGCCGCGCTCGATCGCATCGGCGACCTCATAGGCCTCCTCGATGGTGAAGGGCGCGATGGAGCGGAAATCCTGGTCCAGATCCCACGGGCAGCCCCGTTCGGGCTCGCGGAGGCGGCGCATGATCTCCAGCAGCCGCTCCAGCCCGGCGGCCGGATCGGCGATCAGATCGTCCGATTCGGCGCGGGGCAGGGGATGCGTGCGGGCCTTGGCGCCCCCGGTCCGAACGGGATTCAGAACGGGATCTCGTCGTCGATGCCGGAAGAGAAGCCGCCCGAAGACTGGCCTCCGCCGCTCCGGTCGTCATAGCCTCCGCCGCCGCCGCTCCGATCGTCGTAGCCGCCCCCGCCGCCGCCGCCTTCGCCGCGCCCGTCCAGCATCGTGAGCGTCGAATTGAACGGGCGGAGGACAACCTCCGTGGAGTACTTGTCCTGCCCGCTCTGGTCCTGCCATTTGCGGGTCTCAAGCTGACCCTCCAGATAGACCTTCGAGCCCTTGCGCAGATATTGCTCGGCGATTCGCACCAGCGGCTCCGAGAAGATCGCCACCCGATGCCACTCGGTGCGCTCGCGCCGCTCGCCGCTCGCCTTGTCCTTCCATGTCTCGGACGTGGCGACGCTGAGATTGCAGACCTTGCCGCCGTTGGCGAAGCTCCGCACTTCCGGATCTCGGCCCAAATTGCCGATCAGGATCACCTTGTTGACGCTGCCCGCCATGTCCGCTCCTTGTCGATTCCGTGTTCCGGGCGACCCTAACCCTTACCGGCGCGCCGCGCCATTCATCGACGCGGCTTTTTGGGGGGCGGCGTTTTGGGCGAGGCGCCGCTTTGATTCCGCTCCGCGACGGCATATGTGAAGGCGATCGGCGGCGCCTTCGGCCTCGCCGGCGTTCACGATACAGGCGGGCCATGGCCGAACGGAAATTCCTGTCGATCCGCGGCGCGCGGGAGCATAATCTGAAGGGGATCGACGTCGATCTCCCGCGAAATGCGCTCTGCGTGATCACCGGCCTCTCCGGCTCCGGCAAGTCGTCGCTCGCGTTCGATACGATCTACGCGGAAGGGCAGCGGCGGTACGTCGAAAGCCTCAGCGCGTATGCGCGCCAGTTCCTGCAACTGATGCAAAAGCCCGATGTCGATCACATCGAAGGGCTCTCGCCCGCAATCTCGATCGAACAGAAGACCACGAGCAAAAACCCCCGCTCCACGGTCGGAACGGTGACGGAGATCTACGATTATCTGCGCCTCCTCTTCGCGCGGGTCGGCACGCCCTATTCGCCGGCGACCGGCCTTCCGATCGAGGCGCAGCAGATCTCGGAGATGGTGGATCGCGTCATGGCGATGGAGGAGGGCGTGCGCGCCTATCTTCTCGCCCCGATCATCCGGGACCGGAAAGGCAGTTACGCCAAGGAGTTCGCGGAGCTTCGCAAGCAGGGTTTCCAGCGCGTGAAGGTGGATGGCGATTTCTTCGAGCTTGAGGAGCCGCCGGTTCTCGACAAGAAATTCCGCCACAACATCGATGTCGTCGTCGATCGGATCGTCATCCGCGAAGGGATCGAGACCCGCCTCGCCGACAGCTTCGCCACCGCTCTCGGGCTCGCCGACGGGATCGCCGTGGTGGAGACGGCGCCGGCGGAGGGCGACCCGGCGCAGACGGTGTTCTCGGAGAAATTCGCCTGTCCCGTCTCCGGATTCACGATTTCCGAGATCGAGCCGCGCCTGTTTTCATTCAACGCGCCGTTCGGCGCCTGCCCGACCTGCGACGGGCTCGGACACGAGTCGTTTTTCGATGAGAATCTCATCGTTCCGGATCAGGCCCTGCCGCTGAACAAGGGCGCGCTCGCCCCCTGGGCCAAAACCAACAGCCCCTATTACCGCCAGACCATCGAAGCGATCGCCAAGGCCTACGGCTTCGATGTCTCGGATCCCTGGCGCGACCTGCCGGAGCTTGCGCGCGAGACGCTGCTGCATGGTTCCGGAGAGCGGAAGATCAAGTTCCGATACGACGATGGCGGCCGCGTCTATGACGTGGAGCGCCCGTTCGAAGGCGTCATTCCGAATCTCGAGCGGCGTTACCGCGAGACTGAATCGCAGATGGTGCGGGAGTCGTTCGAATCCTACCGGAATGAGCGCCCCTGCGGCGCCTGCGGCGGCTATCGCCTTCGCGAGCAGGCGCTCGCGGTGAAGATCGCCGGCCTCCATATCGGTCAGGTCACGCGCATGTCTATTCGCGAGGCGGCGGCCTGGGCCGGCGCGGTGTTCGAGACGCTCTCGCCTCAGAAACAGGCCATCGCCGGCGCGATCCTGAAGGAGATCCGGGAGCGGCTGGGGTTTCTGGTCAATGTCGGGCTCGACTACCTGACGCTCGCCCGCGCCGCCGGCACCCTTTCCGGCGGCGAGAGCCAGCGCATCCGCCTCGCCAGCCAGATCGGCTCCGGCCTCACCGGCGTTCTCTACGTGCTGGACGAGCCGTCCATCGGCCTTCATCAGCGCGACAACGACCGCCTGCTGACCACCCTGAAGAATCTCCGCGATCAGGGAAACACCGTGATCGTGGTCGAGCATGACGAAGAGGCGATCCGCGCGGCGGATCACGTCGTGGACATCGGCCCCGGCGCGGGCGTGCATGGCGGCCATGTCATCGTCGCCGGTACGCCGCAGGACGTTATGGCGTGCGAGACATCGCTGACCGGGGCGTATCTGACCGGGCGCCGCGCGATCCCCACGCCGGGCGAGCGCCGGGTCGGCAATGGCGGAAAACTGATCGTCGAAGGCGCCAGCGGCAACAACCTGAAAGATGTCACCGTGGAGATTCCGCTCGGAACCTTCACCTGCGTCACGGGCGTTTCCGGCGGCGGCAAGTCGACCCTGACGATCGAGACGATCTACAAGACCGCCGCGCAACGGCTGAACGGGGCCCGCGCCATTCCGGCGCCATCGCGCTCGATCAAGGGGTTCGAGCATCTCGACAAGGTGATCGACATCGATCAGTCGCCGATCGGCCGCACCCCGCGCTCGAACCCGGCGACATATACCGGCGCCTTCACGCCGATCCGGGACTGGTTCGCCGGCCTGCCTGAATCGAAGGCCCGCGGGTACAAGCCGGGGCGCTTTTCCTTCAACGTGAAGGGCGGGCGCTGCGAGGCGTGCCAGGGCGACGGCGTCATCAAGATCGAGATGCACTTCCTGCCGGACGTCTATGTCGAATGCGAAACCTGCAAGGGCGCGCGCTACAACCGCGAGACCCTTCAGGTGAAGTACAAGGGCAAATCCATCGCCGAAGTGCTTGATATGACAGTAGAGGATGGGGTCGAATTTTTCTCCGCCATCCCGACGATCCGCGACAAGATGGAGACCCTGGAGCGGGTCGGCCTCGGCTATATCAAGATCGGGCAGCAAGCCACGACCCTCTCCGGCGGCGAGGCGCAGCGCGTGAAGCTCTCGAAGGAGCTGGCGAAGCGCGCCACGGGGAGGACGCTTTATATTCTAGACGAGCCGACGACGGGTCTTCACTTCGAGGATGTGCGCAAGCTTCTTGAAGTGCTGCATGAACTGGTGGACGCCGGCAACACCGTACTCGTGATCGAGCACAATCTCGACGTGATCAAGACCGCGGACTGGATCATCGATATCGGCCCCGAGGGCGGGGACGGCGGCGGCGAGGTCATCGCAATCGGAACGCCCGAGACGGTTGCGGCGGTGAAAGACAGCCATACCGGCCGCTATTTGCGCCCGCTCCTGAAGCGCGCGCGCGTCGCCGCCGAATAAACGCTCCGCGCGCAAGTGGTTCTGTGTTACGCTTCCTAGTGGTATTCCCGAGGAGGCCACGCCATGAATGTGCAGAAGGTCATTTCCGGCAAGAAGATACAGTCGGTCGAGATCATATCGGCTCAGGAGACGCTTGCGGCCGCGGCCGCAAGTCTTGCGTCGAAGAAGATCGGCGCGTTGATCGTCCTGGACCGCCGCGGCGGGGTCGCCGGCATCATTTCCGAGCGCGACATCGTGTGGCGGGTCGCCGCCGAGGGCGCGACCTGCCTGACGAGTCCGGTCGCGTCGGCGATGACCAAGGCGGTGAAGATCTGCGCGCCGACGGACACCGTCGCCTCCGTGACCCAGCAGATGACCGAGGGCCGGTTCCGCCACATGCCGGTGATGGATGGCGGGCGGCTCGTCGGCGTGATCTCGATCGGCGACGTCCTGAAGGCGAGGATGGATCAGATCGAGATGGAGAATCGGGCGATGGAAGACATGATCAGAGGGATCTGACCGTCGCGTCCTCCGATCCCGAGCGCTCCCGGAGCCGATTTTCGCCCGATCGCGCCGGCGGAAACGCGTGAGAAGAGCGTTTCGGCCAATCCGCCCTTGACCCGACCCGCAACAATGCTGTTTGCCTTCCGCGGCGTCAGCAATGGGAGAAAGCGCGCATGCGGATCGGATTTTACCCGGGGACGTTCGACCCCGTCACCCGCGGGCACGGCGACATCGTTCGCCGCGCGCTCCGGTTGGTTGACCGCCTGGTCATCGGCGTGGCCGTCAATCGCGACAAGGGGCCGCTCTTCAGCCTGGAGGAGCGCGTGGAGCTGCTTCGCGCCGATATCGGCGCGATCTGCGGCGAGGACGCGGCGCGCGTCGATGTGGAGCCGTTCGAGGATCTGCTGATGCACCGCGCGGAGCGGGTGGGCGCCTCGATCATCATCCGCGGTCTGCGGGCCGTGGCCGATTTCGAATACGAATATCAGATGGTCGGCATGAACCGGGCCTTGAACGACGAGATCGAGACGGTGTTCCTCATGGCGGAGGCGCAGCATCAGGCGATCGCCTCGCGGCTGGTCAAGGAGATCGCCCATCTCGGCGGCGACGTCTCGCGGTTCGTCACGCCGCGGGTGAAATCGGCTCTTCTCGAGAAGTATCGCCGTTGACCCGACGCGCCCGGCTGCTTAGGTGCGGGCTGAATCATGTTAAGGAGATATCAGGATGCCGTTTCGGTTTCTTACGGTTCTGTTCGCAGCTGTCCTGTCTCTCGCATCAACGGAGGCTATGGCCGTGGACGACGCAAACACTCTGATCATTGAACTGAAGACCGGTGACGTGACGATCGAGCTTCTGCCCGATGTCGCGCCGGAGCATGTCGAGCGGATCAAGACGCTGGCGAAAGATGGCGCTTATGACGGCGTCGCCTTTCACCGGGTCATCGAAGGCTTCATGGCGCAGACGGGCGACGTGAAATACGGCAAGGGCGCGGACATGTCCCGCGCCGGCACGGGGGGCTCCAACCTTCCCGATCTGCCGGCGGAGTTCTCGAAGCTGCCGTTCGAGCGCGGAACGGTGGGCATGGCGCGCTCGCAGAGCCCGAACTCGGCCAACTCGCAGTTTTTCATCATGTTCGACGAGGGCGCGTTCCTCAACGGCCAGTACACCGTGGTCGGCAGGGTGGTCAGCGGCATGGGCCATGTGGACAACATCAAGAAGGGATCGCGCGCGGCCAACGGCTCCGTCGAGGACCCGGACAGGATGATCTCGGTTCGCGTCGGCGGCTGACGACAGGGCGGGAGTGAATCCGGCGCGGCCCAAGGGCCGCGCTTTGCGTTTTTGGAGGGGGTGGTCGAAATGCGGATGAAGGATTTCGATTTCGACTTGCCGGAAGCGCTGATCGCTCTTCGCCCCGCGCGGCCCCGGAGATCCGCGCGGCTCCTGGTCGCGACGGCGACGGAGGACGAGATCGGCGTGTTCGAGACCCTCCCGCGCCATCTTCGCCGGGGCGACATCATCGTTTTCAACGACACGAAGGTTATTCCGGCGCGGATGAGCGGCCGGCGCGTCCGCGCCGACAGCGACGTGGCGGTGGAGGCGACTCTGCTGAAGCGGCTGAGCCCCTCCCGGTGGAGCGCGCTGGCGAGACCGGGCAAGCGCCTTCACCCCGGAGACGCGTTGGACTTTGACGGGCTGGCGGCGGTGCTGGCGGCCAAGGGAGAGGGCGGTCTGGTCGAGATCGAATTCGAGGAGACCGGCCCCGCGCTGGATGCGGCCATCGCCAGGGTCGGCGCGCCGCCGCTGCCGCCCTATATCGCGGCGCGGCGCGCGGCGGACGCGGCGGATGTCGCGGATTATCAGACCATCTTCGCCAAAGCGCCGGGCGCCGTCGCCGCGCCCACCGCGTCCTTGCATTTCGAGCCGGACGTCATGACCGCGCTCGACGCCGCCGGCGTCGGCGGGGCGCGTCTCACGCTTCATGTCGGGGCGGGAACGTTTCTTCCGGTGAAGGTCGAGGACCCGGCGGAGCATCGAATGCACGCCGAATGGGGCGAGATCACGCCGGCCGCCGCCGCCGCGATCAACGCGGCGCGCGCCGCCGGAGGGCGGGTCATCGCCAGCGGCACGACCGCGCTCCGCCTCCTCGAAAGCGCGGCGTCGCCGGACGGCGTCGTCGCGCCATGGCGGGGGGAGACGGATATTTTCATCATGCCCGGCCACCGGTTTCGGGTCGTCGACGGCCTGATCACGAATTTCCATCTGCCGCGCTCGACGCTGTTCATGCTCGTCTCCGCCTTCATGGGCGTCGACCGGATGCGCGCGCTCTACGCGAAGGCGATCGAGGCGCGGATGCGGTTTTATTCTTACGGCGACTCGTCGCTGCTCTGGCGCGCGGGCGCGCCATGACCCATTGTGTTACATCCCAAGTTCCCTGATCGACGCGGCTGTTTCACCGGCTGGTGACAAAGGAGCGCCTGATGATCAACGTTCTACGGCACTCATGGGCTCTTCTCCTCGGGATGTTTCTCTTGATGATCGGCAACGGTCTGCAAGGATCGCTGATCGGCGTGCGCGGCGATATCGAGGGGTTCGATCCGGCCGTTCTCTCATATGTGATATCGGCCTATTTCGCCGGCTTTCTCGGCGGCTCATGGCTGGCGCCGGCGCTCATCCGCAATGTCGGCCATGTCCGCGTGTTCGCCGCCATGGCGTCGCTGATTTCGGCCGCCTTCATTCTATACGCCGCGGTTCCGAACCTCCTGGTCTGGGGGCTCCTGAGGCTGCTTGTCGGATTCTGCTACTCGTCGGTCTATGTCGTGGCGGAAAGCTGGCTCAACGACGCATCCGACAACACGACGCGCGGCAAGTCGCTATCCGTCTACATGGTGGTGCAGATGTTCGGGATCGTCACCGCGCAGGGCCTGCTGAATTTCGGTGATCCGGCGGGCTATGAGCTGTTCGTCGCCATCTCGGTTCTGGTTTCGATATCCTTCACGCCGATCCTGCTTTCGGCGAGCCCGGCTCCGATCGTCGAGCATACCGCCCCGATGACGCTTCGCCGCCTGTTTCAATCGTCGCCGCTGGGATTCGTCGGCTCCCTGCTGATCGGCGCGGTCTACTCCGCGCTTTTCGGCATGTCGGCGGTTTTTGGGACGGTCCACCACCTCACCGTCGCGCAGATCGCGGCGTTCGTCGCCGCGATCTATGTCGGCGGCCTGTTCTTTCAGGGGCCGATCGGCTGGATTTCGGACCGGGTGGACCGGCGCCGCCTGATCATCATCGTGTCCGCCGTGGCCTGCGTCGCCTGCGTCGTCGGAATGAGCGCCGCGCACTCGACCGTCACGCTTTATATCGTGGCGTTCATGATAGGCGGCATGGCGAATCCTCTCTATGCGCTTCTGATCGCGCACACGAACGATTTTCTTGAGCGCAAGGACATGCCCTCCGCCTCCAGCGGGCTCGTGTTCATCGGCGGCGTGGGAGCGATCGGCGGGCCGTTGATCGTCGGTCAGTTGATGCAATTCTTCGGCGGCTGGGCGTATTTCGCCTATATCCTGGCCTGTATGGGCGCGATCGTCGTCTATGGCGTCTACCGGATGACCCGCCGCGCGGCGCCTTCGGTCGAGGAGACCGGGCCCTTCGCCGTCATCAGCCCGGCCGTGGGGACCGTCGCGGCCGAGATCGCGCAGGAACACGCGATCGAGCAGATGCCTGAAGAGCCCACCGACGCGGATAGCTCCGAGGAATTGGCCGAAGCGGCGCCAAACGCTTGACACCTTGTTGGATACCCTCAGCCTAGAGACGGGGCGGACCGTTGAGTCTCTCCGGATCCGGAGCTGAATCCGATACAGGGGCGCGAAATGAACATCAGACGCAAATAGGAGCCGGAGTCGCGCCGCGGCGAGCCGGCCGTCCGACGCGCATCCGGTTGTCGAATCCTGTCGAGCACGGCGCCGGAGGCGGGCGCGCAACTGAATGGAGAGAGAAATGTCCGTGGCGACGGCTGAAGAGGTTACGAGCTTCTGGCTCGAAGAAGTCGGACCGAAGGGCTGGTACCAGGTGAGCGCCGCGGTGGATGGGAAGATTCGCGCCAGATTCGCGCCGACATGGCGGGCGGCCCGCGCAGGCCAGCTGGATTCGTGGCTGGCGCGGCCGAACAGCGCTCTGGCGCTCGTGATCACGCTGGATCAGTTTCCTCGCAACATGTTCCGCGGCGGCCGCCGCGCGTTCAGCAGCGACTGCAAGGCGCTCTCCCTCGCGAAGACGGCCATCGACCTCGGTCACGATCTCCGCGTCCCGGAGCCCGAGCGGCAGTTCTTCTACTTGCCGCTCATGCATTCCGAGAGTCTTGTCGATCAGGACCGCTGCGTCCGGCTGGTGCTGACGCGGATGCCGAAGACCGGCGCGCAGACGCTGGCGCACGCCCGCGAGCATCGGAACGTGATCCGCAGGTTCAGCCGCTTTCCCTACCGAAACGACGCGCTGGGGCGGGCGTCGACCATGGAAGAGAAAACTTATCTGGCGGACGGCGGTTATGCGGTCTGAGACGACGGCGAGGACTGTGGCGCCGCCGCTTTTCTTCCTTTAGTCTTCTCCGCGATGAGCCTTGAGGAGAATTGAGCATGCCCACGACGTATGATGTGATCGTGATCGGCGCAGGGCCCGGCGGCTATGTCGCGGCGATCCGGGCCGCGCAGCTCGGCCTCAAGGCCGCCGTCGTCGAGCGGGAGCATCTCGGCGGCATCTGCCTCAATTGGGGCTGCATCCCCACGAAGGCGCTGCTCCGCTCATCCGAGATCTTTCACCTGATGAACCGGGCGAAGGAATTCGGCCTGAAAGCCGACGGCGTAGGGTACGATCTCGACGCGGTCGTGAAGCGCTCGCGCGGGGTCGCCAAACAACTCAATTCCGGCGTCGGGCATCTGCTCAAGAAGAACAAGGTCGACGTCCTGATGGGCGAAGCCACGATCTCCGGCAAGGGCCGGGTCGCGGTCAGGACCGAGAAGGGCGAGACGACTCTCGCCGGCGAGAACATCATCGTCGCGACCGGCGCGCGCGCGCGCGAGTTGCCGGGCCTGGAGGCGGACGGCGTCCGCGTCTGGACCTACAAGCACGCGCTTCAACCGCCGCATATGCCGAAAAAGCTTCTGGTGATCGGCTCCGGCGCCATCGGCATCGAATTCGCCAGCTTTTACAACACGCTCGGCGCCGAGACCGTGGTCGTCGAAGTCCTGGACCGGATTCTGCCCGTCGAGGATGCGGAGATCAGCGCCCATGCGAAAAAGCAGTTTGAAAAGCAGGGCATGAAGATCATGGAGAAAGCCATGGTCAAGAAGCTGGAGCGCGCCAAGGACAAGGTGACGGCGCATATCGAAACCGGCGGCGCGGTTCAGAAGATCGAGTTCGACACCGTCATCTCGGCTGTCGGCATCGTCGGCAATGTCGAGGGGCTGGGGCTGGAGGCGCTCGGCGTCAAGATCGACCGCACGCATGTCCAGACCGATGAATTCTGCCGCACCGGCGTGGACGGGATCTATGCGATCGGCGATATCGCCGGCGCGCCGTGGCTCGCGCACAAGGCCAGCCATGAAGGGGTGATGGTCGCCGAACTCATCGCCGGCCGATCCGGCGTTCATCCGGTGAGGCCGGAAAGCATCGCCGGTTGCACCTATTGCCAGCCTCAGGTCGCGTCCGTCGGCCTGACCGAGGCGCGGGCGAAGGAAAAGGGCCACAAGGTCAAGGTCGGCCGTTTTCCGTTCATCGGCAACGGCAAGGCCATCGCTCTCGGCGAGGCGGAGGGAATGGTCAAAACGGTTTTCGACGCCGAAACGGGTGAATTGCTCGGCGCTCACATGGTCGGCGCGGAAGTCACCGAACTGATCCAGGGCTATGTGATCGGCCGACAGTTGGAGACGACCGAAGAGGACCTGATAAGCGCCGTCTTCCCGCATCCGACATTGAGCGAAATGATGCATGAATCGGTGCTCGACGCCTATGGGCGCGCAATCCACTTCTGATCCGCGACGCGGCCATATGAGCGGGCGGGCGCCGCTCCGCGGTCAGGCGAATGCGAGCCCGACCGCGAACGCGACGGCGCCGCAGATGCCGCCGACCAGCAGGCTCTCGCCCACGCAGCGGGCGATGGTCTCGTTCGTGGCCTTCCAGCGCAGCATGCCGAGCGCCACCAGCGCGAGGATCGAAAGAGCGAGCGACGCCTGAAAGACGCCCGGGCTCGGCGCCGTGAAAAAATAGGGCAGCAGCGGCGCGGAGCCGAACACGACGAAAGCGATGAATGTCGCCGCCCCCTTCATCGCCGGACTGTCGCCGGTCGGGTCGGCCATTTCGATCTCATAATTCATCATGAAATCGGCCATGAACTCCGGATGGCGCGCGAGGATATCGGCGAATGTTTCGGCTTCCTGCTCGCTCAGGCCATTCGCCAGCAGGATCTCGATGGTCTCCAGGCGCTCCATCTCGGGATGATGCTTGATTTCATGCAGCTCGGTCGCCCGCGTCGCACGGTAGACGTCCTGCTCCGAGCGGACGGAAAGGAACGCGCCGAGCCCCATCGCTGTGGCGTCCGCGAAGAGGTTGGCCAGCCCGAAGAGAAGAACCGCGACGCCGCCGATCACCGCCACGCCGTCCGCGTGGGCGCCGGCGAACCCGGCGACGATCGCGAACGTGGTGACGATCCCGTCATTGCCGCCATATACGATTTCTTTCAGGAATTCCTGCGTCTTGCCGATGCGGTGTTCCTGTTCCACATGGAGTTTCAGCGCGGCGGGGCGTGCGGTCGTCATTCGGCTCTCCGTGTCTGTCTATCGCCAGGGACCGGTTGAGGCGGGCCGCCGGCATCGCACTTTTTGCGTGAACAGGGAAGGGCGCCCTCCGCCGCTTCTCCCAACGGCCATGCGTTCAATTTTCTCCGCCGCCCGGCCCGCTGCTCGGCGCCGGACCTCTGGCCGAGGACCGTCATCGATCCGTCCTTGTGCTGCGTGTGAGCCGCGGTCCATGCGCGCCCCGGCCGTTCCTGCGGAGAGCGCGTTCGGGGGTGCGGTCCGGGTTCTGGCGCGCGGGCCTGCCGATCCCATGCCGGTCCTGCATCGAGATGGAGCCGCGCGGCCCGGCGGTCGGGCGGCTCCGGGGGGGCGAAGATGGGGGCGCCTGCGGTTGTCGCAAGGCGTGGTGGAGCGGTCATCATGGGCATCCTGCTTCAGTATCTAGAGTCATTCTAAACTACCTCAGGTCAGGGATAATTGTCGATTGAATCTTGTTCATTATTTGATAGGTGATCCTTATGGCGATCACGTTGCGGCAGCTCAGATACTTTCTCGCGCTCTATGAGCATCGGCATTTCGGCAAGGCCGCCCACGCCTCCGCCGTCAGCCAGCCCGCGCTTTCGGTTCAGGTGAAGGCGCTCGAGGCGGCGTTAGGGGGCGCGTTGATCGACCGCGCCGCGAAGGGCGTCGCGCCGACGGCGCTCGGCCATGAAATCGCGGCTCAGGCGCGGCGTGTGGTTCAGGAGGCGGAGGCGCTCGTCAGGATCGCGCGGGCGGAACGCGGCGTCGAGGGGCCGTTCTCGCTCGGGCTGATCCCGACGATCGCGCCTTATCTTCTGCCGTTGGCGCTCGACCTGATCGCCCGGCGTCTGCCGCTCTTGGAGCTTCGCGTGCGCGAGGCCAAGACAGATGAGCTGATCGCCGAACTGAAGGACGGGCGGCTGGACGCGGTGGTGGTCGCCTCCCCGCCGCAGGGGCGGGATCTTTCCGGCCGCTTGTTGTTCCGGGACCGCTTTCTCCTCGCGGTCAATCGCCGCGAAGCGGCGGAGAAGGGGCTGATGGATGGCGCGGTCAGAATCGAGGAGGTGGCGAAGATGCGGCTCTTGCTCCTCGATGAGGGGCATTGCCTCCGCGACCAGGCGCTATCGGTCTGCAATCTGACTGCGCGTGACGCGACGGAGCAGATGGGCGCCTCGTCCATGGCGACGATTCTGCGGCTTGTCGCCGGTGGTTACGGAGCGACGCTCGCGCCGGAAACCGCATATGACGAGAGCCGCTCACTGGACCAATTGCAGCTCATCCGGCTGACGGACCCGCAGCCGGAGCGCGAGATATGGTTCCTCTCGCATCGCAGCCGCGACATGGCGCCGCCTTACGCCGCGCTCTCCAACATTCTGGCGGAAGCCGGCGCGGACCGGCTTTTGAACGCGCGGCGCGCCGCGGCCCGGGCCCTGACGCGATAAGAGGAGCTGGAGCGGTGCATTTTATCGCAGCCGGGAGGTCTTATCGGACGGGACAATGGGCGCGGCGGGGACTATAGTTCCCGGCATGACCACACGCGACCTCACAGACCGCGCGCAGCGGCACCCCGAGAAGGCGCATCGCGCCGACAATATTTCACCCAAGAAACCGGACTGGATCAGGGTGAAGGCGCCGACCTCCGCCGGCTATCGCGAGACGCGCGACACGATACGGAGCAACCGGCTCGTCACCGTCTGCGAGGAGGCCGGCTGCCCCAATGTCGGCGAATGCTGGTCGCGAGGCCACGCGACCATGATGATAATGGGTGAGATCTGCACCCGCGGCTGCACATTCTGCAATATCGCCACCGGCCGCCCGAACGCGCTCGACGTATTCGAGCCGGGCAGGGTGGCGCACGCGGTGGAGACGTTGGGCCTCAGCCATATCGTGATCACCTCCGTCGACCGCGATGACCTGGAGGATGGCGGCGCCGAGCATTTCGCGCAGACGATCCGCGCGATACGCCGCCGGTCTCCGGAGACGACGATCGAGATCCTCACCCCGGATTTCCTCAAATGCGGGCCGGAGGCGCTGGAGATCGTCGTCGCGGCGCGGCCCGATGTGTTCAACCACAATGTCGAGACCGTTCCAGGCCTTTATCCGACGGTGCGGCCGGGCGCGCGTTATTTCCATTCGCTTCGGCTCCTGCAGCGGGTGAAGGAGCTCGATCCGTCGATGTTCACCAAATCGGGCATGATGGTCGGCCTTGGCGAAGACCGTCAGGCGGTTCTTCAGGTGATGGACGACATGCGCGCCGCCGATGTCGACTTTCTGACGATCGGCCAGTATCTGCAGCCGACCCTGAAGCATCACGTCGTCGCCCGCTACGTGACGCCCGATGAATTCGCGGGCTACAAGCGGATCGCCTACGCGAAGGGCTTTCTGATGGTCTCGGCGTCGCCGCTGACCCGGTCAAGCTATCACGCGGGCGACGACTTCACCCGCCTCCGCGAGGCGCGGCGGGCGCGGCTGGCCGAGGGGTAGGCGCGGCGGCCGCCTCGTCGTCCGGCGCGCGCCGGGGCCCCGCATCCGCAGGCGAAGATGGAGGCGGGCGCGTTTCGGCGCTGCATTTTTCTTCGATACTGTTATGATGACGGCGCGCACCAGGGGGGAGGAGTCGTGACCGGAGCATTCGAGAGTCCCGATCCCGCATACATGGACCCGCGCGCCTTGCGTGAGACGATCACGGCGCTTCGCTCCGCGCTCGAGCAAGCGGAGGACAGGCGCCTGCGCGAGGTTCGCGCCGCCGCCGCCGCCGCGGCGGGCGAGATCGAGCAACTGAAGGCGACGGCGCAGGAGATGCGCGCCGCGCTCGAGACGGAGCGCGCGGCGAACGAAGCCAGGATCCAGGAGATGCGCCGCGAATTCGCCGAACAGACCCAGCAGTTCCGGAATGCGATCCAGGCGCTCCGCACACGCATGGAAGAGGAGCGCGCCCGCGCGCAGGATCGCATGCGGGAGGCGCGCTCCACGTCGAACCGGGAGCTGGCGGAAATGCGCGATGCGGCTCATGCGATCCGCGACGAGATGGACCGCCAGACGTTTCGGCACGCCGAGATGATGCGGGAGACCGCGCACAATCACCGGGCCGAGGTTCAGGAGCTGATCGCCACGATCACCGAACTTCGCGACAGGGTCGACAGGGCCGGCCGGGAGCGATCCCGTGCCTGAGGACGCGCTATCGATCCAGGTGGGTGAAACCCATGAGGAGCAGCTTACGCATCTGCGCATGTTGCTCGACGTGTCTCGCAAGGTGGCGGCTCAGGATACGCTCGACACCGTTCTGGAGACCTTGATCGACCTCGCCTGTCAGGAAACCGGGGCGGTTCGCGGCACGCTCTTTCTCAATGATCCGGCGACGGGAGAATTGTTCAGCCGGGTCGCGCTGGGGATGCGCAGCCGGGAGATCCGGTTGATGAACGACGAAGGGATCGCCGGATCCGTCTTCCAGACCGGCCGGGGCGAGATCGTCGAGAACGCCTATGACGACCCGAGATTCAACGTGACGGTGGATCGCGAAACCGGGTTTCGCACGGAATCGCTGCTCTGCGCGCCGATCCGCACCGCCCGGAACGAAATCATCGGCGTCGCCCAGATGCTCAACAAGAAGACCGGGCGGTTCACGCAAACCGATCTCGACATTCTTCAGGGCATGACCACGCAATGCGCGATCACGCTCCAGTCGATGCAACTGGTCGAACGGGTGGAGCGGAGCCGCGAACGCGAAGTCGAGTTTCTGAACATCATTTCCGAAATGACCTCGGAGCTGGAGCTCGGCAAGCTTCTGAACAAGGTCATGACCGAAGCGACGCGCATGTTGGACGCTGAACGCTCGACCCTCTTTCTCAACGACGAGAAGACGGGCGAGCTGTTTTCCCATGTGGGCGCAGGGCTGGACAGTTTCGAGATCCGGCTGCCGAACGATGTCGGCATCGCCGGCACGGTCTTCACCTCGGGCAAGACGATCAATATCCCGCACGCCTACGCCGATCTGCGCTTCAATCCGGACTTCGACAAGCAGACCGGCTTTTTCACCCGCTCGATCCTGTGCGTTCCGGTGGTGAACAAGCGAGGCAAGGTGATCGGGGTGACGCAGGTCCTGAACAAGGCCGGCGGCCCGTTCGACAGCGAAGATGAAAGCCGCCTGAAGGCGTTCACCGCTCAGATCGCCATCGGGTTGGAGAACGCCAAGCTCTTCAACGACGTGCAGGCGATGCAGAACTACACCGACTCGATGCTGCAAAGCATGACGAACGGCGTCATCACCGTCGACAACGACATGACCGTGCGCACCTGCAACGCGGCCGCTGCGCGTCTTCTCGGCCGCACGCCCGATCTCGTGATCGGGGAGCCGGGCGAATCCATCGGCGCGGAGAACATCTGGCTGGTTGAGCGTCTGCGCCGGGTGCTGCTCGAAGGGGAGGGCGACATTCTGATGGAGGTCGAGCTCAGCTTCTTCGGCAACGCGATCACCACCAACCTCACCATGCTGCCGCTGAAATCGGGCGCGGGCGACTTTCTGGGCGCGATGGTGATGATCGAGGACATCACCGCTGAGAAGCGGGTCAAATCGACGCTCGCCCGCTACATGGATCCGAAGCTCGCCGATCAGATGCTGGCCGAAGGCCGAACCGAAGACATCATGGGCGGCAAGGACACGATCGCGACCGTGCTCTTTTCCGATATCAGGGGCTTTACGACCATCACCGAGACCCTCGGCGCGCAGGGCACCGTGAGGTTGCTGAACGAGTATTTCGAGATGATGGTCGATTGCATCATCGAGCATGGCGGCATGCTGGACAAGTTCATCGGCGATGCGACCATGGCGGCCTTCGGCATTCCGATCGCGCATGGCGACGATGAGGATCGCGGCGTCCGGGCCGCCATCGACATGATTTCGCGGCTCTGGGAATGGAACGAGGCGCGCGTGAAGCGCGGGGAGGCGCCGCTCGACATGGGCGTGGGGCTGAACACCGACAGCGTCGTCGCCGGCAATATCGGCAGCCAGAAGCGGATGGATTACACGATGATCGGCGACGGCGTGAATCTGGCCGCCCGGCTCGAAGGCGCGTGCAAGCAGTACCACGCCCGCATTCTTCTGTCGGACCGCACCGTGAAACGCCTCAAAGGCATCTATCGGCTGCGGGAGATCGACCGCGTTCAGGTGAAAGGCAAGACCGAGCCCGTCGATATCTTCGAATGTCTCGATTATCACTCCGAGACGACGTTCCCGAACATGATGGATGCGCTAGGGCATTTCCGGGAGGGAATCCATCGCTACCGGAAGCAGGAATGGACGCGGGCGATCGGCTCCTTCAAGGAGGCGCTGAAGGCGAATCCCGACGACCGCATCGCCACCGATTACATCGAGCGGTGCCGGATCATGAAAACGGCGCCGCCGGGCGACGACTGGGACGGCGTCTGGGTCATGAAGTCAAAATAGCCCGCCGTTACGTCTCTGGAATCACGCGGCCGATATAGGGAAGGTTCCTGTTCGCCTGCGCGAAGTCGATGCCGTAGCCGACGACGAACCTGTCCGGAATCTCGAACCCGATGAACCGGGCCGAGACCTGCTTCTCCCGCCGCGCCGGCTTGTCCAGCAGCGCGCAGATCTCCAGCCGCGCGGGATTCCGCGACGCCAACAACGCCGTCACGTGGGCGAGGGTGTGTCCGGTGTCGACGATATCCTCCACCACCAGAACATCGACCCCCTCGATCGGCGCGCGAAGATCCTTCAGGATCCGGACCTCGCGGCTCGATGTGGCGGCGTCGCCATAGGACGACGCTTCGATGAAATCCACCTCCACCGGAAGCTCCAGTTGCCGGGCGAGATCGGCGATAAAGACGAAGGAGCCGCGGAGCAGCCCGATCAGGACGAGTTTTTTCGTTCCGGCGAAATGCGCGGAGATCTCCTCCGCCAACGCCGCGACCCGGGCCGAAATCTCCGCTTCGGAGATCATGATCTCGATATCGTACCCGCTCATGCTGGATCTCCGTTCATCTTGTCCTCGGGACGACAATCCGACAGGGTGCGCCGCACCGCAACAGGGAGCAGGCGAGGCAGGATGCCGACACATCGCGAAAAACGCAAAATGCCATATAGCGCCGATGAGATGTACGCGCTGATCGCCGACGTGCCGTCATATCCCGAATTTCTGCCGTGGTGCTCCGCCGCGCGTATTCGCTCCCGTCAGGAGACCCCCGAGGCGGAAATCATCGACGCCGATCTGGTCATTTCCTTCAAATTGTTCCGCGAACGCTTTGGAAGCCGCGTAACGCTGAGGCCGGAACCGAGGGAGATCGACGTCGCCTATCTCGACGGACCTTTCAGATACCTGAACAACCACTGGAAATTCTCTCCGCTGACGGAAACTTCATGCGAAGTGGATTTCTTCGTCGATTTCGAGTTTCGCTCCCGCGCGCTTCAGGCCCTGATCGGGCTGGTCTTTCACGAAGCGATGGTCCGGATCGTGCGGGCGTTCGAGGCGCGGGCGGCGGCGCTTTACGGCGCTCGGTGAGCCGCGGCCGGACGGTCGAACTCCGCCATCCGGGAGCGCGGCTCCCTCAAATCACTGGTTCACCGCCCGAATCATGGTGAGCGCCTCGCGCACCGCGGCGGCGCGCACCGCGCTCCGGCCGATCGGCCCATACTCCAGACGGCGCGCCTCCGCCGGCCCGCCCCGGCGCAGCGCGTGAAAGCAGACAAGCCCCTCCGGCTTCTGCTCCGATCCGCCGGGCCCCGCGACGCCGGTGATCGCCACGACGATATCGGCGCGGGACTGCGCGAGCCCTCCCTCCGCCATCGCCTGCGCGACCTCGGGAGAGACGGCGCCGAATTTCTCGATCAACGCCGGCGGCACGCCGACCAGTTCGGTCTTGGCCTCATTCGAATAGGTGACGAACCCCCGCTCGACGACCGCCGAAGATCCGGGGATCGAGGTCAGCGCGGCGGCGACCATGCCGCCGGTGCAGCTTTCCACCGTCGCCGCCATCCGCCCGGTCGCGGCGAGCGCGGCGAGGGTCGCGCGCGCTTCGGTCTCGAATTCCATCACATCAGCCACCCATGTGCGATCGCCGCCCCGATCAATATCAGAACGCCCGCGCCCGCGCCCGCCGCCAGATCATCCCAGAGGGGCCCGCGTGTCGAGAGGCGGCGGATCGGTCCGCAGAAAAGAGTCAGCGCCTGACAGACGAGAAAACCGCCGATCCAGCCCGGCCACGGAAACAGGAAAGGCGCCGCGCCCGCCGCCCAGAGCCCGCCCGACAGCGGCCAGAGCGCGAGCCACTGGCCGACCACCCGGTCCAGCATCATCGGCGTGTCGGTCCGGGGCGCGGCCCAGAGCGTCAGCGCCGCGCCCGCCGCCGTCATCGCGGCGAGGAGTGGAAACCCTCCAAGCCAATGCAGCCCCCAGGCCGCAGGCAGCGCGAGCAGCGCCGCGAAGATCCCGGCGTCCGGATGCAGCCGATGGAGGCCGCACATTCCCGCCACGAGGCTCGCCATGTTCATGGGAGCGCCACCATCACCGCCGCCAGCGCCGCGATCCCTTCTTCACGCCCGGTGAACCCGAGACGCTCCGATGTGGTCGCCTTGACGCTGACGCGGCCGGGGTCGACCTTCATGATCCGGGCGAGAGACAGCGTCATCGCCTCCGCATGCGGGCCGATCTTCGGCCGCTCGCAGACGATCGTCAGGTCGGCGTTGATCAATCGTCCGCGCCGCGCGCGCAGGCGCTCCAGCGCCTTTTCAAGAAAGATGGAGGAATCGGCGCCCTTCCATTGCGGGTCGGAGGGCGGAAACCAGCGCCCGATGTCGCCTTCGCCGATCGCGCCGAAAAGCGCATCCGTGAGGGCGTGCATCGCCACGTCGGCGTCGGAATGCCCCGAGAGCGCCTTGTCGTGCGGGATCCTCACGCCGCAAAGGATGACCTCCGCGCCCTCGGTGAACGCATGAACGTCATAGCCCTGTCCGATCCGCGTCTCATTCATGTCCAAGCGCCTCTCCGCCCGCTCGAAATCCTGCTCCGTGGTGATCTTGAAGTTATCGTCATCGCCTTCAACCATAGTGACGGAGAGTCCCGCCGCTCTGGCGACCTCGGCGTCATCCGCCGCGCGCGGCTCCGTGTTGGCCCGATGCGCCGCGAGGATCGCCGCGAACCTGAAGCCTTGCGGCGTCTGCGCGCGCCAGAGGCCTTCCCTCGAAACCGGCTCGCCGCAAAGCCCATGGTCCGCGCGCTTCAACGCGTCGACGACAGGGATCGCCGCGATCGCGCCGTCATGCGCGGTCAGCGCGTCGCGCATCTCGGCGATGACGCGCCGGGAGAGGAACGGGCGGGCCGCGTCATGGATCAACACCAGATCGGGCGGGTCCGCCGCGAGCGCCTCCAACCCCGCGCGCACCGAAAGCGCGCGCTCCGCTCCGCCGTGGACGGGCGGCAGAAGGCGCGGGTCGGCCGGCGCCGCAGCCGCGTATCGTTCGGCGTCCTCCGGGCGGATGCAGACGATCGCGCGATCGATCAGGTCGGAGTGGAGCACGGCGCGAATGGTGCGCGCCAACAGCGATTCGCCCCGGATCTCCCGATATTGTTTCGGCGTTCCGCCGCCCGCGCGCAGCCCGCGCCCGGCGGCGACGATCAGAGCGGCGACCTGCATTCTCATGTTCCTCCGGCGTGTTTCGCGGACCCTAGGGCCGCCCCGCCGGCGCGACAAGCCTGTCGCTTGTGCGCTGGTGTGCGCGACGCTAGCATCCGCACTCTCTTGCATCAAATGTGGGCGCCATGACTCTTGCGATCGGCGATGTCGTGCTTAAAAACAGGGCGATCCTGTCTCCAATGGCCGGGATCACCGATCTGCCGTTTCGCCGCCTCGCCGCGAGATTCGGCGCAGGCCTGACGATTTCGGAAATGGTGGCGAGCGGAGAGCTTCTCTCCCGCGGCGCCGCTGCGAAAGCCAAGGCCGAGATCGACCTCGCCGCAGATGTCTCCGCCGTCCAGATCGCGGGGCGCGACGCCGCGCCGATGGCGGAAGCGGCGCGCATCGCCGAGGACGCCGGCGCGCGGCTGATCGACATCAACATGGGGTGCCCCGCGAAAAAGGTCACGTCCGGCTGGTCCGGCGCCGCGCTCATGCGCGAGCCCGCCCATGCGATCAGGTTGATCGAGGCCGTGATCGGCGCGGTGGGGGTCCCCGTCACGCTGAAGATGCGGTTGGGCTGGGATGAAAGCGCCATAACCGCGCCCGACCTCGCGCGGCGGGCGGCGGCGGCCGGGGTCGCGATGGTCACGATCCATGGCCGAACGCGCGCGCAGTTTTACAAGGGCAGGGCGGATTGGGCCGCGGTGGCGGCGGTCCGCGAGGCGATCGACATTCCGCTTGTGGTCAATGGCGACATCATCGATCTCGCCAGCGCCCGCCGCGCGCTGGAGTTGTCCGGGGCCGACGCCGTGATGATCGGCAGAGGCGCCGAAGGCGCGCCGTGGACGCCCGGCGTCATCGGCGCCGCGCTGGCTGGCGACGCCCCGCCGCAGATCCCGTCCGGCGGCGCGCTCACCGAACTCATCATCGAGCATTATGAGGCGATGCTGGACTTTTACGGCGTCGCGCTGGGTCTGCGCGTCGCGCGCAAGCATCTTGGCTGGTGGCTCGCCCGGATTCCGGGCGCGGAGCCGCTTCGCGCCGATCTGATGCGCATGACGGCGCCCGCCTCCGTCATCGCGGCTCTCCGGGATTGGGAGTCGCCGGGCGAGGCGCCCCTCGCGCGGCGCGCCGCCTGATGACGCCGGACCATCTCTGGAATCTTCTGCCGCTTCCCGCATTCGTGATCGACGCCGAAGATCGGATCCAGTCCGTGAACATCGCCGCCGAGAGCTTCCTCGGCGCGGGCGGGGCGCAGATCGTCGGCCGGTCGATCGAGGCGATCTTCGGCGAGACGGACCGCATCGTCGCGCTGGTCCGGCGAACCAGAGAGCTCGGCAATGTCACCTCGGATCGCGATGTGGCGTTCACCCGGCTTGGCCGCGCCCCCGAGAAGATAGACCTGCTCTCTGTCGCGACCGAAGACGCGGGCGAGGTTCTGCTGCTGTTTCAGATCCGCTCATTCGCCGAAGATTTCGACCGCAGCCTCAATCATCGCCACGCGGCCCGCTCGATGAGCGGAATGGCCGCCATGCTGGCGCATGAGATCAAGAATCCGCTGGCCGGAATCTCGGGCGCGGCGCAGCTCCTGGAGTTGAGCGCGTCGGATGAGGAACTCCAGCTGACCCGGCTGATCCGCGACGAAACCCGGCGGGTCGCGGATCTGATCGACCGGATGGAGACGTTCGGCGCCGTCACGTCGCTTCGCCGCGAACCGGTCAACATTCATGACGTGCTCGACCGCGCGAAGCGATCCGCGGAAGCCGGGTTCGCGCGGGGAATCCAGTTTCGGGAGGAGTACGACCCGTCGCTCCCCGAAGTTCCCGGAGATCATGATCAGCTTGTGCAGGTGATGCTGAACCTCCTGAAAAATGCGGCGGAAGCGGCGCCGCCTGTCGGAGGCGCGATCACCCTGCGGACGGCGTTTCGCCCGGGTTTCGCGATGGCCGGCCCGTCAGGTCACCGGACCGGTCTGCCGCTTCTGGTTCAGATCACGGATAACGGCGCCGGCATCCCCGCAGAGATGCAGCAAGAGATCTTCGAGCCGTTCGTCACGACGAAGACCCGAGGCGGCGGGCTTGGCCTGTCGGTCGTCTCGAGGATCATCGCGGACCATGGCGGCATGGTGGACTGCGTGTCGCGGCCGGGGCGGACGACGTTTCGCCTGCGTCTGCCGGTCTGGCGGGAGATAGGGTCTGAGGGGGGCTGATATGACGACCGGAACGGTCTTGCTGGCGGATGACGATCGGTCGATCCGGATGGTGCTGAATCAGGCGTTGACGCGGATCGGCTGCCACGTGCGGACCACCGGCTCCGTCTCCACCCTGTGGCGATGGGTGGAGGATGGAGAGGGGGATGTCGTCGTCACGGACGTGATGATGCCGGATGGGGACGCGCTCGATCTTCTGCCTGCGATCCGGCGCAAGCGGCCTGAATTGCCTGTCATCGTGATGAGCGCGCAAAACACGATCCTGACCGCGATCCGCGCCGCCGAGGCCGGCGCATATGAGTACCTGCCAAAGCCTTTCGATCTTCGGGAGGTGCTCGATCATGTGAGAAAGGCGCTCGACGGCCGCGACGCCGACCGCGGATCGGAGGCGGGCCAGGCGCGGGTGCGGGACGAGGGCCTGCCGTTGATCGGCCGCTCGCCGGTGATGCAGGACGTCTATCGGATCATGGCGCGGCTGATGAACACGAATCTTTCGGTCATGATCACCGGTGAAAGCGGCGTCGGGAAAGGTTTGGTCGCGCGCGCCCTTCACGATTTCGGCCAACGAAAGAGGCGCCCTTTCGTCACCGTCAACATGGCGACCACCCCGCACGATCTGATCGAATCCACGCTCTTCAGCCAGCAACGCGGCGCGTTCGCCGGGCCGACGGAGCGCCCCGTCGGAAAGCTCGAACAGGCGCAGGGCGGGACGCTTTTCCTGGACGAGATAGGCGACATGCCGCATGACGCGCAGACGCGGCTCCTTCGCGTCCTGCAGGAAGGCCAGTTCATCGCTGGCGACGGCGAGACCCCGGTGCGAAGCGACGTGCGGATCATCGCCGCCACGCAGCGCGATCTTCGGCATCTGATCCATGAAGGCCGGTTCCGCGAGGACCTGTTCTACAGGCTCAATGTGGTGCCGCTGCGGCTGCCGCCGCTGCGTGAGCGGGTGGAGGATATCCCCGATCTCGTCCATGCTTTCCTGCTGCGAGCGGAGAGCGAGGGCCTGCCGCGCAAGGCCATCAGCCGGGAAGGGCTGGGGGTTCTCGCCGCTCAAAGATGGCCGGGGAACGTTCGTGAGCTGGAGAATCTGGTCAAACGTCTCGCGGCGCTGTCGGCCGACGACCTGATCGACGCCGACGCGATCGGGCGCGAACTGGCGGCGCGGCCCTCCTCGGCGGAAGGGCCGCGCCCGGTGATGGGCGAGAGCCTCGGCGCGGCGATCGAGCATCACCTCGACAGGTATTTCTCTCTCCATGGCGACACGCCGCCGCCGCCGGGTCTTTATGGCCGGATCATGCGGGAGGTCGAACTGCCGTTGATCGCGCTCACGCTCGCGGCGACCCAGGGCAACCAGATGAAGGCGGCGGATGTGCTGGGGATCAACCGCAACACCCTTCGCAAGAAGATCCACGAGCTTGACATTCCGGTGACGCGCGGCAAGAAACTGATGTAACCGCGCAACAGTGTAAGACCGGCGAGCGTAGATATGACTGGCCTTGCAGTCCCCTTACGTTCGCGTCTCGCCGCCATGGTTCCCGGCGGCCGCGGCAGCGGCGGCGCCATCGTCGTGATGACGATGTTCGGGCTCGCCCTGGCGGGGACGACGACGGTCCTCATAAACCGGAACGGCGTGACGCCCGATTCCGTGAACGCGATCCTGATCGTCGATCTCGTCTACATCGCGACGCTGCTCGCCATGATCGCATGGCGGGTCTGGTCGCTGCTCAGGGCGCGCCGCCTCCGCGCGGCCGGCGCGCGGCTGCATCTGCGGCTTACCGGAATTTTCGCCGTCGTCGCCCTGGCCCCGACGGTGATCATCGCCGCTTTCGCGACATTGTCGATCAATGTCGGGATCGAGACCTGGTTCTCCGGGCAGGTCGGGACGGTCGTGCGCAATTCGTTGATCACCGCGCAAGCCTACGCCGACGAACATCGCCGCTCCATCGAGCGGGAGGTGCTGAACATGGCGAACGACATGAACCGCGCCGGCGCGCTCGGCATATCCGAGCCGGCGCTTGTGGAGCTTCTTCGCCGGCAGCAGGCGCTCCGCCGGTTCCCGGAGGCGTATCTGATCGACGGCGCGCGGAACATCCTGCACCGCGGCGATTTCAGCTACACCTTCACCTATAATCCGCCGAGCGAGGTCGATATCGCGGATGCGCGCCTCGGCCGCGTCGTGGTGTTGGAGGATCAGATCAACAATGAGCTGCGCGCTCTGGTCTACCTTAACAACTACATAGACACGTTCCTTTACGTCACCCGTCAGGTGGACGGAAATGTCCTTCTCCTTCTTGATGATACGGCGGAAACGGTCGCGCTTTACAACAAGACGGAGGCGGCGCGCGGGCGGCTGCTGTCCGTATTCGCGCTGATCTATCTCGGCTTCGCGCTTCTGGTCATCACCACGGCGGCGTGGCTCGGTCTCTGGTTGGCGGAGCGGCTCTCCCGGCCGATCGGCGTTCTGGCGGCCGCGGCGGAACGGGTCGGAGAAGGCGACCTGGATATCCGGGTGCCCGAAGAGAAATCCGGCGATGAGGTCGCGCTTCTTTCGCGCGTATTCAACAGGATGACGGCTCAGGTGAAAGGCCAGCGCGACGCGCTGGTCGCGGCCAACCGCGAAAGCGAGGAGCGAAGAAACTTCACCGAGACGGTTCTCTCCGGGGTCTCCGCCGGCGTGATCGGCCTCGACTCGGCCGGGCGGGTCGAGATGATGAACGCCGCGGCGCGGAGGATGCTCGACACCGGCTCGGAAGACCCGGAGCGGGTGCCGCCGGAAATGGAGAAGATCTTCACCATCGCCCGCGGCGCCCTCAGCGGCGAAGCGCAGGGGCAGGTGACGCTGACCGCCGGCGACGCGCTTCGGGAATATCTCGTCCGGGTCGCCGCGCGCTCCCCCGACGATCTGGAGCGCGGCTTCGTGATGACGCTGGACGATCTGACCGCATTGGTCTCCGCCCAGCGAGAGGCGGCGTGGGGGGACGTGGCCCGCCGGATCGCGCATGAGATCAAGAATCCGCTCACCCCGATCCAGCTTTCGGCCGAACGGCTCAGGCGCAAGTTCGGGCCGCTGGCCGGCGACGAGCGCCCGAATTTCGAGCAATACACCGACGTGATCATTCGCCAGGCTGGCGAGATCCGGCGAATGGTCGATGAATTTTCCCGGTTTGCGCGGATGCCGAGCCCGGAGGCCAAGCCGGAGGATATTGCGGCGTTGACGCGCGATGCGGTGCTCCTGCAGAGCGCGGCGCGGGCCGATATCTCCTATGAGGTGGTTGACGCGGATGCGCCCCAGATTCTGCGGTGCGACGCGGGCATGATCACTCAAGCCTTGACCAATGTTCTCAAAAACGCGCTCGAGTCGATTGATTCAAGGCTGGAAAAATCCACGGGGCCGGCGGCGCCAGGGCGCATTCGCGCAACGATCGCGGTGGATGAGTCAGTGCTTTCGATCATTGTCGACGACAATGGCCTCGGCCTGCCGAAGACGAACCGCATGCGCCTGACGGAGCCCTATGTGACGACGCGTGACAAAGGTACTGGCCTCGGCCTCGCAATCGTCAAGAAGATAGCGGAACAACATGGGGGCGCGTTACGTCTTGAGAGCGCGGAATGGGAGGATCCTGACATGGGCGGCGCGCGCGTGATCATCACGCTCCCGTTGCAAGGGCGAATAATCGACGTGGATGAAAGAACGGGGCGGCATGAGTGACATTCTGATCGTTGATGATGAGGCGGATATCTGCGACCTGATCGGCGATATTCTCCGTGATGAAGGGCATGACACGCGGGACGCGATGGATGCGGACGGCGCGCTGGCGGCGGTGAGCGACGCGCCGCCGGATCTGATCATTCTCGACATCTGGCTGCAGGGCAGCCGTATGGACGGAATCGAGGTTCTGAAAGCCGTGAAGCGGGATAACCCGGATGTTCCCGTCGTCATCATTTCCGGTCACGGCAATATCGAGATTGCGGTCGCGGCGATCAAGCAAGGCGCATACGACTTTATAGAAAAACCGTTTAATATAGATCAGTTGCTGGTGGTTGTTCACCGCGCGCTTGAAGCCAATCGTCTTCGCCGCGAAAATGCGGCCCTGAAAGCGGCCGAGGCGCGCGAGCACAGAATGATCGGCGCCAGCAGCGCGATGGCGACTTTGCGCGGCCAGTTGGACCGGGTCGCGCGCTCTGCGAGCCGTGTCGTGCTCACCGGGCCGCCGGGGGCGGGCAAGGAGGTCGCGGCGCGCTATATCCACGCCAACTCCGTCCGCGCGCAGCAACCGTTCATCGTCTCGAACGCGGCGACGATGGAGCCGCACCTGATGGAGGAGGTGCTCTTCGGCCGGCGTCACGACGATGGCCGAAGCGAGAAGGGGCTCTTCGACCGCGCTCACGGCGGCACGCTGTTTTTCGACGAAGTGGCGGAGATGCCGTTGGGCACGCAGGCCAAGATTCTCCGGATCCTGGTCGACCAGTCGTTTTCCCGCCCGGGCGGCGGGGAGGTCGTCCGGGTCGATGTCCGCCTGATTTCCGGAACGACGCGGGATCTGAAGGTCGAGATCGCGGAGGGCCGCTTCCGCGAGGACCTCTATCATCGCATCAACGTGGTGCCGATCAGCGTCCCGCCGCTGGACGCCCGGCGCGACGACATCCCGTTGCTCGCCGAGCATTTCATCGAGACGATCTCGGAGCAGCAGGGCCTGATCCGCAGGAAACTCACCGCCCCCGCCATCGCCGCGCTTCAGACCCTCAAATGGCCGGGGAATGTGCGTCAGCTCCGGAATCTGATCGAACGGTTGATGATTCTGGGCGGCGAGGGGGAAGACATATCCGCCGATGAGCTTTCCTCGGACCGGGGCAGGGGCAGCGCCGCGATGGAGGGCGGGCTGAGCGCGATCCAGGTCAGCCTGCCGCTTCGCGAGGCGCGCGAATTGTTCGAGCGCGATTATCTGATCGCCCAGATCAATCGATTCGGCGGAAACATCTCCCAAACCGCAAGCTTCATCGGCATGGAGCGCTCCGCGCTGCACAGGAAACTCAAGTCGCTCAACATCATCACGACATCGCTCGACGGCGCGCGGATCGCGAAGGTGGAGGGAGAGGAGGGCTGACAGCGCCCGGATTGACCGGAATTCGCGCCCAGCCCATAGTCCGCGGCCGATGGGGAGCGACCAATGAAGATTATCGTCTGCGGCGCGGGTCAGGTTGGCGGGCAGATTGCGTTGCGTCTCTCTCAGGAGGGACATTCCGTCACCGTGATCGATCTCAATCCCGATCTCGTGCGGCGCATGACTGACCGGCTGGACGTCTCCGGGGTGGTCGGCCATGCGGCGCATCCGGATGTGCAGGACCGCGCCGGCGCGATGGACGCCGACATGCTGATCGCTGCGACCCAGATCGACGAAGTCAACATGATCGCCTGTCAGGTCGCGCATTCCGAATTCAACGTGCCGCAGAAAATCGCGCGCGTCCGCGCCAAGGCGTATCTGGAGACCCGGTGGTCTGACCTCTTCCGCCGGGATCACATGCCGGTGGATGTGATCATCTCGCCGGAGAACGAGGTGGCCAAAGTCGCCGTCAGCCGCCTGAAAAAGCCGGCGGCGTTCGATTTGTCGTCCTTCTTCGATGGCGCGGTCTCCATCGTCGCGATCGCGTTGCGCGCGGACTGCGCGGTGCTGAACACGCCGCTTCGCCAACTCACGGAGCTCTTCAGCACGCTGTCGGCCCAGGTGCTCGCAATTCGTCGGGACGGCCGGTTGCGGATCGCCGATCCCGGCGACCAGCTCGAGGCTGGCGATCAGATCCATGTGCTCTCAACCGCGGCCGATCTCGACCGCACCATCGCGATCTTCGTCGGAGAACGTAAACCGGTGCGCGACGTCGTCCTCATCGGCGCGGGAAATGTCGGGCTCGAGGTGGCGCGCCTGCTGGAGACGACCGCGCCGGACATTCGGCTCAGGATGATTGAACAGAACCGGCGGCGGGCGGAATATGTCGCCGATCAATTGAACGACACCGTCGTCCTTTATGGCGACGGTCTGGACGCCGATCTTCTCGAGGAGGCGCGCGTCGGCTCCGCCGGAGCGGTGATCACGTTGACCGACGATGATCGCGTCAATCTTCTGTCCGCCGCTCTTTGTCGGCAGGCGGGGTGCGGCCTGACCATCGCCCTCACCAAGGACACCGTCCTCGCCAACCTCGCCGAGAAGATCGGCGTCGACGTCACGCTCAACCCGCGCGCCACGACCGTCTCGACGATCCTGCGTCATGTCCGGCGGGGGCGCGTCCGCGCCGTGCACGTCATCGGCGAGGGGGAGGGCGAGGTGGTCGAAGCGCAGATCCTCTCCACGTCGCCGATCGCCGGCAAACGGATCCGGGACGCCGGATTCCCGGAAGGCGCGGTCGTCGGCGCGGTTCTGAGCGACGGCAAGGTGAAGCTGCCGAGCGGCGATCTTGTGATCAACCCCGACGACCGGGTCGTCGTCTTCGTGTTGTCAAAACAGGTCCGTGAGATCGAACAGCTTTTCCGCGTTTCCGTCGACTTTTTCTAGATGAGCTGGCGCGGCGTTCCAGTTTTCGGCGGGGTGCTGGTCACCCTCGCGGTGCTCATGTTGGGGCCAGCGCTTTTCGCCGCCTTGCGGGGCGACTGGAGCGTCGCCGCGGCCTTCGGTTACAGCGCCGGCGTCACCGCCATCGTCGGTTGCCTCCTGATCGCGGCGCTGTTTCGTCGGCTGGATCACGCCAGCGCGGTCGGGGAGTTCACGGTTCTCATCGCCACGCTGGCCTTCACTCCGGTCGCGGCGGCGATCCCGGTCGCGGCCGCGGCGCCGCTCCTGAGTTTCGAGGCGGCGTATTTCGAGATGGTCTCGATGATCACCACGACGGGCGCGACGGTGTTCGAGCGGCTGGATGAGGTGCACCCCGCGATCCTCCTCTGGCGGGGGATCATCGCATGGCTCGGCGGTCTGGTGGCGCTGGTCATGGCTTACGCGCTGCTCGCTCCGCGCGGGCTCGGCGGCTTCGAGGTGCGCGGCGATCGCGGCCGAAGCGCGGCGCTCGGCCGGCTCGTCGGGTCGCCGGTATGGGCCGGCGGCGCGCCGGTCGAGGCGGCTGGAGACCGTCTGACGGCGGCGATCCGTTCGGTTCTGCCGGTCTATTCGGGATTGTCCTTCTGTCTGATGCTTCTTCTCATGATGCTCGGCCATGCGCCGCTCAATGCGGCGGTGCTCGCCGCCGGCACCCTCTCGACAAGCGGCGTGAGCACCGGCGCGAACGCGTCGTTCATCTCGTCGGGCTTCGCCGGCGAATTGACGATCGCGGTTTTCCTGGTTCTCGCGGCCACGCGCCATACCTATGGCGGCACCGGACAGCGGCCGCTGAGATTGACGGGACTGTCCGAAGATCCGGAGATGCGGATCCTTTTCATCGTCGTTATCGGCACCGGCGGCTGGATCTACGTTCGACATTGGCTTGGGGTTCTGGAATTGGAGGACGGCGCGGGCGCGGGCTCGCTTCGCGCGCTCTGGGGCGGCCTTTTCACGACGCTCTCTTTCGCGACGACCACGGGCTACCTCTCGGCCGACTGGGAATCCGCGCGCGCGTGGAGCGGGCTGGACAACCCGTCGTTGATCTTCATCGGCCTGGCGATCATGGGCGGAGGAATCGCCACCACCACCGGCGGCGTGAAGCTTCTGCGCGCCTATGCGCTATTCAAGCACAGCGCCCGGGAGATGGAGCGGCTGGTGCGCCCGTCGTCGGTCAGCAGCTCGCGCGCGGGCAAGCGGGGCCTGCGCCGCGAGGGCGCCGAGATCGCCTGGGTGTTCGTCATGCTCTTTCTGGTGACGCTCGCGCTCGCCATGCTGGCGCTCAGTCTCACAGGCATGAGCTTCGAGGTCGGGCTCTCCGCCGCCGTCGCCGCGCTGTCGAACACCGGCCCGCTTTTCCCGGCGACGACGGGCCGAAGCTGGCTGACATCCGTTTCCGCGGAGGGCAGGGGGGTGCTTGTCGTCGTCATGGTGCTCGGCAGGGTTGAGATTCTGGCGTTGATCGCGATGCTGAACACGGATAACTGGCGTCGGTGAGACACCGCTCATCGCACCGTCGAGTTGTGGACTCTGCGCGAACGCGGGACGAAATAGTAAAAAAGAAGGACCCAAGAAATGGCCTCAGATAGACAAAGCCTGCAGGATGCGTTCCTGAATCACGTTCGAAAGAATAAAATTCCGGTGACGACTTTTCTTGTAAACGGCGTGAAATTGCAGGGAGTGATCACCTGGTTTGATAATTTCTGCGTTCTTCTGCGCCGGGACGGCCAGTCTCAGCTCGTCTACAAACATGCGATTTCGACTGTGATGCCGTCGCAGCCGATTTCGCTTTATGAGGGCGAGGAAGCTGACTGATCTCTCCCGGACGCGCGCTTTCGTCATCCACCCCGAGATCGCATCGGGCGGGCCGGCTGCGCGATCGGCGGGAGCGCAACTCGAAGAAGCGTTGAACCTGACGGCGGCGCTCGATTTCGAAATCGTCGGCGCCGTCGCGGTTAACCTTTCCGAGCCGCGCGCCGGCTGGCTTTTCGGCTCGGGAAAAATCGCCGAACTCGGTGCGGAGATCACGGCCGCCGAGGCCGAGATCGTCGTCATCAACAGCGGCGTCACGCCCAAACAGCAGCAAAATCTGGAAAAAGCCTGGAAGGTCAAGATCCTGGACCGGACCGGGTTGATCCTCGAGATCTTCGGCGAGCGGGCTCAGACTCGTGAAGGCGTGCTTCAGGTCGAGCTGGCGCATCTCGCGTATCAGCGCGGCCGGCTCGTCCGGAGCTGGACCCATCTCGAACGGCAGCGCGGCGGCCTGAGCTTCATCGGCGGGCCCGGCGAGACGCAGATCGAGGCGGACCGGCGCGCGCTCGATGAGCGGATGGTGCGCATTCGCCGGCAGCTCGACAAGGTCGTGCGCACCCGGGGCCTGCAACGGCGGGCGCGGCGGCGGATGCCGCATCCGGTCATCGCGCTGGTTGGGTACACGAACGCCGGGAAATCGACGCTTTTCAATCGGCTGACGGGCTCGACGGTGATGGCGCAGGACATGCTGTTCGCGACGCTCGACCCGACGATGCGCATCATGGAGCTTCCGGGCGCGCGCCGCGCCATTCTTTCCGACACTGTCGGCTTCATCGCCAATTTGCCGACGCAGCTGATCGCGGCGTTTCGCGCGACGCTTGAGGAGGTCCTGGAGGCGGATCTGATCGTCCATGTCCGCGATGCGGCGCATCCGGACGGCGCCGCGCAGGATCGGGACGTCATGGAGACGCTCGCCGCGCTCGGGCTGAGTGAAGAGCGCCTCGAGTCGATGATCACGCTGCACAACAAGATCGACCTGATGCCCGCCGACGCGCGCGCGGCGCTGCGTGAGCAATGCCAGCGGCGCGAGAACGAGGCCGCGATTTCGGCGATGAACGGCGATGGCGTCGATCTGGCGCTGAGGACGATCTCAGCGCGCCTTGGCGCCGCCGACAAGGTCCGACGGTTCAGGCTGCATTCGGAAGCCGGCGAAGCGCTGGCCTGGATTTACCGGAACTGCGATGTGCGTGAGCGGCGCGATCACAAGGACGGGATCGATATCGAGGCGGCGGCGTCGAACGCCGTGTTCGAGCGCCTCGCGCAGCGGTTCGGCCAAGATTACGACATCCTCTGATTTAACATAATATTGATTATTGGAATAAGGTCATGGTGAATTGGAATTCACCCGAGACCGCCTGTTCACGGCTTCATCCGCGCGGGCCGGTCGGGCGCGAAGGGCCTCATGTCGATATTCGGCCGGTCGCCGAGGATCATCCGCGCGAGCCATCGGCCGGTCTTGGGGCCAGCCGTCATGCCGACATGTTGATGCCCGTATCCGAGCCAGACATTCGCGGCCGCCGGCGCGCGCCCGATCACCGGCAGGCTGTCCGCCGTCGCCGGGCGGTGCCCCATCCAGCGCGTCATCTCATCGAATTTCAGGTCCGGGAAAAGCGCGCGGGCGTGTTTTTCGATCATTCTGAACGGGGCGTCGCGCGGCGGCGCGGCCAGCCCGCCGAATTCGACGACGCCGGCGCAGCGTAACCGGCCTTCCATCGGCGTCGCGACGAATTTGCCCGCCGCCACCATGACCGGCGCGCGCAGCCGGATCGACGGGTTGTGGAATTCGATGTGATAGCCGCGCTCGGTCTCCAGCGGCATCCGCACGCCGAGCGTCTTCGCGAACGAACCAGACCAGGCGCCTGACGTGAGGACGACGTCATCCGCCTCGACAAGGGCGCCGTCGGCGACCACGCCGGTCGCGCGTCCGTTCTCGACGCGAATATCGGTCACCGTCGCGGTCAGCGCCGCGCCGCCCGACGCGACGACATGCGCGTGAAGCGCCTGAACATAGGCGCCCGGGTCCGAGATCATCCCATGGCCCGGGCAGCGGACGGCGTAGCCGAGCCGCCCGTCCAGCGCCGGGTCGAACGCCGCGAGCGCTTCGGCGTCGAGCTCCTCGAAGGCGAATCCACGCCGGGCCCGGAGCCGCCAGGCGTAGGCGTCCGCCTTGAAGGCGGCGCGGGACGCATATCCAAAGAGGTAGTCGCCCGGCTTCACGAAGCGCTCCGCCCCGGTTTCGGCCGCTAGGGCGAGATGCTGCTCGGCCGCGTCGCCCAGAAGCTCAGTCAGCGCGATCGAGATCCGCTCGACCTTCTCGTCATCGGCGTGTGACAGATAGGCGCGAAGAAACGGCAACAGCCGCGGCAGATAGGACCAGCGCAGGAAGAGCGGCTTCATCGGGTCGAGCAGCATGGCGGGCGCCTTCGCGAGCAGGCCCGGAACCGTCACCGGCGCGACCGACGCCGCCGCCAGAACCCCGGCGTTGCCCCAGGACGCGCCCGCGGCCGGGCCTTCACGGTCGATGAGCGTGACCCGCGCGCCCGAGCGCTGCAGCCAGATCGCGGTCGCGGCGCCAACGACGCCCGCGCCGACGATGACGACGTGAGGCGCGGGGACGGCATGAAGCGCGGCGCGCTCGTCGGTCATGGTCGCTGATCTCCCTCCGGCACGATCGCGCCACAGTCCGGGCGCGCGGATGGCTTGTCAATCAGAGCGCGGCGGCGCCGGATTGCGTTTTGCCGCCGGCCCGTGGAAACTCGCCGCGCGGCGGTGATGAGGACATGATGAAAAAGATGCAGCCTGACGATGCGCGCCTGGAGACCTCGCTCGACCCGGAGGATTGGCCGAGCTACCGCGCGCTCGCGCATCGGATGCTCGATCAGGCGCTGGATCATCTCGAAGGCGCCCGTGAGCGCCCGGTCTGGCGGCCGACGCCGGAGGCCGCGCGGGCCGCGCTTCGGGCCGGCGCGCCGATGGAGGCCGAAGGGGCGGAGGCGGCGGCGGCGGAGATTCTCGAGCATATCCTCCCCTACCCCACCGGAAACACGCATCCGCGCTTCTTCGGCTGGGTGCACGGGACCGGCACCGCCGGCGGGCTGATCGCGGAGATGATGGCCGGGGCGATGAACGCCAATCTCGGCGGGCGCGACCATGCGCCGGTTCTGGTCGCGAAACAGGTGGTCGACTGGTGCAAGGAGATCTTCGACTTCCCCGAGGAGGCGAGCGGGCTGGTGGTCAGCGGGACGTCGATGGCGACGCTGATCGCGCTGATCACGGCGCGTGCGGCGAAGGCCGGTCATGACGTGCGCCGCGAGGGGCTGAGCCAGGGCGGCGCGCCGATGGTCGGCTACACCTCGACGGAGGGGCATAGCTGCATCGCCAAGGCGTTCGACCAGGCCGGGCTCGGGATCGACGCGCTCCGCAAGGCGCCGGTGGGCGAGGATTTCACCATGGATATCGGCGCGCTTCGCCGAATGATCGCCGAGGACCGGGCGGCGGGCGCCCTGCCCTTCATCATCGTCGGCGCGGCGGCGACGGTGAACACCGGAGCGACGGACGATCTGGAGGCGCTGGCCGATCTCGCGGCGGAGGAAGGGCTCTGGTTTCATGTCGATGGCGCGTTCGGGGCGGTCGCGGCGCTCTCTCCGGCGCTCCGGCCCCGGCTGAAGGGGATCGAGCGGGCCGACAGCATCGCCTTCGATTTCCATAAATGGATGCATGTGAATTATTCCGCCGGCTGCGTGCTGATCCGGGATGGGGAGGCGCAGCTTTCGGCGTTCGCGCATGGCGCGGATTATCTGACCGGCTCCCCGCGCGGGCTGGGCGGCGGAAAGCCCTGGTTTTCGGATTACGGGATCGAGCTCTCGCAGGGGTTTCGGGCGCTCAAGGTCTGGTTCGCGCTGAAGGAGCACGGGCTGAAGCGGATCGGGGAGAAGGTGGAGGACAATGTCGCGCAGGCCCGCTATCTGGCCGGGCTGGTGGACGCCCACCCGGATCTGGAGCGGCTGGCGCCGGCGGCGCTGAACATCGTCTGCTTCCGCTATGCGCCGGAGGGGCTGGCGGGGGATATCGACGCCGTGCAGCGGGAGATCGTGATGGACCTCCATGAAGGCGGCGTCGCGGCGCCGTCCACGACCCTGATCCGGGGGCGGGCGGCGATCCGGGTCAACATCACCAATCACCGGACCCGGATGGCGGATATGGACGTGCTGGTGAACGCGGTTCTGGAGGCCGGGGCGCGTTATCGCACGCGATAAGGTACCTAACTCATTGTAATAATTGAATAACCCAAAAACTCGTGTGCGATAAGGCGCCGCGATATCGCGGAGAATGGGCGCGGCCCCGCGGATTTCGGGCGGCGCGCGGCGCTCAGCTCAGGATCACGCTCGGCAGCCAGGTCACCACTTCGGGGAAGGCGAAGAGGATCGCGATTCCGATGATCTGCAGCGCCACGAACGGCAGGATACCGCGGTAGATCGCCGAGGTCGGCAATTCGGGCGGCGCGACGCCGCGAAGATAGAACAGCGCGAAGCCGAAGGGCGGGGTCAGGAAGCTGGTCTGGAGGTTCACCCCGACCAGAACCCCGAGCCACACCGGGTTGACGTCCAACGCCAGAAGCACCGGCGCGGTGATCGGGATCACGATGAAGATGATCTCGAACGTGTCGAGGATGAAGCCGAGAAAGAACATGATCAGCATCACCACGGCGACCGCCGCCAGCGGCCCGCCGGGAAGCTGGCTCAGGAATTCATGAACCAGATTGTCGCCGCCCATGAGCCGGAACACGACCGAGAACACCGACGCGCCGAACAGGATCACGAACACCATGCTGGAGATGGTGGCGGTGGTGACCACGGTCTCGAACAGGATGTGGAACGACAGGCGCCAGCGGAGCGCGGCCAGGATCATCGCGCCGACCGCGCCGACCGACGCGGCCTCGGTCGGGGTCGCGACACCGCCGAGGATCGAGCCCAGAACCGCCGCGATCAGCAGCAGCGGCGGCGCCAGCGCCACCGCGACCTCCCGGAGCAGGGTCCCGCGCTCTTCCGGCGGCGCCGGCGTCGCCGGGCAGGAGTCCGGGTCGAAGATCGCCTTCAGGATGATCCAGCCGAGATAGAGCCCCACCAGGATGAAGCCGGGGAGGAGCGCGCCGGCGAAGAGATCGCCGACCGAGACCGGCAGCGGCGCGAAATTGCCCTTCGCCATCTGGACCTGGCTGTTGATGCCCGAGAGCATGTCGCCCATGAAGATCAGCACCGTCGACGGCGGGATGATCTGGCCCAGCGTGCCCGACGCGCAGATGACGCCGCTGGCGAGCTTCGGGTCGTACCCCGCCCGCAGCATCGCCGGCAGCGAGATCAGCCCCATGGTGATCACGGTCGCGCCGACGATGCCGGTGGAGGCCGCGAGCATCGCCCCGACCAGGACCACCGAGATCCCGAGGCCGCCGCGCAGATTGCCGAAGAGCTTGCTCATCGTCATCAGCAACTGCTCGGCGATCTGCGATCGCTCCAGCATCACGCCCATGAAGATGAAGAGCGGCACCGCGACCAGCACCTCGTTGGTCATGAAGCCGATATAGCGGTTCGGCAGACTGCCGAAATTCGACGGATCGAAGACCCCGAACCACATCCCCACGGCGCCGAACATCAGCGACGCGCCGGCGAGGGTGAAGGCCACGGGGAAGCCGAGCAGCAGGAAGCCGATGATCCCGAAGAACATCAGCCCGGCGAGCAACTCCCCGATCGCGACCGGATCCATCAGGCCGCGCCCGTCGGCTCGCCGGCCGCATCGTCCCGATAGCGCAATTTCTCAGGCAGCAGCGCCTCCCGCCCGGCCAGAACCAGAACGGAGCGCAACGCCATCGCCACCCCCTGCAGCGCGATCAGCGCCGCGAAGAGGATGATGAAGGATTTGAGGATGAAGAGCCCGGGCATCCCGCCCACATTCGCCGACGCCTCGTGATAGGACCACGCCCTGACGACGAAAGGCGTCGAGTATTCGTAGACGACCCAGGTGAAGGGCAGCAGAAAGAACGCCACCCCGAAAAGATCGATCAGCGCCTTCCTGCGCAGAGGCGCGGGCCGGTAGAAAATATCGACCCGGACGTGATCGTCCCGCTGGAGCGCGAAGCCCGCGACCGCGGTGAACATCGCGCCGCTCAGCCAGATGTAGAGATCCTGCATCCAGACATAGCTGATGGCGAAGACGTAGCGCTGCACGACGACGGTGAAGCAGACCAGAACCACGCCGAGGGAAAGCCATGCGCACGCGCGGCCGACGAAAACGTTCAGCGCGCAGATCAGCCGGATCACGGCCGCGATCAGTGTCATGAGCCCCCTGCCCCCCTGCCCGCTTCTCTCAGGATTTGCGGTCTGTTTTTCGCCTTCCCGGTTCGCACGCATAGTGGCCCCTGACGAAAATGCAAGGCGTGTTCGATCACGGAGGGCGCCAGCCCTGCGCATTCGCGTGAGCGGGCCGGGACGGTGCGGCGCCCGGCGGCGAAACTTGCTACATCTCTCCCATGGCGCGCGTCGGTCAGTCGAATCATGCCTCCCGCCCCCGTCGGCTCCGCCCGGACGCGGGCGCGCCGGCGCGTGGCCGGAGCGCCGCGCCATGATCGGCGAAGCGGCGCTCCGGCTGATTTTCTTCATCGCGGTCTTCGCGGCGATGGCGCTCTGGGAATGGCGCGCGCCGCTGCGGCCGACCGCGCGCGGCCGGCGCTGGGTCGGCAATCTCGGGCTCACCGCGCTGAACACGGTGGTCGTCCGGCTGCTGTTTCCGGCGGCGGCGGTCGGCGCCGCGCTCGACGCGTCGGCGAAGGGATGGGGGCTGTTCAACGCGCTCGACTGGCCGGTCTGGCTGGAGGGCGCGATCGTGTTTCTGGCCCTCGATTTCGCGATCTGGGCGCAGCATGTCGTGTTTCATCATGTGCCCGCGCTCTGGCGGCTGCACCAGGTCCATCACGCCGACGAGGCGATGGACGTGACCACGGGATTCCGCTTTCATCCGGGGGAGATCGCCATCTCGATGGCGGTGAAGATCGGGCTGGTTTATCTGCTCGGCGCGGCCGCGCTCGCGGTCGTCGCGTTCGAGATCGCGCTCAACGCCGCAGCGATGTTTTCGCATTCCAACCTGCGCCTCGGCCCGCGCGTGGAGCGCGCGTTGCGCCGCGTGATCGTCACCCCCGACATGCACCGAAGCCATCATTCGATCCACCGCCGGGAGCATGACACGAATTTCGGGTTTCTCCTGTCGATCTGGGACCGCATGTTCAGGGTCTACACCAAGGACCCCGCCGAAGGGCACGAGAAGATGCGGATCGGCCTCCCCGAATGGCGGGATGGGCGCACGGCCGGGTTCATCTGGTCGCTCGTCCTGCCGTTCCGCAAACGGAAGTGACGCGGCGGGCCGCGGCCGGCGCCCCGCGCCTCAATGCCCGAGAATCTGGCTGAGGAAGAGCTGCGTGCGCGGGCTTTTCGGATTGTCGAAGAACTCCTCGGGCTCGTTCTGCTCCACGATCTGGCCGGCGTCCATGAAGATGACGCGGTTGGCCACCTGCCGGGCGAAGCCCATCTCGTGGGTGACGCAGATCATCGTCATCCCCTCCTCGGCCAGCTCGATCATGGTGTCGAGCACCTCCTTGATCATCTCCGGGTCGAGCGCGGAGGTCGGCTCGTCGAACAGCATGATCTGCGGCTTCATGCAGAGCGAGCGCGCGATGGCGACGCGCTGCTGCTGGCCGCCGGAGAGCTGACCGGGATACTTGTCGGCCTGCTCCGGGATCTTGACCTTGGTCAGGAAATGCATCGCCGTCTCCTCGGCCTCGCGTTTCGGGACCTTGCGGACCCAGATCGGCGCCAGCGTGCAATTCTCGAGGATCGTGAGATGCGGGAAGAGGTTGAAATGCTGGAAGCACATGCCGACCTCGGCGCGCACCTTGTCGAGGTTCTTCAGGTCCGAGTTCAGCTCGGTGCCGTTGACGATGATGTCGCCCTTCTGATGCTCCTCCAGCCGGTTGATGCAGCGGATCAGCGTCGACTTGCCGGAGCCGGACGGGCCGCAGACCACGATCCGCTCGCCGCGGTTCACGGTCAGGTTGATGTCGCGGAGAACGTGGAAGTCTCCGAACCACTTGTTCATTCCCCTGACCTCGATGGCGATCTCGTCGGAGATCTTCATCCGGCTGCGGTCGATTTTCCGGTCGATGGTCGTCGCGTGCGTGGGTTCGGCCATGGTCGGGTTCCTTAGCGGTTATCGGTCGCCAGCTTCCGCTCGAGATAGCGAGCGTAGCGGGACATGCTGAAGCAAAAGATGAAGAAGAAGAGCGCGATGAAGCCGTAGAGCTCCCAGACGATGCCGTTCCAGGCCGAATTGGCCCGGATCGCCGAGGAGAGGCCGAGCGGATCCAGAAGCCCGATCACGATCACCAGCGTCGTGTCCTTGAAGAGGCCGATGAAGGTGGAGACGATGTTCGGGATCGAGATCTTCAGCGCCTGCGGCAGGATGATCAGACGCATGGACTGCGCATAGGTCAGGCCCATCGCGTCCGCCGCCTCGTACTGGCCCTTCGGCAGGGCGGCGATGCCGCCGCGCACGACCTCGGCCATGTAGGCGGAGGCGAAGAACGTCACCATGATGCAGACCCGGAGGATCAGGTCGAAATTGGAGCCCGGCGGCAGGAAGTAGTTCAGGAGCGTGGAGGCGACGAAGAGCAGCGTGATCAGCGGCACGCCGCGCATCGCCTCGATGAAGCCGACCGAGATCGCCTTCACGATCACCAGATGCGACTGCCGCCCGAGCGCCAGCGCGATGCCGAGCGGAAGCGAGGCGGCGATGCCGACGACGCCGATGATCAGCGAGAGGAGAAAGCCGCCGATCTTGTTGCTCGGCACCTCGGAGAGGCCGATCGGCGCGACGCGGCTCAGCTCGGTCACGAGCGGATCGAAGATGAACATGAGCCAGAACAGGGTCGCGATGAGCGCGGCCAGGATCGTCGTCAGCGGCCCGAACGCCTCCCCGACCAGCCTTTCGAACAGGCCGCCGGCGCGGGTCGCGATCAGGATCCCGAGGAGCGGCGCCGCGAGCGCCGCCAGCGGCCCCCAGATCGCGCCGCCCCAGATCAGCCAGTACCCGACCAGCGGATAGACCGCCGAGAAGGCCAGCAGCGGGCGCGGCGCGTTGTCGAACAGCACCGGCCAGAGCGCCAGCAGCAGGAGGCCGAAGGCCAGCGACGGGCGCCAATACGCCTCGGCCGGATAGAACCCGAAGATGAACTGCGGGAACCGCTCGTTGATGACCGCGAAACAGGCGCCCGACGCCTCGGCCCGGCAGCCATGCAACGACATCTCCGCCGGCGCCCAGGAGCTGTCGATCAGCCAGGGCAGGATCTCGTAGGCGAGCATCGCGATGAGCGCGAGCGACAGCAGGGTGAGAACCGAATTCACCGGGCCGGGGAAGAGATTGTCCCGCACCCATCTGACCGGCCCGATCGCGCTCGTCGGCGCGGGCGATTCCGGGATCTCCGCTTCGGCGACGAAGGCGACCGACGCGGCTCGCGCGGCGGCGGTTTCGGCGTGCAGATCGCTCATGTCACCGCTCCTTCAGCTTCATGCGTTCGTTGTAGACGTTCATCACGAAGCTGATCGAAAGCGAGATCACGAGATAGAACCCCATCAGCAGGAGCAACGTCTCCATCTCTTTCCCGGTCTGGTTCAGCGTGATGCCGCCGAGCGTGCCGGTCGCGTCCATGTAGCCGACCGCGATGGCGAGCGAGGTGTTCTTCGTCAGGTTCAGATATTGCGAGATCATCGGCGGGACGATCACCCGCGTCGCCTGCGGCAGGATCACCAGCTTCATCGTCCGCCCCGGCCGCAGACCGAGCGCGAACGCGGCTTCGCTCTGCCCGTGCGGCACCGCCTGGATGCCGGCGCGCACATTCTCGGCGATGAAGGCGCCGGTGTAGAGCGAGAGCGCCAGCCAGAGACCGATGAAACTGTCGCGGAAGAAGGTTCCGCCCTGGAAGTTGAATCCTTTCAGCTCCGGGTATTTCAGCTCGAACCCGACCGCGACCAGATAGGCGATCAGCGGCAGGAAGATCGCGGCGGCCCGGTACCAGAAGACGTGCGGGCGCACCCCGGTCGCGGCCTGCTTGGCGTCGGCCGCCCGGCCGATCCGCCGCGCGAGATAGAGCCCGGCCAGCAGCACCGCGATGATCGCCATCAGGTCGAGAGAGATCTTGAACAGCCCCAGATCGAGGTCGCCGAGGCCGCGCGAGAAGATCGGCTCCGGAACATAGAACCCGCGATTGGTCAGGACGAAGGCGCCGGTCTCCTCGCCGCGATAGGCGCGGGGCGAGGGCAGGCTTTCGTTCACGACCGCGGTGATCATGATGATCCAGAGCAGCACCGGCACGTTGCGGAAACCTTCGACATAGAAGGTCATCAGCCGCGCGACGATCCAGTTCTTCGAGAGCCGCCCGACCCCGGCGAGAACGCCGAGCATCGTCGCGGTGACGCAGCCCGCCGCGGCCAGGACCAGCGTGTTCAGGATGCCGAGAACGGCCGCGCGCCCATGGGTCGACTGGGAGCTGTACTCCAGAAGCCGCTGATTGACGTCGTAGCCGGAGGTCTCGAACAGAAAGCCGAAGCTGAAGGTCTTGCCGAGGGCCGCGAGATTCTGGATCGCGTTGCTGACGACCCAGCCCACAGCCAGCATGAAGGCGAACATCGCCACCACCTGAATCGTCGCCGACCGGTAGCGGGTGTCATAGATGAGCTGACTTAAACGGAAACCGGCTTTCTGCGGTTCCGAGGCGGATAATGACATAAGGCCTCCCTATCAGGCCAAGCTTCTTTTTTTCTATATAGCACAAGGGGCGCGCCTTTGTTTGAAAAGCGCGCCCCCCGATCACATCATCGTCACGCGGCGATCAACGGAACGGCGGCGAATAAAGAATGCCGCCATCGGTCCATTGCGCGTTGAGCCCCCGCTCCAGCCCGATCGCGGTGTCGGGGCCGAGATTGTGAGCGAAGATCTCGCCGTAATTGCCGCCCGCCTTGATCGCGCGATAGGCCCAGTCGGAGTCCATCCTGATCATTTCGCCGAGATTGCCCTCGACGCCGAGCATCCGGCGGACTTCCGGGTTCTGGGAGTTCGCCTTCATGTCGTCGATATTGGCCTGCGTCACGCCGTACTCCTCGGCGGAGATCAGCGCGTTCAGGGTCCAGCGGACGATATCGCCCCATTCATTGTCGCCGTGCCGCACCAGCGGGCCGAGCGGCTCCTTGGAGATGATCTCCGGGAGAATGATATGGTCCTTCGGGTTCTCGAAGGTGGCGCGGGTCGCCGCGAGGCCGGAGGCGTCGGTGGTGTAGGCGTCGCAGGCGTCGGCGAGGTATTTCTGCTGCGCCTCGGCGTTGGTCTCGATCGGGACCGGCTCATAGCTCATGTTGTTGGCGCGGAAGAAATCCGCGAGGTTCAGCTCGGTCGTGGTGCCGGTCTGGATGCAGACGGTCGCGCCGTCCAGCTCCGTCGCGGAGGTGACGCCGAGCGCCTTCGGCACGATGAAGCCCTGACCGTCATAGTAGTTCACGCCGATGAACTCGAAGCCGAGATCGGTGTCGCGGCTGAAGGTCCAGGTGGTGTTCCGCGCCAGAAGCTCCACCTCCCCCGAGGCGAGCGAGGTGAAGCGGGTCTTGCCGGTCGTCGGGACGAATTTGACCTTTTCCGCGTCGCCGAGAACGGCGGCGGCGACGGCGCGGCAGAACGCGACGTCGAAGCCGCCCCATTTGCCGTCCGCGGCCGGCGCGGAAAAGCCCGCGAGCCCCGGCGTGACGCCGCAGCTCAGAACGCCTGCGGCCTTGACGTCGTCGAGCGTGGCCGCGGAGGCCGCGCCCGCCGCGAGCGCTCCGACCGCCAGCGCGCCTAATACGTAAGTAGTTTTCATGGTCAAACCTTCCCTGTTGTCACATGGCCGCTGTAATGGGCGGCAAAGGCCGTCCAGCCAATGTAGCATAACACTGATCTGGTCGATCCACACGAGTCATGCATCCTGAGACGGCCTCGTCAAGGCGTTCGCGCCCCGGCGCCGGAGAAGACCGCTACTTTCGGCGCTCCGCGCAATCACGGAAGGAAGCGCCGGAGCGCGTCTGGCCCTGAGGTTGCGCGCGGCGCGGCGCGGCGCGCGCATGGGCGCGCGGGGCCGGGCCGGATTCGCGGCTCTCAAGATTGTGATGAGGGCCGGGCGGCGCCGGGCGCCCGCGCCCTGCGGCGGCGCTAGATCTCGAAGACGAGGCAGGTGGTCGTCCCGGTCGCGTAGAGCTTGCCGTCCTCGCCGATCATCCGCCCTTCGGCGGTCGCGGTGCGCCGGCCGACATGGATCGCGGTCCCCTCCGCGCGGATCATCCCGGTGGAGATCGTGGCGGCGCGGAGGATGTTGATCTTGTATTCGAGGGTCGTATAGCCGCGCCCGGCCGGCAGCATCGTCTGCACGGCGCAGCCCATGCAGCTGTCGAGAAGCGTGCCGAACCAGCCGCCATGGACCGAGCCGATCGGGTTGTACGTCTCGAAGGTCGGCGCGCCGGCGAAGACGACGCGCCCCGCCTCCGCTTCGACCAGATTGAAATTCAGCGTCGCCGCGATCGGCGCGGGGGGGACGGCGCCCTCCATGATCCCGCGGATGAACTCGAGACCGCTCATGCGGCGCAGAACGTCCGAATCGAAACGGGCGGCGGGCGCTTGCGGTGACTGCCTCATGACGGCTCCTGAACGATTGCCGGGCCGGTATCTCCCACCAATCCGCCCGGCGTGGCAAGCCTTGGGGCGGCTTTCGGCCATGGGCGCGGCGCGCGCTTGAAACCGGGGGCCCGCTCGCCCATTCTCCGCGCCGTTCACAGGATCGAGGAGCCACCGATGCGTCTCAGCGCGCCGATCTTCGCCGCCGGTCTGCTGGCGGCCTCCGCGCCGTTCGCCGCGGCCGACACGCCGGTCTGCGGTCAGCCCTACACCGTCGCGCGGGGCGACACGCTGCAAAAGATCGCCGCCGAGGTCTATGGGCCGGAGGCGTCCTATTATCCGCTCTACAAGGTCAACCGCGCCGTGATCGGCCGCGATTCCTCGCTGATCGAAGTCGGGATGGTGCTGCGGATCCCCTGCCCCGACCCGGAGGCTGACGGCGCCGAGGCGCCATCCGCGCTCCCCTCCGCTCCCGAGCCGACGCCAACCGAGCCGGACGCGCGGGAGGAGCCGCCGATGGGCGGGCCCGCGCCCGCGCCCATGCCCGGCGCCGCCCTGGACGACGCCCCCCTGGACGGCGCCGCCAGCGCCGGATCCGACGCGCCGGAGGGCGCCGAGGCGCCTGCGCCCGAGAGCGCCGCCGCCCCGGCCCCGCCGGCGCCGGCGCGCCCGCTCCTGATCCTCGCCGCCACGGGCTGGGCGCCGTTCCTCGACAGCGCCCTTCCCGGCGGCGGCATGATCGCGGAGATTCTGAGCGCGGCGCTCTCGCGCGAGATCGGCGAGGACGGGTTTCGCATCGATTTCATCAACGACCGCGCCGCGCATCTCCGCCCGCTCCTCGCCGATCACGCCTATGATCTCTCGATCGCGTGGCTTCGCCCCGATTGCGGGCGCGCGGCGACGCTGGCGGCGGCGGAGGCCGCGCGCTGCGCCCAGCTGGCCTGGTCGGCGCCGCTCTTCGAGCAGGTGGTCGGCTATTACACCCGCGCCGCGGAGGCCGCGCCGGCGACGCACGCGGCGCTCAGGGGCCGCCGGTTCTGCCGGCCGGCCGGCTTCTCCACCTTCATGATGGACGAGGCCGGGCTCACCCCGCCCGCGATCGCGCTGAAGACGCCGGCGACGGCGGAGGCCTGTTTCGCGATGCTGCTGGACAACGAGGTCGATGTGGTCGTGGTCGCCACCCCGGTCGCGGATCAGGCGCTGAGCCGGCTTTCCGCCCATGACGAGGTGGCGGAGCAGCCGCAGCTCGCCGCCGCCGCGACGCTTCACGCCGTGAGCGCCGCCGACAATCCGCGCGCCGACGCGGCGCTCGCGCGGATCGACGAGGGGCTTCGCCGGATCCGGGAGGACGGAACCTGGCTGGAGATCGTCCGGCGCGGCCTCACCGCGCATGCGCGCCGGAGCGCCCGGCGCTAGGTCGGGCCCGGCGCGGGATCAGGCGTCGTCCAGCAGCGCGAGGAGCCGCACGGCGGCGAGAAAGTCCCGCTCCTTTCGCGCCGCGATCTCGGCGGCGGCGGCGTCCCTGCCCCATTGCTCCTCCTGCCAGGTCTCGTCGATCCGGCTCGCGCGCCAGCCCTCCGCCGCCGGGAGCCGCCCCGCCGCCACCGCCAGCGCGATGACGAGCGAGCCCGAGAGCGCGGTGAGGTCGTAAAGCGCGGTGAGGCGGAAGGCGTCATGCGCCGCCACCGCCGCCGCGAGGTTGCGCCGCCCGTCCTCGGGCTGGAGCGTCGGCATCACCCCGGTGGTGACCACCAGCCGCGCGTCCAGCGTCGACGCGGCCCAGTCCACCAGCGGGTCCCAGGCCGCCGCCTGGCGCGCGCGGAGCGCCTCCGGCGCCTCCGCCCGGTAGGAGACGAGGTCGGTCCCGCCATAGGCGGCGACGATCTCGACCACCGCGCCATGTTCGGGCCCGGTCCGGTCGATGGCGGTGTTGACGGCGCGGGTGATCGGCATCTCGGCCGGGTTCACGCGCTCTTCCTGCGCCATCCACTCCTCGGCGGCGGCGATGGCGAGCGCGCGGGTCGGGGCGAAAAAGCCCGCCTTCGCCGGGGTGCGGATCGGCCTGCCGTCCAGCGTCACCGTCCATCCGGCCTCGGCCGGGGCCGCCTCCGCAATCTTGTAGAATCGTTTCACGCCAGTCCTCTTCGCTCCATCATACGCGCGCCCGGACACATACAGGCCGCCGGCGGGCGGCGAAACCCGCGCCGGCGCGCGGGCCATCACGTTCTGACCCGCCCCGCTGGACAAGAGGGCGCAAAAGATTCACCGTCCCGCGACTCGCGCGCGCAGGAGGACCGCATGATGGCGGATGAACCGGATGATCTCGACTCTCCCGTCGGCTACGCCTCGCCGCCCTGTTTCATGCATGAGATCGACCCCGGCTACGCCGGCCTCACCGTGACCGACGAGCAGGCGCGCCGCGACGTGGCGCGCTGGCGGAAGGCGGAGCGGGAGCGCCTGATCGCGCTTCGCCTCGCGTTTTCGGTCGAGACGCGGCGCGGCTTCGACGCGCGGATCGGCGCGGCGCTCGACGCGGCGCTCGGCGATGTGCGCGGCAAGACCGTCGCCACCTATTGGCCGTTCCGGGGCGAGCCCGATCTGCGCGGCTGGATGGAGCGGGTGATCGCGCGGGGCGGCGCCTGCGCGCTGCCGGTGGTGGTGAAGAAGGCGGCGCCGCTGATCTTCCGGCCCTGGCGGCCCGGCGCGGCGATGGAGCGCGGGGTCTGGAACATTCCGATCCCGTCTGAGGGGCCGGAGATCGCGCCCGACATCGTCATCTCGCCGGTGGTCGGCTTCGACCGGGAGCGCTATCGGCTCGGCTATGGCGGCGGTTATTACGACCGGACCATGGCCGCGGCCCCGGAGGGGACCCGGCTGATCGGCGTCGGCTATGCGGCGCAGGCGATCGCCACGATCTATCCGCAGAGCTACGACATCCCGATGGACGAGATCCTGACCGAGGACGGGCCGGTCGGCTAGCGGCGCTCAGGCGCCGCGGTTATGGGTCTTCTCGTAGAGCCGCGCCACGATCCGGCTCGCCGTCTTCTGGAACAGGAACGGCAGGATCGAATGGACCAGCGCGGCGCCCGCCGCCGCGAACAGCATCCCCGAGAATTTCAGCGCGAACATGAAATGCTCGCCGAAGGTTTCATCTACGGACGCGGGGTGCGCGGTGAAAAGGGTGACGATGCGGCTCATTCAGGTCTCCATCCGGGTGCGGAGGCGATCATGCCCGGTTCGGCGCAGGCGTTCCTCCCATTCTCAGGGCGATCGGGCTTGAGATCGAGAATATTTCCCATGATACTGCGCGTCTGATGGATATTGATGAAATAGACCGGCGAATCCTGCGCCAGCTGCAACGCGATTGCGCGCTTCCGCTCGAGGAGCTCGGCGCCCGGATCGGCCTGTCGCGGAACGCGGTCTGGCGGCGGGTGAAGCGGCTGGACGAGGCCGGGATCATCCGGCGCCGCGTCGCCCTGCTGGCGCCGGAGACGGTGGGGCGCGGGCTTCAGGTCTTCATCGCGGTGCGCACCAGCGCGCATGAGCCGGACTGGCTGGAGCGGTTCGCGAAGGCGGTCCGGGACATGGATGAGATCATCGGCGCCTATCGGATGACCGGCGATCTGGATTACCTGATTCGGGCCCGCGTCGCCGACATCTCCGATTACGACGCGCTCTATCAGCGCCTGATCCGGCGCGTGCCGATGGCCGACGTCTCCGCCAGCTTCGTCATGGAGGAGATCAAGGAGACCACGGCGCTCCCGCTCTGACCCGCGCGCGGCCAGACGCAAAAACCCCCCGCGCGGGCGCGCCGCGCGGGGGGCTGGTCTGTCTTGAGCGCGAGCCTGGGCCCGCGCGACCGCTCAGGCGGCGGCGCGGCGGCGGCGGGCGCCGATCAGGCCGAGCAGCGCGAGCGGCGCGAAGAACAGCGCCAGCGCCGGCGGAAGCGGAACCGCGTTCACGCTGATCTCGGCGATGTCGAAGCCGTCCGTCACCTTGTTGGCGTTGTAGCTGCCGGCGAAGTTGGTCATCGTGGTGTCGAGAAAGGTCAGCGAGGAGAACGGGCCGCCCGAGAAAGCGATCTCGAACGCCGCGCCGTTCGCGCCGCTCGACGGGTTGCTGATCGTGAAGCCGCTCTCCGAGGAGAAGCTGCCGTCGTTGAACAGCTCGCCGGCCAGATCAGCGCCGAAGAACACCTGCGCCGATTCCGGGAACGCCGAGTTCGGCGTGCCGAAGGTGACCTCGAGCACGGTCGCCGGGCTGAGAAGGGTGAGCGGGCTGACGTCGATCGTCAGGCTGCCGCCGTCGCCGAGCGAATAGAAGCTCGCGGTGTCGCCGTCATAGATGTTGTCGACGTCGAAGCGCGAGGCCGGCGCCGCGACGCCGTCGGCGACATCGCCGGTCGCGGTGACGTTGGCCTGGGTGATGGTGAAGGCGCTCGCCGTGAAAGGAAGCGCGAGGAGGCCGGCCGCAAGCGCGGCGGTCTTGAGAGAGACGTTCATGCTGGATTCCCCAAAAGCAAAGTCGACTTCATTCCGCGGAGCGCCACACGTCCCGCTTACACATTTCGGTGAAATAGGATAAAATTCATTCAATGTCGATTTAATTATCGGGTAAACGCAAATTACAACTCACAGTTGATCCATCCGTCGATCCAGAGAATCCGCCGCTCACCGCCTTGCCGAAAGGAAGCCCGATGACCCTGTCCCGACGCCATTTCATCGCCGCCGCCGCCGCCGCCATTCCCTGCGCCGCGCGCGCCGCGAACGGGGCGTTCGCCGCCGAGGGCGGCGAGATCGCCGTGCGTCCGGTCGCGCACGCGTCCTTCGTGATGGAGACTCCGGCCGGGGTCTTTCACGTCGATCCGGTCGGCGAGCCGGGCGCCTACGCGGCCTTTCCGGCGCCCGATTTCATCCTCGTCACCCATGAGCATGGCGACCATTTCAACCCGGACACGCTGACCGCGCTCCTCGGCGAGAAGACGCGGCTGATCACCAATCCGGCGGTTCACGGCATGTTGCCGGCCCCGCTCCAGGCCCGCGCCGCCGCCATGGCCAATGGCGAGACCGCCGAACATGACGGGTTCCGCATCGGCGCCGTTCCCGCCTACAACACCACGCCGGAGCGGATGAAGTTTCACCCCCAGGGGCGGGACAACGGCTATGTGCTCGATCTCGCGGGGCGGCGGGTCTACATCTCCGGCGACACCGAGGATATCCCGGAGATGCGCGCGCTGGAGCGGATCGACATCGCCTTCGTCTGCATGAACCTGCCGTTCACGATGGACGCCGCCGCCGCCGCCTCCGCGGTGACGGCGTTCGCGCCGCGCCATGTCTATCCCTATCACTACCGAGGCCGGGACGGCGGCACGCAGGACCCGGCGGCGTTCGCGCGCCTGGTCGGCCCGGGAATCGAGGTGGAGATGGGCGGCTGGTACGACTGACGCGGGCCGGGCGCCCTGACCGGCGCCTATCTCACCCCTTCGACGACGACGAGGTCGCGCTTCGACGATTGTCTGGCGAAGACCAGCGCCTCCTGATAGCGAGGGCTGTCATAGCAGGCGCAGGCCGCCTCGAAGCTGGGGAAGACGGCGACGACGTTGCGCGCGCGCTCGGCGCCCTCGAGCTGCCGGTGGCGGCCCGAGCGCGCGAGGAACTCGCCGCCATGCGCGGCGATCGCCTCGGTCGCGATCCCGGCGTATTTCGCGTAGAGGTCGGGGTTGGTCACCTCGACATGGGCGATCCAGTAGGCCTTCATTTCACCGCCTCCAGCAGCCGCTCGACCGCGGCGATCGCCTCGGGCGCCTTCGAGGGATCGGCGCCGCCGGCCTGGGCGAGATCCGCCCGCCCGCCGCCGCCGGCGCCGCCGAGCGCCGCCGACGCCGCGCGGACCAGATCGACGGCGGAGACGCGCCCGGTCAGATCCTCGGTCACGCCGACCGCGGCCGCGGCCTTGCCGCCGGAATCCGCGACCAGCAGCACGACGCCGGAGCCGATGCGGGCCTTCATCTCGTCGACCAGCCCGCGCAGATCCTTCGGCGAGACGCCGCTCAGCGTCTGCGCCAGCAGGGTCACGCCGCCGATCTCGCGCGTCTCGGGCGCCGCGCCGCCGCCGCCGCCGAGCGCGATGGTCTTGCGCAGCTCCGCGATCTCGGCCTGAAGCGCCTTGCGCTCATCGAGGAGCGCGCGCGCCCGCGCCGCCACCTCTTCGGGGCGGGTCTTCAACGTCAGCGCCGCCTCCGACAGAGCGTGGTCGCGCGCCGAGAGATAGTCGAGCGCGGCCTCCCCGGTCAGCGCCTCGATCCGCCGGACGCCGGCGGCGGACGCGGCCTCGCCGGTGATGACGAAAAGCCCGATCTCCCCGGTCGCGCCGACATGAGTGCCGCCGCAAAGCTCCATCGAATAGATCCGCCCGGTCGGCCCGGTCTCGCCCTCGGGGCGCTCGCCCATGGAGACGACGCGCACCTCGTCGCCGTAGCGCTCGCCGAACAGCGCCTGCGCGCCGAGCGCGCGGGCCTCGTCCGGCGTCATCAGGCGCGTGGTCACCGGCGCGTTCTGGCGGATATAGGCGTTCACCTCGCGCTCGACGGCGCGGATCTCCTCAAGGGTCATCGCGCTGGCGTGGCTGAAATCGAAGCGGAGATGGTCCTCCGCGTTGAGGGAGCCGCGCTGCGCCACATGCGCGCCGAGATGGCCGCGAAGCGCCTCGTTCAGGAGATGGGTCGCGGAGTGGTTGGCCTGGATCGCGGCGCGGCGCGCGCCGTCGATGGCCAGCTCCGCGCCGGCGCCGACGCGGATCTCGCCCTCGGTCACCTCGATCATATGCGCGAAGACGCCCTGCATCTTCTTCACGTCGGTGACGCGCGCGGCGCCGGAATCGGTGCGGATCTCGCCGCTGTCGCCGACCTGGCCGCCGCTCTCGGCGTAGAACGGGGTCTGGTTCAGCACCAGCGCGCCGGTCTCGCCGGCGGCGAGGGACGTCGCCTCGGCGCCTTCGCGCACCAATGCGAGGATCTGGCCTTCGGCGGTCCCGGTCTCGTAGCCGAGGAATTCGGTGGCGCCGTGCGCCTCCGCGAGGTCGAACCAGATCGCGGCGTCGGCGGCCTCGCCGGAGCCGGCCCAGGCCGCGCGGGCCTTCGCCTTCTGCTCAGCCATCGCGGCGTCGAAGCCGGCGGTGTCCACGGCGCGGCCCTTCTCGCGGAGCGCGTCCTCGGTCAGGTCCAGCGGAAAGCCGTAGGTGTCATAGAGCCGGAACGCGGTCTCGCCCGGCAGCGCCGCGCCCTCCGGCAGCGTCTCCACCGCCTCCTCCAGCAGGCCGAGCCCGCGGTCCAGCGTCTTGCGGAACCGGGTCTCCTCCAGCGCGAGGGTCTCCTCGATCATGGACTGCGCGCGGCCGAGCTCGGGGAACGCCTGCCCCATTCCCCGCACCAGCGCCGGCACCAGCCGGTGCATCAGCGGCGCCTCGACGCCGAGAAGATGCGCGTGGCGCATCGCCCGGCGCATGATCCGGCGCAGCACATAGCCCCTGCCCTCGTTCGAAGGGAGCACGCCGTCGGCGATCAGGAAGCTGGTGGACCGGAGATGGTCCGCGATCACCCGGTGATGGATGTTGCCCGGCCCGTCCGGCGCGACGCCCGACGCGGCGGCGGAGGCCTCGATCAGGCTCCGCAGGAGGTCGGTGTCGTAATTGTCATGCTTGCCCTGCAGGACCGCGCCGATCCGCTCCAGCCCCATTCCGGTGTCGATCGAGGGTTTGGGCAGATCGGTGCGCGAGCCGTCCTCGTGGCTCTCATACTGCATGAAGACGAGGTTCCAGATCTCGATGAACCGGTCGCCGTCCTCCTCCGGGCTGCCCGGAGGGCCGCCGGCGACCTCCGGCCCGTGATCGTAGAAGATCTCCGAGCAGGGCCCGCAGGGGCCGGTCGCACCCATCGACCAGAAATTGTCCGAGGTCGCGATCCGGATGATCCGGTCGTCGGAGAGGCCGGCGTATTTTTTCCAGATCCGCGCGGCCTCCTCGTCGTCGTGATAGATGGTGACGAGGAGCTTCTCCTTCGGCAGGCCGAACTCCTTGGTGAGGAGATCCCAGGCGAGCGGGATCGCCTGCTCCTTGAAGTAGTCGCCGAAGCTGAAATTCCCCAGCATCTCGAAAAACGTGTGATGGCGGGCGGTGTAGCCGACATTGTCGAGGTCGTTGTGCTTGCCGCCGGCGCGCACGCATTTCTGGCTGGTCACGGCGCGGCTGTAGTCGCGATGCTCAAGCCCGGTGAAGACGTTCTTGAACTGCACCATGCCGGCGTTGGTGAACATCAGCGTCGGATCGTTCCGCGGCACGAGGGGCGAACTCGGGACGTGGGTGTGGCCGTTCTTCTCGAAATAGTCGAAGAAGGTGGACCGAATTTCGTTGAGACTGACCATCTGCCGCTTGCTCCCTCGGCGGCGCACGCGGGCCGCGCCACTTCTCTGAACCGGATCGGCGTTCTAGCGAGCGGAGGGTGCGCTGTCCACAGGACGCCGCGCGCCGGATGGCGGGCGCGGGCCCGGCCCCCGCTTCGGGTCAGCGAAGCCGGGCGATCCTGTCGGTCAGGAGGGCGAAGACCCCGCGCGCGTCGAGGGAGCCGACGACATGGGCGTTCGCATCCCGCTTCAGCGCGCCGTTCCAGTCGATCGTGCTGCGGCCGCGGAGCGGGCCAGGGCCGGTTTCGATCTCGACGAAGCAATCGCGCCCCGAGAAAAGCTCCGGCGCGAGCAGCCACGCGACCGTGCAGGGGTCGTGCATCGGATAGGCGCCCGGGCCGGGGCGCCCGGCGCGGGGCCGGGCCATCATGCCGTGAACCGCGCGCCCCGACGCGGTCCCGAGCGCCGCGAGGCGTTCGAGCTCGGCCCCGGTCGGGACGGCGGCCTGCGTGACCTGAAGGCCGAACATGACGATGGGAACCCCGGCGCCGAAGACGATGGCGGCGGCGTGCGGATCGACATGGAAATTGAACTCCGCGGCCGGCGTCACGTTGCCGAGATCCCGCGCGCCGCCCATCAGCGCGATCCGTTCGATCCGCCCGGCGACGTCGGGCGCGAGCCGGAGCGCCAGCGCGATGTTGGTGAGCGGGCCGAGCGCGCAGATCGTCAGCTTCTCCGGGCTGTCGCGGAGAGCCGCGATCAGCGCCTCGACGCCGCGCCCGCTGGCCGGGGCGCCGGCGGGCGGCGGCAGCCCCGCCCCCGCCAGCCCGTCCGGCCCGCAGACCGCGCTCGCGGTTTCGAGCGGGAAGAGAAGCGGCCGGTCGGCGCCGGCGTGGACCGGAACCCGCTCCCGCCCCGCCAGCTCGACGACGCGGAGCGCGTTGGCGGTGGTCCGCGCCAGATCGACATTGCCGGCGACGGTGACGATCGCCCGGACATCCAGCTCCGGCGACGCCAGCGCCAGCAGGATCGCCACCGCGTCGTCCTGCCCCGGATCGGTGTCGATGATGACGGGAAGGCGCATGCGCTCAGCCCTTTCCACTTTCGTCGGCCTTTCCGCGCTCGCCGGTCATGATCATCTCGCTGAGATCCGCCGGCGTCAGCCCCGCGACGCGCCGGTCGGCCACCTTGCGGCCCGCCTTGAGGATCGCCACCCGCGTCGCCACCTTCGCCACGTCGACCATGTTGTGGCTGACGAGGATGATCGTGCGCCCCTCGGCCTGCAGCCGGGCGATCAGGCCGAGCACCTGCGCGGTCTCCTTCACGCCGAGCGCGGCGGTCGGCTCGTCCATGATGATGATCCCGGCGTCCCAGAGCAGCGCGCGCGAGATCGCCACCGCCTGCCTCTGGCCGCCGGAGAGCCCCTCGACCGGGCGGCGCATGTCGTCGATGTTCACCGCGAGGCGCTCCAGATAGCCGCGCGCCTCGCGGGCCATCCGCGGCTTGTCCAGGATCCGGATGAAGGGAAGCCCGACGCTTCGCCGGAGCTCCGCCCCCATGAAGACGTTCTCATGGATCGAGAGCCGCGGCGCCAGCGCGAGATCCTGATAGATGGTGGCGACGCCCTTGGTCAGCGCGTCATGCGGCGAGCGGAACGAGACCGCCTCCCCGTTCAGGGTCATGGCGCCGGCGGTCGGCGGCTCCGCCCCGGAGATGATCTTGATCAGGCTCGACTTGCCGGCGCCGTTGTCGCCGCAGATCGCCAGCACGTCGCCCGGCATCACCGCGAGATCGATCGATTCGAGCGCGGTGACGGCGCCGTATCTCTTGCCGATTCCGGTCAGTTCGAGCAGCGGGCGGCGGGCGGGCGATTCATCGAACATGGCGCTCGGCTCCGGGGATGGGCCGGGCGCGGAACCGGCCGCGCCCGGCGAGAGAGGTCATTTCGGCAGAAAATCCGCCACGTTGCTCTGATCGACCAGCACCGAATCGACAAAGAGATAGGGGCCGGCGGCGATCTCCTCGACCGGCTCGCCCTTGACCACGACCCGGTCGATCACATCGACCGCCCGCTCGCCCATCGTCTCGTAGGGGATCGAGACGCTGGCGAGCAGCGTGCTCTCGGGGTCGGCGATCCGGCGGTAGGTCTCCTCGCCGCCATCGACGGAGACGAGCGGGATCTCGCCCTTCTTCACGCCTTCCGCCACCAGCAGATCGTCGATGATGTAGGCCTGCCCGTCGAACGAGGCCCAGACGCCGTCGATCTCGCCCTGATTCTGCAGCAGGAGCGCCCGCATGCCGCTGCGGACCTCGTCGCGCCAGCTCTTGGTGCGCGCCATCGAGAAGGCGCCGGCGACGGCGACGCCGGTGTTCTCGGAGAGAACCTGATCGAGGATCTTGCCGCGGATCCGGGTCGCGACGTTCATCTCGAAGCGGCACTCCAGCAGGTTCCCCTGATAGCCCATCCGCCCGAGGAGATAGAGCGCCGCCTCGGCGCCGACCTGATATTCGTTGCTCTGCACCTCGAGCAGCGCGTGCGGGCTCGATCCGGACTGCACGGTGACGACCGGCACCCCGGCCTCCTTCGCCGCGAGGAACTGGGCGTCCGCCTCGACCGGCTTGCCCATGGCGACGATGATCGCGTCGACGCCCTTGGCGATCAGCGCGTCGAACTGCTCGGCGTGTTTCGGCAGCGCGCCTTCGGAGTTGAGGAGCGTCACGTCCCAGCCCTTCGCCTCCGCCGCCGCCGCGGCCGCGTTGGCGACGCGGGCGTGGGTCTCGGACGAGAACTGAAAGCCGATCACTCCGATCTCGAACGCGCCCGCCGCTGTCGCGCCGAGAAGGAGCGCGAGCGCGCCGCCGGCGAGAGTTCTCCATGTCGTCATCGCTTGAACCTCCTGTTGTCGGGTCTGGTTTTACGCGGCGTCACACCGTGAACGCCACCTTCTTCGTCACGCTGGCCGAAAACGCGACCGAGCCGATGATGATCAGGCCGAGGATGATGTCCTGCCAGTAATAGGCGACGCCGAGGAGGACGAGGCCGTTGCCGAGCACCTTGAGCGCGAAGGCGGCGAAGAGCGTGCCGGGAACGTTGGGATGGCCCGGCCGGAACATCGTCATGCCGAGAAGCACGGCCGCGATCGCGTAGAGGAAATAATCCCCCGCCATGCTCGGCGCGGCCGAGGAGAGGCTGGCCGCGAGCAGCACCGCCATCACCGCCGCCAGCACCCCGGAGAGGGTGAGGCCGAGCCGCTTCATCCGCGCGGTCCGGATTCCGGCGAGGCGCGCCGCCTCCACCGCTTCGCCGGTCGCCTTCATGTGGGCGCCGGTCCGGGTCCAGCCGATCAGGACATAGGCGAGCGCGCCGCAGCCGAGCATCCAGAGCACGAGATAGGGCACCCCGAAGACCGCGCCGCGGGCGATGCCGGTGAACTCCGCCGGCCAGCGCCCGACGAAGGCGACGCCCTGGGTCAGCATGTAGCCGAGCCCCTTGGCCACCGCCGCGACTCCAAGCGTCATGATCAATGACGGAATGCGCAACCGGGTGACGCCGAAGCCGTTGAACGCCCCCGCCGCCCAGCCGATCGCCAGCGCCGCGCCGACCGCGACGACGGGCGGCCAGCCGCCATGAACCAGCGCGCCGCAGGCGACGGCGGCGAGGCTGGCGACGTCGGCGATGGAGAGATCCAGCTCGGAGACCACCAGCGCCAGCGTGAAGCCGAGCCCCAGTATGGCGAGAAAGCTGGTGTCCTTCAGCACGTTCGCCAGATTGGACGGCGTCGCGAATTTCGGCGCGAAGATCACGAAAAACAGGATCATCGCCGCGCCGGCGATTGCGGTTCCATAGGTCTCGATCACGCGTCGCATTCCGGGTCCGCCATCTTCGCCGCACTCAGCGGCCTTGCATCCACGAAGCGGCGCCGCGCCGCAAGCCCGATTTCAGGGCGCCCCGCTCCGCCCGAGCGCCGCCGAGATCGGCGCCAGCGCATGATGGGCCGCGAGAAAGAGCGGGCGGAGCCGCTCATAGCGCGCGCGGGCTCCGGCGTCCGGCGCGTGGCGGCGGCGGATCGCGACCATGGCGTCCTGCGCCGCGTCCAGCGACGCGAAGCGGCCGAGCGCGGTCAGCGCCGCCGCGGCGCAACCGATCAGCCCCGGCTCCGCCGCGCGGGTGGTCAGCACCGGGCGCGCGCAGATATCGGCCTTGATCTGCGCCCAGACCGGGCTCGCCGCGCCGCCGCCGCCGAAGCGGATCTCGGAGACGGGCCGCCCGATCGCGGCCTCGGCTCGCTCCAGCACGATCTGGTTCAGGAAGGCGACGCCCTCCATCACCGCGTAAAGGCAATCGGCCGGCCCGTGCGCGCGGTCGAGGCCGATGAAGCCGCCGCGGAGCGCCGGGTCCCACCAGGGCGTCCGCTCGCCGTTGAGATAGGGCAGAAAAAGAAGCGGCGCCTCGCTGCGGGGCCCCGCCAGAATCCGCGCCGCCGCCGCGCCCGCCTCGCCCGGCGCGACCGCGCCACCGGTGAGGAGGCCGAGCGCCCAGAGCAGCGTGTCGCCGCCGCACTGGCTCGGCCCGCCGAGCTGATGCGCCCCCCGCCCCCAGGCGACGCTCATCAACCCGTCCGCGGCGGCGGGCTCGCGCGAGAAGACGCCGAAGACCTCGGTGGTCCCCGAGAGGTCATAGGCGCGCCCCGCCCGCATCGCCCCGAGGCCGAGCGCGGCCGCCCATGTGTCATGCGCGAGGGAAACCACCGGCGCCCCCGCCAGCCGCCCGAGCGCGCCCGGCGCGTCGGCGCGGACCGGCCCGATGATCCGGCCCGGCGCCAGAATCTCCGGCGCGAGATCGCCGCGAAGCCCGAGCGCGCCGAACAGGCCTGCCGAGGCGGAGAGCCGCGCCGCGGAGATCGGGTCGCTGACGACGCGCCCGGTCAGCATCGCGTTGAGATAATCTTTCGGGTCCACCACCGCGACGGCCGCCGCCAGACGGTCCGGCTCACGCCGGCCGAGCCAGAAGAGCCGGGCGAGCGGGTGGAACGCGTTCAGCCCCGCCGTCTCCGGATGCGCGGCGGGCGCGCGCGCGCGGATCTCCTCCATCAGCGCCTCGGCGCGGCTGTCGGAAAACATGATCGCCGGGCGCACCGGCCGCAGCGCCGCGTCGAGCAGGACCTGGGTCCGGGTGAAGCCGGTGATCGCCACGGCGGCGACGGCGCTCAGCCCCTCCGCGTCCCGCTCCGCCAGCGCGGCGACGAGGCGCTCCAGCCCGCGCCACCAGTCCTCGGGGGCGCGCTCATGGGCGGCGCTCCCGCTCGGCTCGGCGGCGAAGGCCGTGACGGCGCCGGCGGCGTCCACCAGCCCGGCGCGAAAGGTCGCGCCGCCCAGATCGCAGGCGAGAACCGTTTGCTTCATCGCAGCCCCCCGGCGGCCCGGCGCCGCGCTTTTCACGCCGCCGTCGCGGAGATGGCGGATATCTCAAAACCCGGCGCTTGAAAACAACCGGGCGTCATTGACATGCGCGCGGCGCGGCGAAACTCTCCCGCCGCAAGCGAAGGAGAATGCGATGCGGTATCTGGTTCTGGGGGTCGGCGCGGTCGGCGGATATTACGGGGCGCGAATGGCGGCGGCCGGCGCGGACGTCACCTTTCTGGTCCGCCCGAAGCGGCGCGACCTCTTGAAGAAGAACGGGCTTCAGGTCGTCAGCCCGCTCGGCGACCTGAAGATCGAGCCGAACCTGATCACCGCCGGAGAGAAGGCGGCGCCTTTCGACATCGTCATCCTCACCTGCAAGGCCTATGACCTGGAGGCGGCGGCGGCGGATATCGCGCCCTATGTCGGCCCCGACACGCTCATCGTTCCGCTTCTCAACGGAATCTCGCATCTCGATTACCTGCAAGTGAAATTCGGCGAGGAGAAGATCCTCGGCGGCGCGGTTCACATCGGCGGGACTCTCCGGGACGACGGCGCGATCATCCACATGAACCGGCTGAACGACATCCGCTTCGGCCGGCTCGACGGCGGCCAGTCCCCGGCCTGCGACGCGCTGAAGGCGGCCTTCTCCGGGACCACGGTGAACGCGATCCACACCCCCGCCGTGGTGCAGGCGATGTGGGACAAATACGTGTTCCTCGCCAGCATCGCCGCGGCGACCTGCCTGATGCGCGCCAGCGTCGGCGTCATTCTCAAGACGCCAGAGGGCCGCGCGCTGATCGAGGGGCTCCTCGCCGAGACCACCGCGATCGCGGCGTCGGAAGGGCGCAAACCCGGAATGGAGGCCGTCGCCTCTTGCCGGGGGATGCTGTTCGACGAGGACTCGAAATCGACCGCGTCGATGATGCGCGACGTGGAGCGCCGGGCGCCGACGGAGAGCGAGCATATCATCGGCCATCTGATCGGCCTCGCCAAGGAGAACGAGGTCAGGACCCCCTATCTCGCGCTCGCGCACAGCCACCTCGTCGCCTATGAAATCCGCCGCGCGCAGGACTGGGCCGGCGCATGAGGAGCCGCCGATGACCCATCATCACCTGAAACCGAGCGTCGAGACCTGCCATTGGGGGTTTTTCGAGGCGACGATCCCCCCCGCCCTCACGATCCGGAGCGGCGACCGGGTGACGATCGCGTCGATCTCCGGCGGCCCGGACGTGTTGCCGCCGGACGGCTTTCACGTCCCGCCCGAGCTTCTCGAGGTTCACGCCCGCTCCGAGCGGATGACCCCCGGCCATATCCTCACCGGCCCGATCCGGGTCGAGGGGGCGCGGCCCGGCGACGTGCTCGAGGTCAGGATCGGCGATATCCGGTTCCGGCAGGACTGGGGCTATAATTTCATCAAGCCGCTGATGGGGACGCTGCAGGACGATTTTCCCAAGCCGCGCCATCTCACCATCCCGCTCGATCTCGAGGCGAAGACCGCCCGGCTGCCCTGGGGGCTCGATCTGCCGCTGCGGCCGTTTTTCGGGGTGATGGGCGTCGCGCCGCCGCCGGAATGGGGGCGGATCACCACGCTGATCCCGCGCGCGCATGGCGGCAACCTCGACAACAAGGAGCTCGGCCCCGGCGCCACGCTCTATCTCCCGGTCATGGTCGAGGGGGCGCTGTTCTCCTGCGGGGACGGCCACGGCGCGCAGGGCGACGGCGAGGTCAACGTCACCGCGATCGAGACCGCGCTCGAAGGCGATTTCGAGTTCGTGCTCCGCAAGGATCTCGGCTTCGCCTATCCGCGCGCGGAGACCGAGACCCATCTCATCACCATGGGCATGGACCCCGATCTCGACCAGTGCGCGGTGATGGCGCTCCGGGACATGATCGCGCTGCTGGGGGAGACCGCCGGGCTCGGGCCGGAGGACGCCTACACGCTCTGCTCGCTCGCGGCGGATCTTCGCATCACCCAGACCGTGAACGGCGCGAAAGGCGTCCACTGCATGCTGGAGAAGACGCTCGCCGGCGGAGGCCGCGATTCGTGAGCGCCCGCCCCCGCCGGGGCCCGGATCGACCCCGCCGGACAACCGTTTGGGGTGGCGGGGCTGACGGCTGGGCGCGGGCCGGGCGCGCCCTCGCCCGCCGGAGACGCCGGCCCGCCCTCCTCATCCCGGCCGCCGATCCGCCCCGCGCCTAAACCGGGCCGGCGCCGTCGCCCGCCCGCTCCCCCGCGCGCGCCGCGCCGCGCTGATAACTCCATTTAATCAAAAACTTGCCGCATATCAGGCGCCGCGCGCGCCCTCCGGCGGCCCGCCGCGGCGCGGCCCCCGCCAGCGCCGCCGCCGGCGGCGCCCGGCGGGGCCCCTCCCCGCTCTCCCGGTTGACTGCGGGAGGTTTCTTTTGCATAGCGCGATGGCTGTCCGGCTCGTTTGTGGGCTGGCTCGAGAGGGGTGGAAGAGGGGCCGATGCTCAACCATGGCGCGTATTTGA